>NZ_CAJYIU010000217.1 GCF_913775355.1 uncultured Aureimonas sp.
GCACGGCGAGGGAGACGACGAGCTTCATCTGGATCAGCGTCGACTTCTGGATCTCGACCGCCTCGTCCATCATCGCGTCGACGTAGAGGTTGCGCATGCGCAGGATCGGCAGCGTCGTCGGCGCGTAGACCTCGGATATCCGCTTGGCGTGCTCGGTGGAGTTCAGCGGTCGGCGCGAATAGGTTTCGATCGCGCGGACGAGGAAGGGGAAGCCCTTGCCGAAGTAGACCGAGCGGATCTCCTCGTGCGCCTGCCGCAAACGCGGCGAATCGGGGCCGAACTCGAGCTGCGAGACGCCGACGTCCCAGAGAGCAAGGATGCGCTGCTGAACGCGCATGCTGGTCATCACCGCTTCCGGCGGGATCACCTCCGACCACTTGAGCGCCGGCATCACCTCGGACGGCAGGCGGGTCGCGGACTCGTAGAGAGCGCCGAGAAGGCGCGCGACGTTGACGCGGCCGGCGAGGTTCTCGTCAGCCTGGATGACGCGCTGCGCCGTCTTGTCGACGAAGGGGACGAAAGTCTCCGAAATCGACGACATGCCCCGCGCCACGCGCAGCTGGAGGCTGATCTGGCGGTCCTTCAGCGGCAGGGCGAGGAGCGCGTCGGCGCCGCGGCGCTCGTCGCGCAGGAGCGCTGTCAAAAACTTGAAGTTGACGCTGTCGCGCAGCGTCGTCGCCTCCGCTCCGACGCGGAAGCGATCGAGGGCGCGGTCGGTGTCGCCGCGGGCCGCCCGCAGCTCGTTGGTGATCGCATCGGCCGCACCCGGCTCCTCGCCGAGCGCGAGTTCCAGCGGGCGGCGTTCCTTGGTGATGGCGGTGGCGGCGGCGGTCGCGAGTTCGAACAGCTGCAGTTCGACCAGCGAGGCACCGGCCCGCTGGTTCTGGTCCAGAACGCCCCGCAGCGCGATCGAGCCGATGATCATGCTCGAGGACAGGGCGATGATGGAGCTGATGCGGATGAGATCGAATGACGGAAGCCGGAACATCGCGATCCCCTTGAGACCTGCGAAGCCTAGACCGGGAAATATGAAGGTTCCCTCAACCGCAGGTCATCATCCGTGGAAAGCAATCCCCAAAAGACAAGGGGCCCGAAGGCCCCTTGAATGTGGTCGCGACGCGGTCGGCCGGTCAGTGGGGCGTATCTGCCCAAACGCGACGCTTCACAAGGTAGAGCATGATCGCGAAGCTGATCAGGAAGATCATCACCACGAAACCCGTCGCCTTGCGCTCGACGAGGTGCGGCTCGGCCGTCCACATCAGGAAGGCCGACACGTCGCGGGAGTACTGCTCCAGCGTCGCCGGGGCGCCGTCGTCGTAGGTCACCTGTCCGTCGCTGAGCGGGGGCGCCATCGCGAGCGCGGGGCCCGAGATGAAGTGCGGGTTGTAGTAGGTGCCCGGCTGGATGGTGACGTTGGCGGGCGCCTGCTCGTAGCCCGTCAGCAGCGAGTGGATGTAGTCCGGCCCGCCTTCGGCGTACTGGCTCCACGGGAAAATATCGAGAAGGAACCGCGGGAAGCCGCGCTCGACCGAGCGGGCCTTGGCGATGAGCGACAGATCCGGCGGATGGGCGCCACCGAGAGCCGCAGCGGCCGCTTCCGGATTCGGATAGGGCGCGGGCAGGCGGTCGGAGGGAATGCCGGCGCGCTGGAACATCTCCCCCTGCGCGTTCGGCGCCGGATCGGTGATCTGGTACTCGGCCGCGAGCGCCCGGACCTGCTCGTCGCTGTAGCCCAGCGCCGAGAAGTTGCGGAACGACACGAGGTTCATCGAATGGCAGTTCGAGCAGACCTCCTTGTACACCTTCAGGCCGCGCTGCAGCTGCCCGAGGTCCCAGTGCCCGAAGGGCCCGGCGAAGGTCCAGGCGAGCTCGGCCGGCTTCTTGAGCGGATAGTGCGGCGTGGCATGCTCGCCGCCCGCGCTGCCGCCGTGCTCGCCGTTGACCGCCTGCTCGGTGCCGCGCGTCGCGTCCGGCGCCTCGCCCGGCGCATCCCCGACGATCTGTCCGGCGGGAGCAGCCGGCTCCTGCGCCCGGCCGAGGGCCGGGCTCATGACGACGCCCGCGACCAGAAGGGCTGGAAGAAGCTTTCTCATTGCAAGGTCCATGGGTCGCTTCGTCAGCCTTTGGTTTCGGGAGACGCGGTGGCGCCGGCCGGCACTGCGCGCGCGGCGCCGCGCTTGGCCAGCACCGCCTCCGTGATCGAGTTCGGCAGCTTCTTCGGGGTCTCCACCAGGCCGAGGACCGGCAGGACGATGAGGAAGTGCGCGAAGTAGTAGATCGTGCCGATCAGCGAGAGCGTCGGGTAGATGCCCTCGGCCGGGCGCGAGCCGAGCCAGCCGAGCAGCACCGCGTTCACCGCGAAGATCCAGAAGAAAATCTTGTAGATCGGGCGGTAGGCGGTGGAGCGCACGCGGCTGGTGTCGAGCCAGGGCAGGAAGAACAGGATGATGATCGAGCCGAACATCACCAGGACGCCGCCGAGCTTGGAATCGATCGGGCCGATGTTGAACGTGATGGCACGCAGCATCGCGTAGAACGGCAGGAAGTACCATTCCGGAACGATGTGGGCCGGCGTCTGCAGCGGGTTGGCGGGAATGTAGTTGTCGGGGTGGCCGAGATAGTTCGGCATGTAGAAGACGAAGTACGAGAAGAACGCGAGGAACACGACCATCGCGAACCCGTCCTTGATGGTCGCGTGCGGCGTGAACGGCACGGTGTCCTTCGAGGACTTGATCTCGACGCCGGTCGGGTTGGTCTGGCCGACCACGTGCAGCGCCCAGATGTGCAGGATCACGACGCCCGCGATCATGAACGGCAGGAGGTAGTGCAGGGCGAAGAAGCGGTTCAGCGTCGCGTTGTCGACGGCGAAGCCGCCGAGAAGCAGCGTCTGGATCGGGCCGCCGATGCCGGGGAAGGCGGTGAAGAAGCCGGTGATGACCGTCGCGCCCCAGAAGGACATCTGACCCCAGGGCAGGACGTAGCCCATGAAGGCGGTGGCCATCATCAGGAGGAAGATGATGACACCGAGGATCCACATGATCTCGCGCGGCGCCTTGTAGGAGCCGTAGTAGAGGCCGCGGAAGATGTGGATGTAGACGGCGATGAAGAAGAACGAAGCGCCGTTGGCGTGCATGTAGCGCAGCAGCCAGCCCCAGTTGACGTCGCGCACGATGCTCTCGACGGACTGGAAGGCGATGCCGGAATTGGCCGCATAGTGCATCGCCAGGACGACGCCGGTCAGGATCTGGATGCCGAGGAACAGCGCCAGGATGCCGCCGAACGTATAGGCGTAGCTCAGGTTGCGCGGGACCGGGAAGGCCACGAACGAATCGTAGAGGAGCCGGGGCAGCGGCAGGCGGGCGTCGAGCCAGCGCATGACGCCGTTGTTCGGCACGTAGGAGGAAGGACCACTCATGTTCTTTGTGCCTCTTGCCTCAGCCGATGCGGATGGTGGTGGGGTTGGGGAACGAGTACAGCGGGACCGCCATGTTCTCGGGCGCCGGGCCCTTACGCACGCGCCCCGCCGTGTCGTAGTGCGAGCCGTGGCAGGGGCAGTACCAGCCGTCGTAGTCGCCGGACTGGCCGAGCGGCACGCAGCCGAGATGGGTGCACACGCCGACCATCACGAGCCACTGCTCCTGACCCTCGGCGGCGCGGTTGACGTCGGTCGCCGGCGCGTCGGCCGGCAGGTTGGCGTTGCGCGCGATCGGATCCTTGAGATCGGACAGCGAGACGCCCTTGCCGTCCTCGATCTCGGTCGGGGTGCGCTGCCGGATGAAGATCGGCTTGCCGCGCCATTTGGCGGTGATCGACTGGCCGGCCGCGATCTGGCTGATGTCGACGTCCACCTGCGCCAGCGCCAGCGTCGCGGCATCCGGGTTCATCTGGTCGATGAAGGGCCAGACCGCCGCGACGGCACCGACGACGCCGGCCGCCCCCGTCGCGATGTATAGGAAGTCCCGGCGAGTGGGTTCGCTGCTGTGATCGACGCTCACGGAGAAATGCGCTCCTTCAGGGCCGGCGCATCGATGCGGCGCGCCTGCCTCAGTCCCAACACGACCTCGCGGAGCACACCGAGCGCCGGAGCGACCGCGCCCTCCCCTAGAGCCGTTTCGGCCGCGATTTCTAAGCGCCCACTTGGAACTTGTCCAGACTATGGCGACGCTTCGGGCGGTTATGTCGCTCGGAGAACACGCACCCGGTCATTCCGCCGCCGCCGGCAGAAAGCCGCCGGACTGCCGGGCCCAGAGCGAGGCGTAGAGACCACCGCGCCGGACGAGCTCGGCGTGGGTCCCCTCCTCCACGATGCGGCCGGCATCGATCACGACGAGACGGTCGAGGCGGGCGATGGTCGACAGGCGATGCGCGATCGCGATCACTGTTTTGCCCTCCATCATGCCGGCGAGATTCTCCTGGATCGCCGCCTCGACCTCCGAGTCGAGCGCCGACGTCGCCTCGTCGAGTACGAGGACCGGCGCGTTCTTCAGGAAGACGCGGGCGATGGCGATGCGCTGGCGCTGGCCGCCCGACAGCTTGACGCCGCGCTCGCCCACGAACGCATCGAGCCCCTCGCGCCCATTCGGGTCGCGCACGGTCCGGATGAAGCCGAGCGCGTCGGCGCGCCGTGCGGCAAGGAGGATTTCCTCCTCGGTGGCGTCGGGACGACCATAGGCGATGTTGTCGCGGATCGAGCGGTGGAAAAGCGAGGTGTCCTGCGTGACGACGCCGATCTCGCGACGAAGCGACGTCTGCGTCACGCCGGCGATGTCCTGCCCGTCGAGGAGGATCTTGCCGTGCTCGACGTCGTAGAGGCGCAGGAGGAGGTTGACGAGGGTCGTCTTGCCGGCCCCCGAGCGCCCGACGAGGCCGACCTTCTCGCCCGGCCGAATGGCGAGCGAGAAGTTCTCGATGACGCCCGCCCCCTTGCCGTAGTGGAAGGTCACGTCGCGGAACTCGACCGCGCCCCCGGTGGGCCGAAGCGCCGGCGCGCCCGCCCGGTCGACCAGCGCCGGGGCGGCCGAGACGGTGGCGACCGCGTCCTGGACGGTGCCGTAGTTGCGGACGAGGCCGTTGATGTTGAACATCATCCAGCCGCTCATCTGGTTGAGCCGGAGGATGAGGCCGAGCGCGGTGGCGACGTCGCCGGTCGAGGCGGTGTTCCGCATCCAGGAGTGCAGGACCAGGGCGCCGATCGCCGTCATCATCAGGCCGTTGAGGACGGCGACCGCCGTGCGCACGGCGGTGATCGCCCGCGTCAGCGCGCGGATCGCCTCGACGAAGCGGCGGAAGCCGTCGAGCACGAAGGCGTCCTGCCGCCGGCCGGGATCGAAGAGCTTGACCGCGAGGATGTTGGTGAAGCTGTCGACGATGCGGCCGGACATGATCGAGCGCGCCTCGGCGCTCTCGCGGCCGGCGCGGCGGATACGTGGCAAGAGGTCCCGCACGATCCAGCCGTAGCCGATCGCCCACAGGAAGAGGACGAGCCCCATCCACGGGTCCATCGCGCCGAGGATGGCGACGGCCAGCAGCGTGAAGGTGACGAAGCTCCAGAAGGTCTGGAGCGTCGTGACGATGAAGTCGCCCGTCGCCTCGCCGACCTGCTGCACCTTCTGGGCGACGCGGCCCGCGAAGTCGTTCTGGAAGAAGATGTAGGACTGATCCATCAGCCGCCGGTAGGACTGCCAGCGGATGCGGTTGTAGAGCGAGGGAACGATCACCTGCTGCTCGATGAGCGAGGCGGCGAAGAGGACGAGGGTGCGCAGGAGAAGCGTCGTGACGGCGAGGATCACGAGAAGCCAGAAATGGTCGGCGAGAAGCGTCGCCGGCGACGACGAGCCGAGCGCATCGACGACCCAG
>NZ_CAJYIU010000218.1 GCF_913775355.1 uncultured Aureimonas sp.
GATCGGGCCCGCCCGCACCGCCCGGTCCCGGAGGAGCATCCTGCGCGCGGGCCGGTCCCTGGAGGGCGATGGACAAGGTGAGGGACAAGGCGATGCCGGATGCGCGCTTGATCAACCTTCAACCTCCTTAGGCCTTCCATTCGGATGCCTGTTCAAGGCTATCTCTCCGGTCATTTCAAGGCAGGTTCGAAGGACGGCGGCAAGTGGTCCGGTTGGCCGGCGTCCCGATCTCGGCTAGCACCACGTCCAGGCTCTACGAGGATTCGTTCGATGATCGACGCCAAGACACTGCTCGCCACGCGCCGCTCGGTCTCCATTCCAGCGCTCTGCGAACCCGGCCCCTCGGAAGCCGTGCTCGGCGAAATCCTGACGGCCGCGTCGCGCGTGCCCGATCATGGAAAGCTGGCGCCGTGGCGCTTCGTGCTCTTCCGGGGGGCCGCGGCACCGGCCCTCGGAAAGGCGCTGGCGGACCTCGCCGAAACGCGCGAGGGGCCTTTGAGCGAGGCGCGGCGCGCCTACGAGGAAGCGCGTTTCACGCGGGCGCCGCTCGTGGTCGGCGTCGTCTCCACGGCCAAGCCACACTTCAAGATCCCGGAGTGGGAGCAGGTCCTGTCGGCCGGCGCCGCGACCATGAACCTCATCCATGCCGCGCACGCCCATGGCTTCGCCGCGAACTGGATCACGGAATGGGTCGCCTACGACGAGGAGGCCAAGCGCCTGATGGGCATCGCGGCGGAAGAGAAGGTCGTCGGCTTCGTCTATATCGGTACGCCCTCCGAGGTGCCGAGCGACCGTCCGCGGCCGGAGCTTTCGGCCGTGGTGTCCGACGCTCCTATGCCGGCGGTGGCTTGATGTTCTACGAGACCGCGACCAACGACCACGGTCTTGCCCACGACCCGTTCAAGGCGATCGTCGCGCCGCGCCCGATCGGCTGGATCTCGACGCGCGCGCCGGACGGCACGACGAACCTCGCGCCCTACAGCTTCTTCAACGCTCTGTCCGACAAGCCGAAGCTCGTCATGTTCTCGTCGACGGGCATGAAGCATTCGGCGAGCCACGCGATCGCGACCGGCGAGTTCGTCGTGAATCTTGCGACGCGCGACCTCGCCGAGCAGGTGAACCGCTCCTCTGCGCCGGCCGAGGCGGGGGTCAGCGAGTTCGCCCTCACGGGTCTCACCGAAGCGCCCTGCCGGCTCGTCGCAGCGCCGCGTGTCGCCGAAGCGCCCGCTGCGCTGGAATGCCGATTGACCCAGTGGTTCCGGCCGGTCGGACTCGACGGCGCCGAGAGCGACGCGGTGATGGTGATCGGTCAGGTCGTCGGTATCCACATCGACGAGCGCATCCTGCGGGACGGACGGATCGCGCTCGATCTCGCCCGGCCGCTATCGCGCCTCGGCTATCTCGATTTCGCCTCGACCGACGACGCCTTCGAGCTTCGTCGCCCATCACGGGCCGACGCGGTTCCGCAGGGTTAAGCAAGTGCGAGCGAGCGTGGTGAACGCTTTCTTAAAGCTTTGAAGGTCACCATGGTCCGCATCGAATATGATGCGGGTCGTGGGTCCATGCTGGCACAGCAATTCGTCTTCTGGTGCGAAACCGCAACGGCCGCCGAACGCTGCGCCGCCGTGGAAATGCTCGCGGACGCAGTGGTGAACCGGAAGTTCCTGCCGAGCGACCTGCGCGAGGCGGAAGCGGCGCTGGTGATCGCGGCAGAAGATGCGTCGCCGCGCGTGCGCCGTGCCATCGCGGACGGCATCGCGGATGCCTCGACGGTTTCCCGCCAGCTCGTTCGCATGCTGTCCACCGATATCGACGACGTGGCGCTGCCGGTCGTTCTCCTGTCGCCCATGCTGACCGACGACGATCTCTGCGAACTCGTGCGAGCCGGGCGGCTCGGGCTCGGCGTCGCCATCGCGCGGCGGGCGGACGTGTCGGCCGGCGTCGCGGGCGTGATCGTCTCGGTCGGAGAGCCGGTGGCCTGCCTGGAACTCGCAAGGAACCAGGGCGCGGTCCTCGACGCCGCGGCGGTGACCCGGCTCGTCGACATGGCGGCCGACGTCGGTGAACTCCGCTACGCGCTTCTTCAACGGGGCGATCTGCCGGCCGGTCCGCGTCATGCGCTCCTGTCACAACTCGGCGATGCGCTCTGCTCGTCTCCGCTCGTCGCCAACGTCGTCGGGCTGTCGCGGGCGTCACGGCTGCGCGAAGAGGTTCGGGAGCAGGCGACGGCCTCGATGATCGATACGATCAAGGCCGACGAGATGACGGCCTTCGTCGAGCAGTTGCGCGGGACGAGCCAGCTCAACGCCGCCGTGCTCGTTCGCGCGGTCTGCATGGGGCGGATCGACCTCTTCGCCGCATCCCTCGCCCGACTGACCAGCTTGCCGGAGGCGCGCGTCCGCTCGATCATCGCCGATGCGAGGGAGCCTGCCTTCGCGGCGCTCGCCTCAGCCGCCGGACTCCCGAAGACCGTGGTACCGCTCCTCCTGTCGGCGGTGCGCGCCTGGAAGGACATGGCGGCCGACGACCGATTCGATGCCGCCGACGTCGCCTCCACCGTGATGGACCGCGTGACGATCGCCTTCCGCAAGACCGAGCGCGCTGGCGAAGGCGACGAGCTCGGTCGCCTTCTGCATCGCATGTCCTGCGAGGTGCAGCAGGGCGCCGCCCGCCGCCGGGCCGAGCGCTACCTCGCCGCCTGAGATCAGTAGCGGAACTGCTCGGCGAGGATTCGCTCGTCCCACGAATGCTCGGCATCGAACAGGATCAGGCTCCGCAGATCGGCGGACTCGCGGATGCGGATCGACTGGACCGACTTGACCTCGCGATGATCGGCCACCGCGTTGACGGGGCGCTTCTGCGCCTCCAGAACCTCGACGTCGACGACCTGATGGCGTGACAGGAGCGCCCCGCGCCACCGACGCGGCCGAAAGGCGCTGACAGGCGTCAGCGCCAGCAGCGGCGCGCTGATCGGCAGGATCGGCCCTTGTGCCGACAGATTGTAAGCGGTCGAGCCGGTCGGTGTGGCGACGAGCACGCCGTCGCAGACGAGCTCCTCCAGCCGCGTCTTGCCGTCGATACTGATCTTCAGCCGCGCCGCCTGATAGGACTGACGGAACAGGGCCACCTCGTTGATCGCCAGCGCCGAGTGGGGGAGCCCGTCGCCGTCGACCGCCGTCATCTCCAGGGGGTGGATCACCGTCTCGCTGGCACGATCGAGGCGCTCGGAGAGGCCGTCCTCCCGGAACTCGTTCATCAGGAAGCCGACGGTGCCCTTGTTCATGCCGTAGATCGGCTTGCCGGTATCCATGAAGCGATGGAGCACCTGGAGCATGAAGCCGTCGCCGCCCAGCGCGACGATGACCTCGGCATCCTCCGGCTCGACGGTCCGGTATAGCGCGGCGAGACGCTCGGCGGCCTCCGTGGCCTCGGGCGAGTCGCTGGCGAGGATCGCGATGGGGCGTGACGTGCTTTGCATGATGGTCCGTTCTGGACGGGCTCGCCGTCGACGCGTGGGAGCGAACCTAGCCGCAATGTCGACCCGCGCAAGTCCCTCGGACCGCGCGACGGCGCGTCAGAAGGTGGAGCGGGGCCTGTAGGGCATCGGATATCCGCTGGTGTCCTGCGCCACGATCGAGAGTTCCGTGACGTGAAGGGCAAACGCGTCGGCGAGCGGCGTGCGCGTGCCGCTTCGGATCGCTTCCGCCATCAGTGCGGGCCCGCGCATGAAGTCCATGCGGGAGGATGTTTCCGGCACCACGGCACCGCTGCGCGGCACGCTGAGCCGGCGCCCGAACCAGTGCTTCAACGGTCGCCCGCGCTCCAGTCGGCGCAGCACCTTGCCGAAAATGCCGGCGCGCGGACGCCAGTGACCGGCCGGATCGCGCAGGTAGAGGGACGAGCGGGCGTTCCAGCCGTCCGTCACCGAGAGGACGCCGCTGGTGCCGATGATGTGCATCGACCGGTCGCTCGGCGCGGCGAGGCCGCAGGTGAGCCGTGCGACGACGCCGGAGCGGAACCTCAGGCAGGCGACCGAGAAGTCGTTGGCGATCTCGTCCGGCGACTGCTGCGTGCCCTTGTCGGGAAACAGCTTGGCGGAGAACGCCGTCATCTCCTCCACCGGCCCGAAGAACTCGCAAAGCCAGGTGAGGTAGTAGCCCGCGTGCTCCAGCGTGCAGCCGACGGCGAACTCGTCCTCGGCCGGCCACGTCGCGCCGGACAGGCTTCGCCAGGTCCGGTAGTTCTCGCGGAAGACCATCGAATCTTCCATCTCGGCGTAGACCAGCCTGACGTCGCCGACGCTGCCGCCTTCGATGGTCCGGCGCGCCGTCTGAGCGGCCTCGCCCAGCACCGAACAGGGGGCCGAGGCGATCTGGAGCCCTTTCTCGCGGGCGAGCCGGACGAGATCTTCCGCCTGGCCGATCTCCATCGCCAGCGGCTTCTCCGAATAGACGTGCCGGCCCGCGTCGAGGCATGCCTTGGACACCTCGAAATGGCTCGCCGGATTGGTGAGGTTCACCACGAGTTCGACGGCGGGATCGGCGAGCAGCTCGTCCAACGTCGCGAAAATTCGCGTCTTGTGGAAGTCGGCGAAGCGGCGGGCGGCCGCGGGGTCGCGGTCGTAGGCGCCGACTAGACGAAGCTCCGGGTGGTTCGGGAGCGTCGTCATGTAATAGTCGGCCACGAACCCGCAGCCGACGATCGCGATGTTCATGGCGGTCTCCGCGCATTCGCTTTGGTCAAAGCTCTGCCATCGGAGGCCATAAGGAATTGCCAACGGCGGATCAGCCGCCGGCTGCGATCTCCTCGGCCTGGAGGGCGCCGGCCGGCTTCCCCACCGGTGGAGCCTCGTAACGACGCAGGAGCGACGGCACGATGCCACCGGCTGCGAGAGCCGCCGCCAGCAGCAGCGCGGCGGTCAGCGGATGATCGCTCACCAGGCCGAACATCACCGCGACAAGCGCGACGCCGAGCGACTGTCCGACGAGGCGCGCCGTCGACTGGATGCCGCTCGCGCCGCCGCTTCGCTCGCGCGGTGCGCTGGTGATCAGGATCTTGTTGTTCGGCGTCTGGAACAGGCCAAAGCCGAAACCGGCCAGCGCCAGCCGCCAGATCAGGTTGGCGTCGCTGGGGTTGGCGGGCATCAGCACCAGCGCCATAAGTCCTGCCGCGAACAGGAAGAGGCCGATGGCGCTGAGGCGCCCGGGATTGAAGCGGTCGGCCAACCGGCCCGAGATCGCGGCGGCGATCGCCGTCGCGATCGGCCAGGGCGTCAGCAGCAGGCCGGTTTCCGCCGCCGAGCGTCCCAACTCGTCGTGCAGGAGGAACGGCAGGGAGACGAAGGCGATGCCCTGCGCTCCGAAGGAACAGACCGAGGTGGCGGCCGAGAGCGCGAAGATCGGTCGGCGCAGAAGGTCTACCGGCAGGATCGGCTCCGCCAGTCGCAACTGCGAGCGCACGAAGACGGTCCCGACGATCAGTCCGCCCACGATCAGCGCGAGCGAAAAGCCTAGGCCTTCGGAATGGCCGATCCCGTTGACGCCGGAGATCAGCATGCCGAAGGTTAGGGCGCTCATGATGGCGCTCTTCAGGTCGAACGGCTGGCCGGACTTCGGCGTGTCGGGAAGGGTGCGCGAACCGGCGAGCAGCGCGAGAAGGCCGACGGGAACGTTGATCAGGAACAGCGCCGGCCATGAGGCGACCGACAGGATCGCGCCGGCGAGCGACGGACCCGCCGCCGAGGACACGCCGACGACGATCGCGACGCGCCCGACCGCGCGCCCCAGCCTCGAGGCGGGGAAGATGAAGCGGACGAGCGCGATGTTGACGCTCATGATGCCGGCCGCGCCGATGCCCTGGAGAACGCGCGCCGCGATCAGCATGTCGAGCGAGCGGGAGAGGGCGCAGACGAGCGAGGCCAGCGTGAAGATGCCGAGGCCTGTGAGATAGACCCGTCGGTAGCCGAAGATCTCACCGAGGCGAGCCAGAGGCAGGAGGAGCACGGTAACCGCGAGCTGATACCCGTTGACCACCCAGATCGCTTCCACCGGCGAGACGCCGAGATCCTGCGTGATGGGCGGCAGCGCGACATTGGCGACCGTACCGTCGAGCACGGCGACGAACAGCGCCATGGCGATCGTGCCGAAGGCCAACCGGCGGCGGAGTGGGGGCAAGCCGTCCTGATGCATGAGAACCGATCGAACTGGAATGCGAAGCGAGGTCGGAACGGGAAACTAGCCCCGGAGCGGGAAACTAGCCCCGGAGCGGTCGCAGGCTAGTTGTGACGCGTGCACCGACGACTGCCCCTTCGAGACAGTTGCGCGGGACAATGGGAACGGCGGATGTGCAACCTCTACTCGTTGACGACGACGCAGTCGGCCATGCGGGACTTCGCCAGGGCGACGCGTGACAGGCTCGGAAATCTCGCTGCAATGCCGGCGATCTTTCCGGATCAGACCGCCCCGATCGTCCGCCTGTTCGAAGGCGGGCGCGAACTCGCGCCCGCCCGCTGGGGAATGCCGTCACCGCAGTTCGCACTGAAAGGTCGATCGACCGATCCCGGCGTGACGAATATCCGCAATACCGACAGCCCGCATTGGCGGCGCTGGCTGACGCCCGCCCACCGATGCCTCGTGCCGTTCAATGCCTTCTGCGAGTACGAGACACTGCGCGACAAGACAAAGGTCCCCGTCTGGTTCGCGGCATCGGACGAGCGTCCGACGATGGCCTTCGCCGGTCTGTGGACCCGGTGGACCAGCACCCGCCGCAAGGCGGAGGGAGAGGTGACGGTCGACGCCTACGGCTTTCTCACGACGACAGCCAACGCCGTCGTCGGGAGCGTCCACCCCAAGGCGATGCCCGTCATCCTGACCGGAGAGGCGGACATGAATGCCTGGCTGGAGGCGCCCTGGACCGAGGCGCGCTCCCTGCAGCGTCCGTTGCCCGACGACGCGCTGCGGATCGTGGCGCGTGGCCAGCGCAGCGACGGTTGAGCCTCACGCCTTGAAGTTCAACTCCTCGGGGCTGCCGGTCACGCGGTCTTCAGCCTGCTGACGCACCGCCTCGTCCTGGTCGGCGAGGCCGTCCTCGGTCTCGTCGTAGCCCGTGCCGGGCATCGGCGCGGTGACCTCGCTGCGGGGTTCGGCGTAGACGCCCGCCTCGGTCGCCTCGTCGTCGGCCAACGGATCCGCCTGGCGATCCTCGGCGTCCGTTAGGGCTTCGGCGGTCGCCGTCTCGAGAAGGGCGCGGTCGGCTTCGCTGATAGTCGAACTCTCGGCAAATTCGCTGCGCTGCCGATCGTTCGGCATGCGCTGCTCGGGAAAGTCCTTCGTCATCGGTCGGTCTCCTGTTCGAGGCTTTACGGGCGGGTGCCCTGCGAAGGCACGGTGTTGTCCGGGTCGGTATCGGCATCGTTCGCGCCGGTCGTCTCGCGCGCGGCCTGCCAACTCGGACCGCGGGCGCCTTCGCCGATATCCGTCAATTCCGGGAACTCGCCCTGGTTCTCGAAGGCGACCGCCGGCTCGGGCTCGTCTTCCAGCGTCTCTTCCACCGGCGTCAGCGTCGAGCCGAAGCTGTCCTTCAGCGCGACGATCTCCTTCGCCTGCATCCAGTGGGAGGCGGCCCGTCCCTCGGGGCGGCCTTCCGATTCCCAGATCTCGTGCGCCTTCTGGCGAACCCGATCCTCGTCCAGCGTCGTGCTCATGTGTCAAAGTCCCGTTCACGTCATTCGTGATGGGACTACGCGCGACCGGCGACGCGGTTGCATCGGGGAGGCAGCTTCCGCCGTGACAGGCATGGTTTTCCCCGGCAACCTGCGCGCGGGTGCTTGAGGGGAGGGCGCATGTCGCACGAGCAGGAAACCGTAGTGACCGGCCGGGAGGGCGGGGCAGGCGTGATCCGCCTGAACCGTCCGAAGGCGCTGAATGCTCTCGACCTCGGCATGATCAGGGCGATGCGCAGGGCGCTGGACGCTTTCCTCGACGATCCGGCCGTCGCCCTCGTGCTTCTGGAAGGCACGGGGGATCGGGCGTTCTGCGCAGGCGGGGACATCCGCGCGGTGGTCGCCAGCGGCCGGGCCGCGGATGGTGTCGCCGAGTCCTTCTGGCGGGAGGAGTACGAACTGCTGTCACGGCTCGCCAATGCACGAAAGCCGATTGTCGCGCTGGCGGATGGCATCGTCATGGGCGGCGGGGCTGGGCTCGTCATGCACCTCCGCCACCGCGTGGCGACCGAGCGCGTGCGCTTCGCCATGCCGGAGGTCGGGATCGGTTTCCTGCCCGATGTCGGAGCGACCTACGTGCTGCCCCGCCTCCCGAAGGCGTTCGGTCGCTACCTCGCCCTCACCGGCGAGGCGGTCGACGCGGGGGACGCGGTGGCGGCGGGACTGTTCGACTATTGCGTTCCCTCCAATCGCCTCGCGGAACTGCGCCGGCAACTCACCGAACTCACGCCGGGCACGAGCCGGGACGCCGTCGATGCGCTGATTGAAATCGAGGCCGACGAGATCGGTGCGCCGCTTCTGGCGCATCATGGCGAGGCGATAACCGAAGCGTTCGCCCATACGGACATCGCCGAGATCGAGCATGCGCTTGAAGCGATGGAGGGCGACGCCGTACACGGCAGATTCGCGCGTCGGACGCTGGAGACGATGCGAGGGCGCTCGCCCTGGTCGATGGCCGTGACCAATGCTCTTCTCGACGAA
>NZ_CAJYIU010000219.1 GCF_913775355.1 uncultured Aureimonas sp.
TCAGGACGAACGCGATCTGCGCCTCGGTGAACTTCGACTTCTTCATAGAATTCTCCTCGTCCCGCTCACGGGATCATAAGTGGAAAATTCCAGCTCAAAACGGTCCGATTTTCTGGAGGCACGTCACACCCTTGCCGATGAGCTCGGCCCGCCGCTTTCCCTTCCAGACGCGTCGCTTGGTTTCGGCGAGCGCCCGAAGCGGCTGACGGATCCCGTCGCACATGGCTCCGAACCGGGCCCGCTCATCAGCAGTTAGGTCGGCGATCGTCGACAGGTCGACTGGTCCGCCGCCTTCGTTGCGCAGGACGGCCTTGCGACCGTTCGGGACGAGTTCGAGGCGCGGGTCGGCGAGCTTCACTCGGCCTTCGAACCACAGGCGCTCGGTGGCGACCGATGCACTCCGATCGATCAGCGATCGAACGTCGATATGCCCGCTCTCAAAAACGAAACCGTAGCCCCAGCCTTCGAGGATGAGGCGTTCGTGCAATGCGGTCACGGCGCGGGCGATCTCGCGGCCATCGGATCCAACATAGAAGCGGTGTTGGCCGGCGCCCTTATCCGTCTCCTGGCCGCTTTCGCGATAGCGCACGCCGGCGGAAGATGAAGGCCGCACCAGCCCGGCCGCGCCGCCGAAAGTCGGTGCCACCGTCGCCAGGACGCCCGCGATTTGTTCGGGGAACGCCTTCACCCTCGAAAGCAGTGCGGGCGGCCAGCCCTTCACGTCGAGATCCAGCCCGAAGAGCGCTGGACCGGCCGGCGCAGGGAAGTGTGCCGCAGAGCGCGATATGACGTCGGTTCGGTCGCCCGCTTCGCGCTGCGAAACGAACTCCCACACGTCCTGCCCGGGCGGTGGTGGTGCGCAGACGAGCGCCTGCCGATCCGACATCGCTTCCAAGGTGATCGCCAGACGAGAGAGCACCTCCGTTGCGGACCCCACGACCGACTCGCGGCGTACGATACCCGCCGCCGGCTGCTGGCCGTGCTGTGTGACGATCGGAGCGTCATGGGCGCCCACGCCGAGGGTTTTTGCCGGAGACGCGCGGCCGGCCCCGGCCTCCAGGACGGTGTATTCGACGCGCAACGACGAGGTCGTCGCGCGCGGAAAGGCGACGACGTCGCCGAGCTGCTTTGCCGAAGCCTTTCCGACATCGGCGGAATGCGCTAAGTTGTTCTGCACGATACGCCTTTCTGCGACGCCGACGGTTTGCCCCCGTTCGGCGTCGTGCCGTTTCGAGATCAATTCTTGGCCGTACTCGTCGGGGCGGAAGCGTCGGGCGGGGTGGGATCGAGAGGCGGCAGCCAACGGCGTCCGTAGTACTCACGCGGTCCGTTGAAGCCGGATGGCGATTCGCGGATCGGTCGAGCTCGAGCGGAAAGGTCGTCGATGATCGCGCGGGCTTGCGGGTCGGTGCTGTAGAGCAGCGCATAGACCGCGAGGGCATTGTCGATTGTCGGCTCGCGAAGCTCTGCCGGAACGTGAACCGGCATTTGCCACAGCGCTCCGTCTTGGTCCGGCGTTGCAGGCATCGCGATTTCGAACATGATCGAGTCGGGTTCGTAGGCGTAGCCTGGCGCCATGTCGTCGACCGTCATCGGTCGAATATTGACGCCAAGCAGCCGACGGGAGGGATCGAAGCTCTCGAACGGCCCCGCCTTCACTAAGCGTCGGCTGAGACGACGAAATTCATCGATCTTCGTGCCCTGTTTTGCCGCCGCACGTCGCTGCTTCCGGTTCATGCGGAAGCCCTCACAGCGCCGGCCAGCCAAGCACGGTAGGCGGCGACGGTCGAGCGCGGCCGGCCTTCGATGTAGACCGTCTCAGGGCCCTTTCCCTCACGGCGCCATTTCCGGAATGCTTCTATCGAGAAGCCGCTGTGCAACGACTTCTGCTTGTCAGTCAGCAAGGCGTTGTCGGGTAGCGCACCGAGATCGGGGACGCGGACATCGCGCCTTCTTCCGCTATCAGGTCGAACAGGGGCTAGTGCTGTGCTCGTCTTGTAGCTCCGTCACATCTGTAACGCCTGTCTGGTTACATTGTGAACAAATTTACAATTGCTGGACAATAACGCAATGCCGCTATCGACCATTTTATCAGTTATGGAGTTGACAATTGCTTGTACTCCAACAATAATACATTTCTAAGTGATTGAAGTGCACGGGGAACGAGGAACGCCCGTCTTCGAATAATTTTTTTGTTGCGCGCAATTTGGGCGCATCCTCTCCATTAGCCGAATACCCGCTTCGACCGCCTCGGCCAAACGTCGGCGCTCCTCATCGGCCACAATTTTGGCGACGTGCGTGGCCCACGCTTCGAACGCAGCACGCAGCTTGTCCTCGGCGCCGTCCCTGTCGTAGATCTGCAGGAGCTCGGCCCTGGCAGGCCCGATCGCGCGCTCGGCCGTCTCGGTGTCGATGCCGAGCCTCGACAACCCGGTGCGGAACGTCCGCCTGATGTCGTGGATCAAAAAATAGAGCCGGTCGCCTTGTTGGCCGCGTCAGTAATCTGCATCCACCCGGATATGAGGCCGCCGGTCCGCGGCGACGCGAACACGAGATCGGACCGCGAATCCACCGGGCACGCGGCCAGGAGCTCGGCCAGCGCTTTCGTGATGGGGACTTCGTGGCCTCTGCCCTGCTTCGTGAAGGCGGCCGGCAACCGGATCACCTTCGCTTTCGTGTCGATCATCGCCCGCGTCAGTCCGGCGCCCTCACCACGGCGGCACCCGGTCAGGATCCAGAACCGCCAGAGCCGACCGTTGACTGTGTCGGGATCGCCCGCCAGCCAGAGCCGCGCGACCTCGGCGTCGGACAGAGCCCGGCCGTGCTCCGCCTTCGCTACGCGGTCAGCGCGCGTCGCGCGCTCCTTGCGATGGCCGGCGAGTGGATTGGTCGGGATCGCTTGGGCTTTCGAGACGGCCCAAGTCAAAAACGCTCGGCAGCGAGCCCGATAGTCCCGAGCCGCGCCAGGCTTGCCGGCCGCCTCGAGCTTCTCGATCACTCGGGCGAATTCGGCGCCGGTGATGCCGCGAATGTCGCGCGCCAGCAAATGTGACATCTTCGATCGCAGGTTCCGGCAGTGCAGCTCGGCGCCGACATACTTCCGGCGCTGTAGGTCGGCCTCGTACCTGTCGATCAGGTCCGCCAGCTTGGCCTTGTCCGCCTCCCGGGCGGCCTTGCGTTCGGCCAGCGGGTCGCCACCGTGCGCGATCTTGCCGAGCGTCGCCCTCGCTAGATTGCGCGCGTCGCTGGCCGTCTTCAGGGTGGCCGGCGTCCCGATCCGCATCCTTTTGAACACGCCCCCGCGGCCGGACCCGGCCGGGCGATAAGCGATGATCCACGTCTTGCTGTTCGGGCGAACGCGGAGGCCGAAGCCAGTCACGAGGGTATCCCAGAGGACGACGTCTGCCTTGTCCTTCGGCAGCTCGAAATTGCGGATCACAGCATCCGTGAGTCGGAGTTTAAGCAACGTAGGTTCTTCCTGTGGGCAGCACATGGGCAGCACCGTTTGCGTATCCGCAATAACCTACCTGTAACCCTTTATACTCCGCAAGTGCTTAAATTGTAACGGACAAATTGTCCGCTTCGCACCTCTCCATAACCCCCTGCAACCCCGGCCCGATAAACTTGGTAATGGAGAGGTCGAGAGTTCAATCCTCTCTCGCAGCACCATCTCTTCCAGCCTTGGCTGGGAACCCCGACAGATTATCCGACAAAAATGTCTCCGCCAGTCTTTGCGGGCCGCATCGCCTTGTTGCACCCCATGTGCGGCGGTCGGATTCGGTCGGCGCCATCGCGGCACTGTCCCGGCACGGCACGCCCGGACGACGCGACCGAGCCGGCAGACGGGATATGAAGCCGGGGCGGAAACGGCTGTTTCACCGAACCTTGGGAGGAGCCGGCTGCGTGCCGTTCCAGGCCATCGGCGCGACCACCGAGAGCGAGGTGTCCGGTGAGCCGTCGATGAGGCGCGTCGTGCGCGCGACGTAGACGAGACTGCCGTTCGTCTTGTCGAAGAGCCGGTCGATCTCCAGCGACTTGAAGATCAAGGAGCGGCTTTCGTCGAAAACCTGCTCGCCTTCTTCGTCCCCGC
>NZ_CAJYIU010000220.1 GCF_913775355.1 uncultured Aureimonas sp.
TGATGGCCGGGCCGCTCCGCATCGCCTTCCTCGGCGAGTGCATGATCGAACTCTACGAGAAGCCCGGCGAAGCCCCCGGCACCATGCACCGGACGGTCGGCGGCGACACGCTGAACGCCGGCGTCTACTGCCGCCGTGCGCTCGGCAGCGACCCGGCGGTCGAGGTCCATTACGTCACGCGCCTCGGCGACGATCCATTCGGCCGCGAAATCCCCGCCTTCATCGAGGCGGAAGGCGTGCGGACCGACCATGTCCACCTCGCCTCCGGCGAGACGACCGGCCTCTACGCCATCAGCCGCGATCCGCACGGCGAGCGGTCCTTCGCCTACTGGCGCTCGACCGCCGCTGCACGGCGGCTCTTCACAGACGGGCGCGAAGACGCACTGGCCGACGAACTCGCCTTGTTCGACGCGCTCTACTTCACCGGCATCTCGCTGGCGATCCTGCCGCCCGAGGGCCGCCGGCGCCTGCTGGAGCTTGGGCAGCAGATGAAGGGGGCCGGCCGCATCGTCGGCTTCGACGGCAACTACCGACCGCGCCTTTGGGAAAGCGTCGACGCCGCGCGCGAGACGATCGCAGCCGCCCATGGCGTCGCGACGCTGACCATGCCCGGCCTCGACGACGAGCAGGCCCTCTACGGCGACCGCGATGCCCACGCGGCGGCGGAGCGTCTCCTCGCGTTCGGCGCTTCGGCAGCCATCGTGAAGTCCGGCGGCGAACCGGCCGTCGTCGCCGAGCCGGGCAACGTGCGCGAGATCGCCGGTCGCAAAGCCGAGCGCATCGTCGACACGACATCGGCCGGCGACAGCTTCAACGGCGCGGCGATGGCCGTGGTGCTGAAAGGCGGCTCGCTGGACCGCGCGGCCGAGGCCGGCCACCGCATGGCGTCGGCCGTGATCGGCGAATACGGCGCGATCGTCGGACGCGAGGCGACGGCCTGGCCGGACGGCCCCCTATCCTGAACTGAAAAGGGCGTGGGACCCATGGCCCCGCGCCCTTCGTCTTATCGGTGAGGCGTCACTCCGCCGCCTGCGCCACACTCTGGCGCGGCATGCCGCGCAGCACCTTGTCGAGCGTCATCGGGTAGTCGCGCACGCGAACGCCGCAGGCGTTGTAGATCGCGTTGGTCACGGCCGCGCCGACGCCGCAGATCGCGAGCTCGCCGATGCCCTTGCCGGCCAGCGGGCTCGCCGCGTGGTCGCGCTCTTCCAGCATGACGACCTCGAGTTGCGGCACGTCGGCGTTCACCGGCAGGTGGTATTCGGCGAGGTCGTGGTTGACCATCAGGCCGGTGCGCTTGTCGACGACCAGCTCCTCGGTCAGCGCCGTGCCGATGCCGAAGATCTGCCCGCCGTAGCACTGCGATCGCGCCGTCTTCTCGTTGAGGATACGCCCCGCCGCCGCGACGGTGAGAAGCCGTCGCACGCGTGTCTCGCCGGTATAGGCGTTGACCGCGACCTCGCAGAAATGCGCGCCGTAGCTCGCCTGATGGGTGTTCTTCGACGTCTTGCCCGGCTTGAACGTGCCGGTCACCACGATCGGTTCGCCAGCCAGAATGTCGGCAAGGCTGGTCTGGCGGTTGCCGGCGATCGCCGTGCCGTCCTTCAGCGTCACCTCGTCCGGCTTCACTTTCAGCTTCTTGGCGATCGCCTCGACGATGCCCTCGCAGGCGACGAAGACCGACGAGCCCGACGAATTGGCACCCCAGGAGCCGCCCGATCCCGGTGCATCCGGATCGTTGGAGTGACCGAGCCGCACCGAAACCTTCTCCAGAGGGAGGCCCAGCACTTCGGCCGCGATCTGTTGCAGGATCGTGTAGGTGCCGGTGCCGACGTCCGTCATGTTGGTCTCGATCAGCGCCTCGCCTTGGGGCGAGAGCGTGACGCGGGCCGACGACTGTTGGATCATGTTCTTGCGCGAGGCCGAGGACATGCCGATGCCGATCAGCCACTCGCCTTCGCGGCGGGTGCCCGGCTGCTTGTTGCGCTTGTCCCAGCCGAACCGCCGGGCGCCCTCGTCCATGCACTCGACGAGCTTGCGCGAGGAGAACGGCAGGCCGTCCTGCGGGTCGACTTCGGGCTCGTTGCGCTTGCGGAACTCAATCGGATCGAGGCCGAGCTTCTCGGCCATCTCGTCCATCGCATTTTCTAGCGCGAGCATGCCGACCGCCTCGCCCGGCGCGCGCATCGACGACGACAGGAGAATGTTCACGTCGGTCTTCTTGTGGGCGACCAGCCGGTTCTCGCCGCCGTAGAGGAAGACGGTGGAGATGCCCGCCGGCTCGAAGAACTCGTCGCCCGGCGTGTTGCTGGTGATCGTCTCGTGGCCGATCGCGGTGATCACGCCGTCCTTCGTGGTGCCGAGGCGCACGCGCTGGATCGTGTCCGAACGGCGCGAGGTCGCCTGGAACACCTGCTGGCGGGTCAGCGCGATCTTGACCGGGCGCCCGGTCTCCTTCGCAGCCATTGCGGCGAAGACCGACTCCGGCCCGATGCCAAGCTTGCCGCCGAAGCCGCCGCCGATATAGGGCGCGACGATCTCGACCTTGGACTTCGAGATGCCGAGCGCCTTGGCGAGCTGGCCGACATTGGTGGAGACGAGCTGGTAGCAGCCGTAGAGCTTCAGCTTGTCGCCGTCCCAATGGGCGACCGCCGCGTGCGGCTCCATCGCCGAATGGCTCTGGCTCGGCGTCGTGTAGGTCGCGTCGAGCGTGACGGCGGCCTCGCCGAACGCCTTCTGGAAATCGCCCTTTTCAGTGACCGTCGGCATGGCGCCGTCCGGCGGCACGTGGCTCTCGTCCTGAAGCGCGACAGGATCGAAGCGACCCTCCGCCTTCTCGTACTCGACATCGACGAGCTTGGCCGCGTCGCGCGCCACCTCGAAGCTCTCGGCCACCACGAGGCAAACCGGCTGGCCGTAGTGCGTCACCTCGCCCTCGGCGGGCTTGGGCGCCGGATCGTTCGGATCGGCGGAGGCGCGCGGGCTTCGCTTGTCGACGACGACCGTCAGGACGCCGGCCAGCGACTGCGCCCGCATCGTGTCGATCGACGTCACCTTGCCCGCCCCGATGGTCGACAGCACGATGTAGCCGAAGGCGACCTTCTCGCCGGCGAGGTTCTCGTAGGCATAGGGCGCGCGGCCCGACACCTTGAGCGGCCCCTCGAAACGGTCGACGCCCTTGCCGATGACGTTCTGGACGGCGTGGTCGAGACGCGTCTCGCCGATCGGCTCGTCCATTTTGTAGCTGTGGGTCGTGTCCATCAGGCGTCTCCGCGCGTGGCGTCGGCCAGGACCGCGGGAAGCGTCCGGCGCACCAGGTCGATCTTGAAGTCGTTGTCGCCGTAGCCCTTGGCGTCCTTCAGCAGAAGGTCGGCCGCCCGCGCGAAGACCACCTCGCCGGGCGCCTCGCCGATCAGCACCTCTTCCACGCCCTTCGATCGCCACGGCACCGTGCCGATCCCGCCGAAGGCGAGCCGCACATCGGCCATGCGCCCCTCCTCCATCCGCACGACGGCGGCGACGGAGAAGAGGGCGAAGGCGTAGGACGCGCGGTCGCGCACCTTGCGGTAGAGGTGGCGGCCCGCCAGCGGCTTCGGCAGCCGGATGCCGGTGATGAGTTCGCCGGCTTCGAGCGTGTTCTCGATCTCCGGCGTGTTGCCGGGCATGCGATGAAGCTCGGCGATCGGGATCGTGCGCTCAGAACCGTCGGCCTTGATCGTCAGGACCTCGGCGTCGAGGAGGCGCATCGCGACCGCCATGTCGGACGGGTGCGTCGCGATGCAGTGATCGGAGGTGCCGAGGATCGCGAGGATGCGGTTGAAGCCGTCGCGTCCGTCGCAGCCGGAGCCCGGCTCGCGCTTGTTGCAGCGGGCGCTGGTCTCGTAGAAGTAGCCGCAGCGCGTGCGCTGCAGGAGATTGCCGCCTGTCGTCGCCTTGTTGCGAAGCTGGCCGGACGCGCCCGACAGGAGCGAGCGCGACAGAACCTCGTAATCCCGGCGGATCCGCTCGTCCGCGGCGAGCTCGCTGTTCGAGACGAGAGCGCCGATGCGAACCCCCTCGCCGTCCGCCTCGATGCTCTTCAGCGGCAGGCGCGTGATGTCGACGAGCCGGCTCGGCGTCTCGATCTGCAGCTTCATCAGGTCGAGAAGGTTGGTGCCGCCGGCGATGAACTTGGTCGCGGCATCGGCTGCGACGGCTGCGGCTTCCTGCGTGCTCGACGCGCGCTGGTAATCGAAGGTCTTCATGCCGCGCCCTTTCCGTGGGCGTCGCGGATCGCGTCGACGATGTTGGGATAGGCCGAGCAGCGGCAGAGGTTGCCGCTCATGCGCTCGGA
The DNA here is from genome assembly GCF_913775355.1 of uncultured Aureimonas sp. Classification (GTDB taxonomy): domain Bacteria; phylum Pseudomonadota; class Alphaproteobacteria; order Rhizobiales; family Rhizobiaceae; genus Aureimonas. Next base: position 4,334 of record NZ_CAJYIU010000220.1, read on the forward strand.
AATCTCGGCGTCGGTCAGCTCGACCTTGCCGTCCAGCGTCTCGGTGGCGTGGCTCGGCCAGTTGTCCTTCGCCTCGCCCAGCATGCCGACCGCCGAGACGATCTGGCCCGGCGTGCAGTATCCGCACTGGTAGCCGTCGTGGTGGAGGAAGCTCTCCTGCATCGGGTGCAGGTGGCCCGGCGCGCCGAGGCCTTCGATCGTGGTGATCTCGTCGCCCTCGTGCATCACGGCAAGCGACAGGCATGAGTTCACCCGGCGCCCGTTGATCAGCACCGTGCAAGCGCCGCACTGTCCGTGGTCGCACCCTTTCTTGGAGCCCGTCAGCGCGAGGTGATCGCGAAGGGCGTCGAGCAGCGACGTGCGGATGTCCACGTCGAGATCGTGCTCCGATCCGTTGACCTTCAATCGCATGGGCGTACCGCTCTCTGTAACGTTTCCAAGTTCGGAACGCAGTTGGAGCGGCTTGGATGCGCGGAAAGGAAGGGGACCGAGCTTTTTCGCGCGTCAGGCCGTCGCGGGCTGTCCGGCGGGTCGCGCGATGCGCCCGCCGGTCAGCGGCTCGGGCGCGCCCGTGGTCGACGGAAAGCTGATCGGAAGCCCGCGCAGCACGCGAACCGCGAGGAAGGCGAAGCACTCCGCCTCGATCGCGTCGCCCCGAAGGCCCAGCGCATCGGCATCGACCGTCTCGACGCCCGCACGCTTGGCGATCTCGCGCATCAGGACCGGGTTGCGCCGCCCGCCCCCGCCCACCACCAGCCGCGTCGGGCGCTTGGGCAAAAGGTCCAGCGCCTTGCCGATGGCCCCGGCCGTGAAGGCGGTCAGGAGCGCCGCGCCGTCCTCCAGCGACAGGCCGTCGGCCATGCGCGCGGTGAAGTCGTTGCGGTCGAGGGATTTCGGATAAGGCTCCGACAGGTACGGATGCTCGAGGAGCTTAGCGAGCCGCTCTTCATCCACATGGCCGGTGGCGGCGGTCAGACCGTCGCGGTCCATGTCCTGCCGGGCGCGGGCATGCATCCAGTCGTTCAGCGGCGCATTGGCCGGCCCGGTGTCGAAGGCGTGCATCTCACCGTCGGCCGACACCCACGTGATGTTGGCGACACCACCGAGATTGAGGAAGGCGGTCTCCTCGCCCGCGCCGATCCGCGAGAGGAGCGCCTTGTGGTAGATCGGCGCCAAGGGGGCGCCCTGCCCGCCGAAGGCGACGTCCCGGCTGCGGAAGTCGAACACGACGGGAATGCCGAGGCGGCGCGCCATCTCGTCGCCGTCGCCGAGCTGCCTCGTATCGCCGGGGCGCTCGGGCGTCGCCGCGCGATGCAGCACGGTCTGCCCGTGAAAGCCGACGACGCCGCAATCGACCGACGGAAGCCCCTCGTCCTCGAGGAAGGCGGCGACGGCGTCGGATTGCGCCGCCGTCAGCGCCTCTTCAGCGGTGTCGAAGATCGCGGGCTCCGGTCCCTCGAAATTCCAGCGAGCGGCCGCCGCCAGCGTTTCCTTCAGAAGCGGCCTGATGTCCTTCGGGTAAGGGGCCAGCAGCGTCGGGCCGAACTCGTGGATCGTCTCACCGTCCGTGCAGAGCATGGCGATGTCGACATTGCCGTCGAGCACCGTCCCGGTCATCAACCCGATCGCCCACATCGACATCGCATTCGTCTCCAAAGTCTGGCCGTTGGCGACTTGATCGCCGCGCTGCAAGGCTGTGGCATGCCTTGCCCGGCGCCAAGCTGACGGGCCGTCCCCCATCGCGCCCGTCAGGTCACGATGGCGCGATCCGTCACCCGCCGCCAGACGGCTCCGTCGCTGAAGGCGAGCACCGCGCCGCCCGCCTCGTCGGACACGAGGACGATCTGCCCACCGCCTGCCTGCGCATCGGGAAGCGCCGCCTTCAGATAGGTTGCGACACGCACCGCGCCACCCACGTCGAGCGCGCAGACCGGCTCGGAATCGTGCGCCACCGACAGAAAGCCGTCGGACGGGCGCGCCGCGAGCACCGGGCGGAAGCTCGCCCCGTCGGCGGACAGGCGGACCGCGAAGCGCTCGTCGCCGAGGAGGCCGATCTCCGCGCGCCCCGAAAAACCGGTCTGGAACAGGACCGACGCCACGCGGCCGGGCCCTTGCCGGTTGATCACCTTCCGGGCATCGCCCGTGCCGGGCGAGCGCGCGTCGAAGGTGAGAAGTTCGGCATCGGCCGCGACGGTCAGGCGATTTTCGTCCGTCGGCGCCGCGTTGATGCCGAGGCGATCGATCTCGCTCGCCGCGAACGGGCCCGCACCCCAGGCCTCACCGTCGAACAGCACCAGCGCGCGACGGTCGGCGACATAGGCGATCTGGCCGAGCACTGGCTGCATCTCGACGAACCCGCCGTTCTCGACCATCGCCAGCGCGCCCGGTCGCATCGTGCCCCAGCGCGCGCCTGCCGCGCCCGGCGGCAGGATGAAGAGCTCGCCTTCCCGAGCGTCCCCCGGTTCGACCGCGATCGTGTCGCTGACCACGGCGGTCTGGACCAGCACGTCGAGAAGCCGGAAGGCGTCGTTCAGCGTCAGGTGCCGCTGCGCCTGCTGGGGCATCAGCAGCGGAAGGGAAAGTCGGGGAGAGGTGGACATGGCCGCGCGTTCCTTCATCGGAGGAGGCGCAACCTTGGGCGCGGCGCGGTGGGGGCGGATAGACCGCGAGTAATTCGCCACCCTGATGAAGTTGCAAGAATCCCCCCAGCCTCGCGCAAGGATTGTGCCTGGAGCGCAACAGCGGTTGCGTGCAAAAAGTGCAGTTACACTTTTAAGTTGCACGCGACGGACCATCCGTGGATAGCTCGCTGCGTGGGGAAGGTCGGTCCTTCGGGAAAGTCCTCAAGAAGAAGTGGGTCGCCGTCAACGTCCTGGACCATGCGTCCGGGGCACGACGTTGCTCGCCCGGAATAAGGGGAAATATCCATGGCTGGTTCATCGTCCTGGATCTTGGGGAGCGTCGTCGTCCTGCAGCTTTTCGGCGGGGCGGCGGCATCGGCACAAAGCACGGCCAGTCCGGCCTCGGACTGGAACGGCAATTACAGCTTCAACTCGACCTCCGAAAAGAACCTCCGCCTCCTCCAGACCGACATCCTGCGCAAGAACGAGGAGGGTTACTACGAATCCCTCGGCAAGACGCAGATCACGTCCTTCAGCAACGTGCAGTACGGCGACCGCATCGAGCGCCAGACCAACGACACCAAGAACGAGATCGGGCAGCAGACGACGGCGATCGGCGCCGTCAACAACTCGACGAACAATACGAACGTCTCCGGCAAGAACATCAACGTGGTGAACAGCAACGAGGCACAGTCGACGGGTTGCCAGGACGGCAGCGTCTCGATCGACTCCGCCTTCCCCGGTTCGCCGACGCCCGCGTGCAACTGAGGCCAGCCATGGGGACCGCGTTCCTGTCCCGCGTCACCTCGGCCATCCTCGCTCTCGGCGTCCTGTCGGGCTGCGCCGGAGCGCCCGGCGTCGCGGGTTCGACGAGCAACGCCAAGCTGGTCCAGGGTCCGCCGATCAGCGACATCGTCACGCCGTTCGACAAGGCGCTGACCTGCCTCAACGGGCGGATCGCGCGCCAGCTCGTGTTCTCGGTCGGCGCGGTGCTCGACCAGACCGGGAAGGAAAGCTTCACGGACGGCGGCGTCGGCAAGTTCATCAGCCAGGGCGCGGGCGACATGATCCAGTCGGCGCTGTTCCGCGCCGGGGCAACGGTGGTGAACCGGCGCGACCCGCGCGTGGCGACGACCGAGGCGGAGTGGCGGGTGCGCGACCTGTCGCGGCAGATCCCGTCGAACTTCTACATCACGGGCTCGATCAACTCGCTCGACTTCATCCCCGGCTCGGGCGCCGAGGTCGAGGTCGCAGGCGTCGGGGCGCGGTATCGCCAGAACCGCATCCTGATCGGGCTCGATCTTGCGATGACCGACGCGAACTCGGGCCTCATCGTCGCGAACGTGCCGCTGCAGAAGCAGATCTTCTCGTCGGAAGCCGGGATCGGCGTCGGGCGCTTCATCGGCGACCAGCTGACCAATGTCGACTTTGGCGGGCGCGAGCGGGAGGCCATCCATTTCGCGCTGCGCCAGATGCTCAACCTCGCGACCTTCGAGCTGCTGACGCAGGTGATGAAGGCCGACAACTACGCCGAGTGCCGCACCTTCGTGGACCGCGCCCACGGCTATGTCGACCACACCAAGACGGCCGAAGCCGTGGCGGCGATGGAGAAGGCG
>NZ_CAJYIU010000221.1 GCF_913775355.1 uncultured Aureimonas sp.
GCCTCGGCCGTTCGTGAGGGGTAACTAGCCAAGTCTCGGGGGGATTGCAAGCGATTCTGCGACGTGGCCGTCAGGTTTGTTGCAGACGGGTGGCGAACCCCCGATGGCGGGGCGATCGTCAGTCGGCCGCGGGGGCGGGGAGGGCGCCGGGAAGCTGGATCTCGAAGCGCGCGCCGGGCGTCGTCGAGGTGCCGAGCCGGATCTGCCCGCCATGCGCCTTCACGATCTCGGCGACGATCGCGAGCCCGAGGCCCGTGCCCCCGGCGCGCGTCGATCCGCGGAACGCCTGGAAGAGATGGTCGCGCGCGGCGGGGCCGAGGCCGGGGCCGGTGTCCTCGATGATGAGGCGCAGAAGTCCCTCGCCGGGCGTCTCGGCGAGGACGGCGATCCGACGCACGATCGCGTCGCCGCTTTCGCCCTCGAGGGCCTGCACCGCGTTGCGCACGAGATTGGACAGCGCGCGGAAGAACTGCTCGGGGTCGAGGTCGGCCTCGATCGCCGGGTCGACGCCGTTGACGAGCTCGATGCCCTGCTCCGGCGTCACGAGCTGCGTCTCGAAGACGTCCTCCACGAGGCGGTGGAGAAGCGTCAGCCGGCGGACCGGCCGGCTCTCGGCTGCCCGGCCGTAGGCAAGCACCGACTGGGTGTAGTGCAGCGCGCGGTCGAGGCTGCGGATGAGAACCGGGGTGAAGCGCTGGACCTGCGCGTCCGGCACGTCGGCGAGGCGGTCGGAGATCAACTGCGCCGAGGCGAGGATGTTGCGCAGGTCGTGGTTGATCTTCGATACGGCAAGGCCGAGGTCGGCGAGGCGCCGCTGCTGGCGCAGCGTGTCGGCGAGCACCCCCTGCATCCCGGCGAGCTCCCGCTCGGCGATGCCGAGCTCGTCGCTGCGCCCGCTCGGCTTGAGGATCAGCGACGGGTCCTCCGGGTCGGCGCCGAAGCGCACCAGCGCGCGCGTCAGGGCGCGGATCGGGCGCAGGAGGAAGAGGCTGATCGCGCCGAAGACGAGGAGCCCGGTGAAGCTCGCGATCCCGAGCGACAGGAACAGGATGTTGCGCGAGTTGACGAGCATGGCGCGGCGCAGCGGCGCCTCGTCGAACACGATCTCGCCGGTCATCGTGCCGTCGCCGATCGCGCCGACGAGGCGAATCGTGCGTGGCTGGTGGCTGAGGAGCGTGTCGAAGGCGGCCAGCACCGAATCGAAGCGGCTCTCCTTCGAAAGATCCACCTGCTCGTCGACGCTGACGAGATCGGGCGCGCGCGCGAGAAGCTCGGTCGAGCCGGGGCGACGGATGGCGATGAGCCGCGCATCGAGCGCATGGAGAAGCTCGCTCTCCTGATCGGGCGACAGAAGGAGGCCGCCCTCGGCGAAATCCGCCATCAGGGTGGCGACCGAGACGGTCTCGAGCTTGGACTGCAGCCAGTCGAGGCGAAAGCGCGCGATCGAAGGCACGAAGACCAGCACCTCGGCGCCCATCACGGCGACCACCGTGAGGGCGAACAGGCGGGTCGACAGGCGCCTGGCAAAGCGGGGACGCGTGTCCTCTCTGGGCTTCGCTTCGGTAGTGGCTCGTGTCATCAAGGTTCCGACGCCCATTGCGGGCTGGCGTCGCAGATAAGGGAAACGTGAGCCAAGCCTAGGGGATCGGCGCGCCCGGGTCATCCCGAAAGGGCTTCTGCGCACGCTGCGTCGCTCAAATGCCTAACGGAATGACTGGCCGTCGCCTCGATCGGACCGGGGGCGATTGACTTGTTCCCCGCTTCCTCCTTATAAGCGCGCCCACAGACGGATGCCGGGTCGGATGGGGCTTGCCCATGCGGATCTTTCGTGCGTTCGACGTTCGATTTGAACCCATAGAAGATCAAGAGGTCCGCAGGTCCACTGCGGGATACGACCATGAAGCGCACCTACCAGCCCTCCAAGCTCGTCCGCAAGCGCCGCCACGGCTTCCGCGCCCGCATGGCCACGACCGGCGGTCGCAAGGTCATCGCGGCTCGCCGCGCGCGCGGCCGCAAGCGCCTGTCGGCTTGACGCCGAGGCCTTCCGGCTCCCGCGGACCCGCGATCTCCAGACTGACGAAGCGCGCCGAGTTTCTGGCCGCAAGACGGGGCCGTCGCTTGAACGGCCCTTTCTTTTTGATCGAGGCTCTCGACCGGGCCGATGGCGGCGCGGCCCGCTACGGCCTCACCGTGACGCGCAAGGTCGGAAACGCGGTGGAGCGCAACCGCATCCGCCGACGTCTTCGTGAGGCCATCCGCACCGTGTGCGGGGCTGACATGGCCGCCGGCTTCGACTATGTGATCGTCGCCCGTCGCGAGCTTCTCACCCTGCCGTTCGAGACGCTTACGGGCGAGCTATCGAGGCGCGTCGCCAAGGTGCAGGCGCACAGGCCGGCGCCCGCAACGCCTCCTCCGGGGATCTGACCTTCCATGGAAAACAGCCGCAATTTCCTGATCGCCATGGCGTTGTCGATCGCCGTTCTGGTCGGGTGGCAGTTCCTCGTCATCAATCCGCGCATGGAAGCCGAGCGGCTCGCGACGCAGAGCGCTCAGGCGACCCTCCAAACGCCGACGACGCCCGCCGGCACGCCCCAGGAAGGGGCGGTGTCGCCCGCCGGGCGCGAGAGCGTCGTGCCGACGACGCAGACGCCGGCCGTGGACGGTCAGACCCGCGAGGCCGCGCTCGCCGGCTCTCCGCGCATCGCCATCGACACGCCGTCGCTGTCGGGTTCGATCAATCTCCAGGGCGCGCGGCTCGACGATCTCCGCCTCAAGAACTACCACGAGACGGTCGACGACTCGTCGCCGACGATCGTGCTCCTGTCGCCCGAGACGATCGGCTCCAACGCCTATTTCATGGAGTTCGGCTATTCCGGGCAGGGGGGCGGCGCGCTGCCGGGCCCTGGCACGCTGTGGCAGGCCGAGGGCAACCAGACCCTGACGCCGCAGACGCCCTTGACGCTGACGGCCTCGAACGAGGCCGGCGTCACCTTCACGCGCCGCATCTCGGTCGACGCGCAGTCGATGTTCACGGTCGAGGACAACGTACGCAACGACGGCGCCGCCGCGGTCACCCTGTCGCCCTACGGGCGTTCGGTACGCTTCTCCAAGCCCGAGCACGCCGCCGCCTTCGTGATCTTCGAGGGCCTCATCGGCCATCTCGGCGAGGACGGCCTGCAGGAGGTCACCTACAAGAACATCGAGGAGGAGGGCCGCTCCTCGCCGGCCAAGACCAACGTCGGCTGGCTCGGCATCACCGACAAGTACTGGGCGACGGCGCTTGTGCCCTCGACTGGCATCGGCACGTTCCAGCCGAACTTCCGCTACTCGGCGGATGGGCGCGCCTTCTACCAGTCGGACTATCTCGCCGATCCCATCACCATCCAGCCGGGTGCGACGCTCTACACCACGACGCGGGCCTTCGCCGGCGCCAAGGTCGTCGACACTATCAACGGCTACGAGAACAATCTCGGCATCGCCCATTTCGGTCAGCTGATCGACTGGGGCTGGTTCTATTTCATCACCAAGCCGATGTTCACCTACATCGACTTCCTCTACCGCTTCACCGGCAACTTCGGCATCGCGATCATCCTGGTCACGGTGTCCCTCAAGATCCTGTTCTTCCCGCTCGCCTCGAAATCCTACCGTTCGATGGCGCGCATGAAGACGGTGCAGCCGAAGATCGCCGAGCTGCGCGAGAAATACGCCGACGACCGGGTGAAGCAGCAGCAGGAGATGATGCGGATCTACAAGGAGGAGAAGATCAACCCGGCGGCGGGCTGCTGGCCGGTGCTGGTCCAGATCCCCGTGTTCTTCGCGCTCTACAAGGTCCTCTACGTCACCATCGAGATGCGGCACGCGCCCTTCTTCGGCTGGATCCAGGATCTGGCGGCGCCCGATCCGACGAGCGTGTTCAACCTGTTCGGGCTGATCCCGATCACCCTGCCGCACCTCCTGATGGTGGGTATCTGGCCGATCCTGATGGGCATCACGATGTTCATCCAGATGAAGCTGAACCCGACGCCGCCGGACCCGGCGCAGCAGATGATCTTCACCTGGATGCCGATCATCTTCACCTTCATGATGGCCTCGTTCCCGGCCGGCCTCGTGATCTACTGGACGGTGAACAACACGCTCTCGATCACGCAGCAGACCGTGATCATGAAGCGGCACGGCGCCAAGATCGAACTCTGGGACAACCTGCGCGACACGTTCCGGCGCAAGAAGACGAGCTGACCGTTTCAGCGCGCTGACATTGGCGGGCGGGGCCACCGAGGCTCCGCCCGCTTCGCGTTCCCGCCGCGGTGGACGCGCCGGCGGCAAGGCCGTATGAAGCGGTCATGTCCCTCGGCCCCGACCCCCGAGCGGTGCACCCCGTGCCCGCCCACCAACGCATCGTGTTCCTGCGCAACGTCGTCACCGCGCCCAATGTCGAGATCGGCGAGTACACCTATTACGACGATCCCGATGCGGCGCTCCTCTTCGACACGCGCAACATCCTCCACCACTACGAGTTTCTCGACGACAGGCTGGTGATCGGTCGCTTCTGCGCCATCGCCACGGGAGCGCGCTTCGTGATGAACGGGGCGAACCACGCGATGACGGGCTTCTCGACCTACCCGTTCAACATCTTCGGCGGCGGCTGGGAGGACGGGTTCGACGTCGCCTCCATCAGCGCGGGCAACAAGGGCGACACCACGGTCGGCAGCGACGTGTGGATCGGCGCCGACGCCCTGATCCTGCCGGGCGTGACGATCGGCGACGGCGCGATCATCGCGGCGTCGAGCGTCGTGTCGCGGGACGTCGCGCCCTATGCGATCGTCGCGGGCAACCCGGCCGCGGAGCGGCGCCGCCGGTTCGAGCCCGAGATCGTGGCGCGTCTTCTGGCGCTCCGCTGGTGGGACTGGCCGATCGACAGGATCGGTCGAAACCTTGCCGCCATCCGCGGCGCAGACATCGACGCGCTGGAGAAGGCGGTATGAGCGAGACGCAGGACAACCAGACGACGGCCGGCGCCGACGGGGGCGAGGAGCGCCGCCTGTTCTTCGCGCGGCCCTGGGTCTTCATCCGCGGCGTGCCGGCGATGAAGTTCCTGCCGCCGGAAGGCCCGCCCGAGGTGGCCTTCGCCGGCCGCTCCAACGTCGGCAAGTCGTCGCTGATCAACGGCATCGTCGGCCAGAAGGGGCTCGCGCGCACCTCCAACACGCCGGGGCGCACGCAGGAGCTGAACTACTTCGTGCCCGACGGCTATTCCGGCGAGGCCGGCGACCTGCCGCCGATCGCCCTCGTCGACATGCCGGGCTACGGCTACGCGCAGGCGCCCAAGGAGCAGGTCGACGCCTGGACCAAGCTCGTCTTCGACTACCTGCGCGGCCGCGCGACGCTGAAGCGCGTCTTCGTGCTGATCGATGCCCGCCACGGCATCAAGAAGAACGACGCCGACGTGATGACGCTGCTCGACAAGGCGGCCGTGTCCTATCAGATCGTGCTGACCAAGGCTGACAAGATCTCGGCCCTCGCGCTGCCCAAGCTCGAGGCAGCGACCCGCGAGGCGATCCGCAAGCGGCCGGCGGCCTTCCCGGAGATCATCGCGACGTCGTCCGAGAAGGGTTTCGGGATCGAGGATGTCCAGGCCGCGATCGCCTTCTTCGCGGACGGGCGCGGCTGAGACATCCGTGCCTGCGGGTATCGAGCGCGCCCTCGCGCGTCAGGCGCGCCGGGGCCCGTAACCCGCCATGAACAGGCGGACCGCCGAGGCGACGACGCGCGCCATCTCGTCCTCCGAGATCGCGGGCGCCTCGTCGTCGAAGAAGCGCCGGCGCAGGATGCCGGCGGTGGCGAGCTCCACGAACTGGGCGGCCGCGAGGGGCACGTCGGGGATCTCCAGCGTGCCGGCCGCGCAGGCCTTTTCCAGATAGGCCGAGAGAAGGGCGAGGCCCCGCTGTGGCCCGTGCCGGTAGAACTCGCGCCCGACCTCGGGCATGCGCGCGGCGACCGCGATCACCGTGCGCTTGGCATGCATCGCCTCTGGCGACATCACGAGCCGCGCAAGGCGTTGCCCGTAGCGCAGGAGCGTTTCGGCTGGGTCGCCGGGATCGGTAAGAAGCGCCTCCACTTCGGCGAGATAAGCTTCCCGCTCGCACTCGATGAGCGCGCGGAACAGCTCTTCCTTCGACCGGAAGTAGACGTAGAGCGTCGACTTCGAGACGCCGGCCTCCCGCACCACGTCGTTCATCGAGGCCGCATCGAAGCCGAGGCCCACGAACGCCCGGCGGGCCCCTTCGAGGATCTGTCGACGCTTGGTCGGGTCCTCGCCCGCTGCGGCACGACGATCGCTGGGCGCCGACGGGGTCTGTACGAGCTGTGAGAGAGCGGTCACGGTTTCGAGAGCACTTTTCGATAAGGATGCCGAAATAATCCGGGCGCCGGCGCGGGATCACCCTTGCCCTGCCCGGTCATCACGTCTATGTCAACGTCGAACCGAACGGTTCGGTTCGATTTGGGTTCTGCCACTATGTCGAAGTCCGCGTCTCAAAAGTCAAATCCTTCTCTCGACGCCGAGCGCGTGTCCGACGCGCCGAAGCTCGAGGTCGTCGGCC
>NZ_CAJYIU010000222.1 GCF_913775355.1 uncultured Aureimonas sp.
CCATGTCGCTCTCTGCCGCGTTGAACACTGCCAAGTCGTCGCTGGCCGCGTCGCAGCTTCAGACCCAGATCGTCTCGAGCAACATCGCCAACGTCAACACGGCGGGAGCCACCCGCAAGATCGCCAACGTGGTGACCGGCGCCGGCGGCGGGGTCACGGTCACCTCGATCTCGCAGGCATCGAACTCGGTCCTCTTCCGCAATATGCTGGATGCGACTTCGAAGATGCAGGTCGCCGTCACCCATTCCGACGCCTACTCGCGCATCAACGAAATCCTCGGCGACACGGCAGCCAAGGAGTCGCCGCAGGCCCGCATCGCGGCGCTCAACGACGCGCTCTCGACGCTGGCCAACACGCCCGGCAACTTCGATCTCGCCCGCAATGCCGTGCAGGCCGCGCAGGACCTCGTCACCACCATCCGCACGAACGCCGCGACGGTGGACACCATTCGCCGCGACGCGGACGATAGTCTGGTGGATGCGGCCAACGACATGAACAAGATTCTGGCCGAGCTCGAGTCGGTCAACCGCCAGATCGTGCAGGGTACGACCAAGGGCCAGGACATCACCGACCAGTCCGACCAGCGCGACCGGCTGGTGACGCAACTTTCGCAGTATGTCGGCGTCAGTGTCCAGACGCGCGGCAACAACGACATGGTGATCTACACCGACTCCGGCGTGACACTCCTGGAGAACACCGCGCGCAGCGTGTCCTACCAGTCGACCAACTCGCTGGCACCCGGCGTCGAGGGCAACAGCTTCTACATCGACGGCGTCGCCGTGACCGGCGAGAAGTCGTACATGCCGGTAAAGACCGGCAAGATCGCGGGGCTCACCGAGGTCCGCGACGGGATCGCCAACACCTACGGCGCCCAGCTCGACGAACTCGCCCGCGGCCTCGTCTCCGCTTTCTCCGAGTTCGATCCGACCGGCGCGGGCGTCGCCAAGACCGGCCTCTTCACCTCGACCGTCGACATGTCCACGACCACCGGTCCGGTGTCCGTCGGTGCGTTCACGACGCCCGGCGCCTTCACGACCGACAAGGACGTGTCCTTCACCGTCACCTACGACGGCACCACCTATCAGGCTTCCGGAACGCTGACGGCGGCCGATCTCGTGGACGGCACGAGCTTCGCCAGCCGCCTCCAGCAGCTCATCGCCGGCGCCAAGACGACGGCAGGTGCGACGCTCGGGGCAGGGCGCATCTCCGTCGCCAACACCGGCACCGCCCTGTCGATGTCGGCCACCGGCATCGGCGACAGCATCGGCTTCCAGATTTCCGGCCTGTCGGCCAATCTGACCGCAGCCGGCATGACGGCGGGAACCGGCACGCCGGCCGCCGAGCCCGTCTATCGCGGCCTCAGCGCCAGCCTGACGCTCGCACCCGGCCTCAACACCGACCCGACGCTCGTGCGCGACGGCGTGAACTACCAGTTCAATCCGGGCTCGCCGACGAAGCTCGGCGGCTTCAGCGATCGGATCGTCGCGCTCGGCAAGGCGCTGGACACGGCACGCTCCTTCTCGAGCGATGCCGGTGCCAACCCGAAGGCGACGCTGGCCGTCTACGCCGCCTCGTCGATCGGCTGGGTGCAGCAGTCGCGCGCCGCGGCCAGCAATTCGGCGACGTCGATGGCGACGCTCGTCGACAAGACGAACGAGACCCTGTCCAGCGAGACCGGCATCAACCTCGACGTCGAACTGACCCGCCTGATCGAACTCGAGCGCTCCTACCAGGCGTCGGCCAAGATCATCTCCACCGTGGACCAGATGTTGGCCCAGCTCCTCCAATCCATCTGACGGATCGCGTAAGTCATGAGCATTTCCTCGCTGTCCTTCAACGCCGCCACCCGTGCGACGATCCTGCGCCTCCAGTCCGAACTGAAGGACGCGACGACCGAACTCAGCTCGGGCCGCCATGCCGACATCGGGATGACCCTCGGCCGGCTGACGGGCGATGCGGTTCAGTATCATTCGCAGGAAACCAGCATCCAGAAGATGCTGGAGTCGAACAACCTCGTCACCAGCCGCCTCGAGCTGATGAACGACACGCTCGACGATCTGCGGGGGTCGGCGGAGTCGGTCTCGTCGAATCTTATGACGGTGATCGCCAACGGCTCCAACGCCGACGCGGTGACGGGCTCGCTCGTCGCAGCCAAGGGCGCGCTCGGCTCGATGATCGGCTCGCTCAACGTCAACATCACGGGTCAGTATCTCTTCGCGGGCGCCCAGACCGACCAGTTGCCCATGACCGACGCGAGCGACGTCGTCGCCGCGCAGTTCAAGGACTTCCTTACCGCCGCCGGCCGCACGCCCGAGACCGTGACGAAGGACGAGCTCAACCAATACTTCTCGCAGACCGGCTTCACCGCCGGGGGGCAGACCTACCGCTTCGACGACATGTTCGCCGACAACGCGGACCCGGCGAAGCCGAGCTGGAACGACTGGTCGACCGCATCCGACACGCCCGTCGTCTCGCGCATCTCGAAGACCGAGACGATCGAGTCCTCGCTCAGCACCCGCGACACTGCGATCCGCAAGATCTCGGCGGCCTACTCGCTGATCGGCAGCGTCGGCCTCGACAAGATGAGCGCCGACGCGCGCTCGGCGGTCGCTTCGGCCGCCTACAGCCGGGTCAACGACGGCATGAAGGGCCTGACGGCGCTGCAGACGCAGATCGGCGGACGCCTCAACCGCGTCGACATCGCCAACACCGCGCTGAACACCCAGAAGGCGCTGGTCCAGAACGCGATCGACCGGATCGAGGGCGTCGATCCCACCGAGGCTGGCCTGCGCGTGTCCTCGCTGGAGACGCAGCTCCAGGCCTCGTTCACCGTCACCGGCCGCCTGAAGAACCTCAGCCTCCTGAACTACCTCTGACCCTTTCGAACGGCCGGCATGATTGCCAGGCGACCGCGAACCAGCCTCACGGGACACGAAGCATGTACCAGTTTTCCTATGCGGAAGTCAGTTCGGAGAGCTCCGCGACGGCTCGCGACCGCGAGCGGGAGGCGCTCGACCGCACCGTGGACGCGCTGCAGCGCGCGCAGGCCGCCGGCCCGAAGTCGCGCGAGGCGATCGAGGCGATCTACCTCACCCGCAGCCTCTGGAGCGTCCTGGTCGAGGATCTCGCCAACCCGGAAAACGCGCTGCCGGAGGAGCTTCGTGCCGCGCTGATCTCGATCGGCCTGTGGATCATGCGCGAGGCCGAGGCGATCCGTCTCGGGCGCAGCGACGACTTCTCCGCGATGATCGAGATCACCGCGATGATCCGCGACGGACTCGGAGAGTAACGATGTCCACGCTTCGGATCACGCTGCGTGCCGGAGAACGGATCTTCGTCAACGGCGCGGTGATGCGCGTCGATCGCAAGACGCATCTCGAATTCATGAACGACGTGACGTTCCTCCTGGAAAGCCACGTGATGCAGGCCGACGACGCGACGACGCCGCTTCGCCAGCTCTACTTCATCATCCAGCTGATGCTGATCGACCCGGCCGGCGCCGCCGAGGCGCGGGCGCTCTTCGACCGCACCTACCCCTCGCTTCTGGCCGCGTTCTCGTCCGCCGAAATCCGCTCAGGCATCCAGGACGTGGTCGACCTCGTCCACCGCGAGCGCAACTTCGAGGGACTGAAGCGGCTGCGTTCGCTGCTTCCGCTCGAGGAGCTGGTGATGAAGGGCGAAGGCATCGTCATGCCCGACATCAAAGCGATCGCCCGCCCGGTCGTCGCCATGGGAGCCCGATAGTCATGTCCACCGTCTCCAACGTCACCACGAGCGCCGCGACCACGGCCGCCGCGACGAAGTCCTCCGGCAGCGTCTCGAGCGAGATGAAGACCGGTCTCGACTACGACGCCTTCCTGAAGCTCCTCGTCGCGCAGATGAAGAACCAGGACCCGACGAACCCGACCGATCCGACCCAGCAGATGAGCCAGCTCGCCTCGTTCTCGAACGTCGAGCAGTCGATCAAGCTCAATCAGAAGCTCGAGGCGATGACGACGCTTCAGACGCTGACGCAGGCGAACAACCTGATCGGGCGCACGGTCACCACCGGCGACGGGTCGGTCAGCGGCGTCGTGAAGTCGATCCAGGTCGCCAGCGACGGCGCGGTCGCCACGCTCGCCGACGGCAAGCTCGTGCTTCTCGAAGCCGGCATCAAGGTCGAGTAGCATGAACGAGGCCGACGCCATCGACATCGTCCAGTCCGCGATCTGGACCGTGGTCGCCGCCTGCGGGCCCGCCGTCGGCGGCGCCATGCTGGTCGGCATCGTGATCGCGCTCTTCCAGGCGCTGACGCAGATCCAGGAGGTCACGCTGACCTTCGTGCCGAAGATCCTCGCGATCTTCGTCATCATCGCCTTCACCGCTTCCTTCACTGGCGCGCAGGTCTACGCCTTCACGCAGGAAGCCTTCGCCCGCATCGAACACGGCTACTGACGCCCCCTCCGGCGTTTCCTCCGTCATCGCCTCCGAAAGGCCCGAGCCCCGACCGGCTCGGGCCTTTCCTGCTTTTCCGGCCCGCGCCAGCCCGGCTCCAGATCGAAATGGCAAGAAAGCGTTAACGATCCCGCTGTCCGAGCCGCGCGCCCGGCCAGCCGTCCAGGACCGATGCGCATGGCCGTCGACACCCTCAAGATTCCCTCATCAGCACTGCCGCCGCGCGCCAGCATGCGCGACATCGGCTTCGCGCTCGGCATCGTCGCGATCCTCGCGGTGCTGTTCGTGCCGATCCCGTCCTTCCTGATCGACATCGGCCTCGTGGTCTCGATCGCCCTGTCGATCCTCATCCTGATGGTGGCGCTCTGGATCGAGAAGCCGCTGGACTTCTCGGCCTTCCCGACGGTGCTGCTGCTCGCGACCATGCTGCGCCTGTCGCTCAACATCGCGACGACCCGCGTCATCCTCAGCCACGGCGACGAAGGGCACAACGCGGCCGGCTACGTCATCGGCGGCTTCTCGCAGTTCGTGATGGGCGGCGATTTCGTCATCGGTATCGTCGTCTTCATCATCCTCATCACCGTCAACTTCCTCGTCATCACCAAGGGTGCGACGCGTATCGCGGAAGTCGGCGCGCGCTTCACCCTCGACGCCATCCCCGGCAAGCAGATGGCGATCGACGCCGATCTGTCGGCCGGCCTGATCGACGAGAAGCAGGCGCAGACCCGGCGCCGCGAGCTGGAGGAGGAAAGCTCCTTCTTCGGCTCGATGGACGGTGCCTCGAAGTTCGTGCGCGGCGACGCCATCGCCGGCCTCATCATCACGGCCGTCAACATCTTCGGCGGCATCATCATCGGCGTCACGCGCCACGGGATGGATGCCGGCCACGCGGCCGACGTCTTCGTGAAGCTGTCGGTCGGCGACGGCCTCGTCACCCAGATCCCGGCGCTCGTCGTCTCGCTCGCCGCCGGCCTTCTGGTGTCGAAGGGCGGAACGCGGGGCGCGGCCGAAAGCGCCATCATGATGCAGCTCGGGCATTACCCGCGCGCGCTGATGGTCGCCGCGTCGCTGCTCTTCGTCCTGTCGCTGCTGCCGGGCCTGCCGTTCATGCCCTTTGCGATCGTCGCCATCCTTCTCGGCACGATCGCCTATGTGATCCCGCGTCGCCGTGCGACGGAAGCGGAGAAGGTGCAGGTCGCCAAGCGCGAGCAGGAGGCCCAGGCTATCGAGGCCGAGCGCCAGTCGGTGAAGGAGTCATTGCGCATCATCGAGGTCGAGCTGGTGCTCGGCAAGCAGGTTGCCGCGCACCTGTCCTTCTCGCGCGACGAACTCGCCAACCGCGTCGGCAAGATGCGCCGCCGCTTCGCCTCGCGCTACGGCTTCGTGATCCCCGAGATCAAGCTGTCGGACGACTTGTCGATCGGCGGCAAGGCCTATGCGATCAAGGTGCACGGCACGACCGTGGCGACGCAGGAGGTGCGCCTCGGCGATCTCCTGATCGTGCTCGGCGACGCGCCCGCGCCCGACATGCCGCACGACCTGACGAAGGAGCCGGCCTTCGGTCTGCGCGCCGCGTGGATTTCGGAGACCTTCGCCTCGTCCGCCCGCCGCGCCGGCTTCGAGCCCGTCGACACGCTGTCGATCATCCTGACGCACCTATCGGAGGTGATGCGCAACAACCTCGCGCACCTTCTGTCCTATAAGGACATGCGCTCGCTGCTCGACCGGCTGGAGCCTGAGTACAAGCGGCTCATCGAAGAGATCGTGCCGACGCACATGAGCTATTCCGGCCTTCAGGCCGTCCTGAAGCTCCTCCTTGCCGAGCGCGTCTCGATCCGCAACCTCACGCTGATCCTCGAGGCCATCGCCGAGATCGCGCCGCATGTCCGCCGGTCGGAAAAGATCGTGGAGCATGTGCGAACCCGCATGGCTCAGCAGATCTGCGGCGACCTCCTGCACAACGGTCAGCTCGGCGTGCTGCGCCTCGGCAACCGCTGGGACCTCGCCTTCCACCAGGCGCTCAAGCGCGACGCCAAGGGCGACGTCATCGAATTCGACATCGACCCGCGCCTCGTCGAGCAGTTCGCGACGGAAGCCTCGAAGGTCATCCGCGAGAAGACCGACCAGGGCGAGAACTTCGTCCTCGTCGCCTCACCCGACGCACGCCCCTACGTGCGGATGATGATCGAGCGGATCTTCGTCAACCTGCCGGTCCTCTCGCACCTCGAGATCGCGCGCGGCGTCGACATCAAGGCGCTCGGGTCGATCGCGTGACGCCGGAAATCGAAGTCCTCATCCTGTCGGCCTTCCTGGTATTCTGCCGGATCGGCTCGTGCCTGATGGTCCTCCCGGGCTTCTCCTCCATGCGCATCCCCGCGCAGATCCGCCTGTTCGTCGCGGTCGCCATCGCCTTCGCGGTGGCGCCGCGGCTTCTGCCGGACATCATGCCGCTCGTGCGCGGCGCGTCCGACGACATGCGCATCGCGATGATGTTCGGCGAACTCCTGAACGGGCTCCTGATCGGCCTTCTCGGGCGCGTCTTCATGATCGCGCTGCAGTTTTCCGGCAGCGTCATCGCCAACGCGATCGGCATGGGCCAGACGCTCGGCGTTCCCATCGAGGGACACGAGGCGGACCCCGCACTGGTGTCGCTGATCACGCTGACCGCGACCGTCCTCATCTTCTCGCTGAACCTGCATGCCGAGATCGTGCAGGCGCTTCTGGCCTCCTATCGCGCGATGCCGGTCGAGCTCGGCTTCTCGATCCGCTCCGGGCTCGCCTCGCTCGTCGACAATCTCGACGAGACCTTCCACCTCTGCCTGCGGATCGCGAGCCCCTTCGTCGTCTATGCCGTGATCGTCAACTTCGCGGTGGGGCTTGCCAACAAGATGACGCCGCAGATCCCGATCTACTTCATCTCGCTGCCCTTCGTTCTGGCGGGCGGCCTCATTCTCCTCGGCTTCTCGATCGGCGACTACCTGACGCTGTTCATCGAGGGCTTCCGCAACTGGGTGCTGAACGGATGAGCGGACAAAGCCGGGCCGCACGCCTCGCGCGCGTGCGGGACGTGCAGGAGAAGATGCGCCAGCTGGAGGAGTGGCGGCTCGGCGAACTGGTGCGTGAGGAGACGCGCCTCCTCAAGACCGAGCGCGAGCTCCTGGAGACGCTGGGCTCGCAGTCCCTGATGCAGGGCCTGTTCCTCGAGGGCAAGGCCGCCGCGCTTCGCCGCAACGACGTCGTTCTGCGCGAGACGCAGGCGAAGGAGGCGTTGGCGCGCGAGAAGGTGCGGCAGGCTCAGGCGACCGAGAAGCGCATCGAGCGTGCCGCCGGCAAAGCCGAGGCCAGCGAGCGCGCCGCCACGGAGCGCTCCGAGCTCCTGCTCGCCCTCGAAGACCATCTCGCCGCACGGGCCGCAAGTTTCGAATAAGTGGACTGGTCTACGAATCGTGTCAGCCGATCGCGGCACCCAACGAGGTGTCGCGGCGCGATCGAACTTCGGGAATGTCCTCCATGACCGTTTCACCCCTCGCGGGTCCGTTGCCGGCTTCGCGTGCGGACCAGTCCGCGCCGTCGGCCGGAACGCGCAAGGTCGACGCCGGAGCGCAGGCGCAAGCCTTCGAGGCGGCCATGCAGGCCGCGCCGGTATCCGCCGACGCGAAGCTGGACGAGGTGAACTTTCATCACCAGAGCTCGCGCAGCGCCGAGATGAAGCCCCTCCAGAAGTTCGAGGCATTCGTGCTGCGCAGCTTCGTCGAGAGCATGCTGCCGTCGAAGAACACCGCGTTCTTCGGCACCGGCACGGCCGGCAACATCTGGCGCTCGATGCTGGCCGAGCGGATCGGCGACGAGATGGCGAAGGCCGGCGGGGTCGGCATCGCCAAGATGCTCGAGAAGGACGGTCGGGACGGGGCCGACGCCCCCGGCGTCGCCAAGACGAAGGCCTGACGATCCGGGGGTTGGGAGCCCCTGGCAACGAAACGAAAGCGGCTCGTCCGCATCTGAAAAGGGTTGAGGCATTGGAAGCGGTTCTGACACAGGCGATCAACAGGCTCGAAGCCGTCATCGCCGGGGAGATGATGGCGCTGCAGGCCGGCGACCACACGGGGCTGGGGGACATCAGCCACCGCAAGAACCAGAGCCTCCTGGAACTGACCCGCATCTCGCGGGGCATCGAGCCGGACAGCGTCAGCGACGGCCTGCGCACGCGCCTCACCGTCCTGCGCGAGCGTCTCGACGACAACAGCCGTCTCCTTGAGCTGCACATGGAAGCCACGGCCGAGGTGGCCGGTCTCATCACGCGCGCGATCGCCGAAGCCGAGTCCGACGGCACCTACGTCGCGCCCCAGAACGGCGGCAGGCGGAACGGATGATCAAGATCCTCGGCATCGGCATCTGGGTTTGCCTCGTCACCCTGGGGACGGGCTACGCCGTCGCCACGATGGCGGCCGGCGCACCGCCGGAGGCGCCGCCGCCGGCCAACTACTTCGAGGGTCTCGACTACAAGAAGACCGATACGATCGCGGTGCCGATCATCGCCGAGAACGCGATCCAGGGCTACGTGCTGGCCCGCTTCGTCTACACGATCGACGGGAAGACCGCGGCGGCGCTTGCCGTGCCGCCCGAGCCGATCATCCTCGATCAGGCGTTCAAGTCGGTCTATTCGGTCACCAACTTCGACTTCCGGAACCCGGAGCGCTACGACCTGCCGGCGTTGCTGGCGGAGCTGAAGGACAACGTCAACACCAAGTACGGCAAGCCGGTGGTGGAGGACGTGATGATCGACCAGTTCGACTTCCTGCCCAAGAACCAGTTCGGCGGCGAAGTTCTCAAGAGCAAGTAAGCCGCCCGGTCTTTACGGTCGGTTCATCATGGCGCGCGAGAATGGCGCGACTGTCCCGCGCCGGTCCCGGCGCGCCCGACAAAGGCTGGTGCCGTGCTTTCGACCCTGATGAACTACCGCCTCTACAGCGCCGACATGGCCAAGTCGCTGGCGCGCATCGCCAGCCAGGCGTCGGTCCAGCGTGATGCGGACTACTACAAGGCGAACATCGGCAAGGTGAAGTCGCCGGACGACCTCCTGAAGGACCAGCGCCTCTACGCCTACGCGATGAAGGCCTATGGCCTGGAAGACCAAGTCCAGTCCAAGGGACTGATGCGCAAGGTGCTGGAAAGCGACCTGTCGCAGTCCGACAGCTTCGCCAACAAGCTCGTCGACAAGCGCTACCGGGAGTTCGCCGCGGCCTTTCAGTTCGGCTCCGCCAGCAAGGCGGCGGTCCAGACGGCGGCGCAGACCGAACTCGTCACCGAAGCCTACAGCGAGCACCGGGTGCGCGCCGCCAACAAGGCCGGTGAGGTCGTCGATCTCTACAATCAGAAGATCACGACGGTCACGTCGGTCGCCGACCTGCTGAACGATCCGACGATGCTGCGCGTCGTCGCAAAGGTCGCGGGGCTCGATCCGGAAGCGGCCGACCAGACCGCCCTGAAGGCGACGCTCTCCGATGCGCTGACGAACGGGGCGTCCAGCTCGACCAACGCCAAGCTGCGCGATCTGCAGGCCCGTTTCCAGTTCCAGTCCGCCGGCTCGCCGAATACCGGTCTCTTCGCCTCGCCGCCGCAGACCGCGTCGGCGCTCGCCGACATGGCTGCCACCTATTTCGACGAGACGGGCTTCGGCAACAGCCCGCAAGCGGCCGCCTACAAGACGAACTACGTGAGAGGCGTCCTCGCCGCCAACCCGACGTCGCAGGCGCTGACGCAGGACGATCAGGTTCTGGACTACGTCTTGACCGCCTTCGGCATCGACCCGGCAAGCGTCACCCCGTCGCAGATCAAGGACGTCCTGAACGCCGACACGTCGACGACGCCCAACGCCCTGTCGAGCATGCCGACGACCACCAGCGACCAGCGTCTCATGAAGGACCGGCTGACCGCCCTCCACGCCGCGTTCAACTACAACACGAGCGGCAATGCGTCGGGTTCGGTCTTCGCCTCGTCCTGGTCGATGGACCGGCTGCAGTCCAGCTACTACGAGGGCTACCGCGCCGACGATCTCGCGATCGACAAGCTGCGCACGGCGACGTTCGAAGCCCGGCTCTCGAACATGAAGTCGATCAACAACCTCCTCAATCGCGACGCGCTCGGCACGCGGGCGACGCTCGACTACGTGCTGACGGCCTTCGATATCGACCCGTCGACGGAGTCGAACTTCAAGCTCCGCCAGGTCCTGATGAGCGACCCGTCCGATCCGAACAGCTTCGTCAGCAAGCTGAAGGACGAGCGCTACGAGAAGCTGGCCGCCGCGTTCAATTTCGGAGCCGACGGCAAGCCGACGACGCAGCGCCTCGTCCAGTCGGTCTCCTCGCAGACCGCGACGGGCACGCTCTACGCGACCTCGTTCGGGACGGACGTGAACGCGGCCAAGAAGGACATCATCAAGGCCGACACCCAGGCCTATCTCAAGGCGGTCGGCGAGATGCGGTCGCTCGACGATTTCATCGCCGACAAGACATCGATCAAGTACGCCCTGAAGGCCTATGGCCTCGCCGACGAGAAGATTTCGGACGCGGATCTGCGCAAGCTGTTCACGAGCGATCTCGCCGACCCGAAGAGCTTCGCCAACGCCAAGGCCGACAAGCGCTACGTCAAGCTCGTCTCGGCCTTCAACTTCACGCCGGACGGCCGGGTCCGGCGGGATGCGGAAGGCGCGCAGAGCGGCTTCACGCTGCTGACGACGCAGAACAAATTCCTGCTCCAGACCATGGAAAGCCAGGTCGGCCAGCAGAGCGAGGGCGCGCGGTTGGCCCTCTACTTCCTGCGCAAGGCGCCGGACGTGACGTCGGCCTACGGCATCCTCGCCGACAAGGCGCTGTTCGAGGTCGCCCGGACGGCGCTCGGCCTGCCGGCGGGCATCTCCGGCATGGAAATCGAGAGCCAGGCGAAGCTCCTGGAGTCCAAGATCAACTTCAAGGACTTCCAGGACCCCAAGAAGCTCGACAAGTTCATCACCCGCTTCTCGTCGCTCTACGACAGCGCGAATTCGAGCGCGGCCTCGTCGCCGATCTTGTCGCTGTTCGGAAACAGCGCGGGTTCGAACGGGATCCTCGGCTACCTCTGAGGCGAGGAACCTTACTGGCCCCGCGCGCCGACGTAGATCGAATAGAGCGAGCGGGTCGCCGTGATGAAGAGGCGGTTGCGCCGCGGACCCCCGAAGCACAGGTTGGCCACCACCTGCGGCACGAGGATCTTGCCGAGCCGCGTGCCGTCCGGCGCGAAGCAATGGACGCCGTCCGCCGCGCTCGACCAGAGATTGCCGGCCGCATCGACACGGATGCCATCGGGGACGCCGACGTCGATCACGCAGAACACCCCGTCGTCCCGCAGCGTATCGCCCTCGACACGGAAGCGACGGATATGCGTCGGCGCGCCGTGGGTGTGGCTGGCGCCGGAATCCGCGACGTAGAGGACGCTTTCGTCCGGCGAGAAGGCAAGCCCGTTCGGCTGGAGGAAGTCGTCGACGACGCGCCGGATCTCACCGCTCTGCCCGTCCACCCGGTAGACACCGCGCACCGGCTGTTCGGGCTCGGCCTTCGAGCCCTCGTAGTCGCCCATGATGCCGTAGGTCGGATCGGTGAACCAGATGGAGCCGTCCGAGCGGACCACAAGATCGTTCGGCGAGTTCAGCCGCTTGCCCTCGAACCCGTCGGCGATCACCGTAATCGAGCCGTCGATCTCGGTGCGCGTGACGCGGCGCGTGCCGTGCTCGCAGGACATCAGCCGCCCCTGCCGGTCGCGGGTGTTGCCGTTCGAGAAGTTGGCGCCCTGCCGAAAGACCGACGTGCCGACATCGGGGATATGGCGCATCATCCGGTTGTTCGGAATGTCGCTCCAGACGAGGTGACCGGCATCGGCGAACCAGACAGGCCCTTCCGACCAGCGGCAGCCGTCGAACAGCATTTCGAGCTCGACGTTGAGGAGGGTGAGCGCCTCGAAGCGCTCGTCGTCGACCTGATACGGCGTCATGATCGCCATGGACGAATTCCTCAGTTGCGCCCGGTCTTCGGACCGCCGGCGATCGTGATGATGGCGATGATGATGAGGCCGGTGAGCAGCAGCCGCAGGCCCGCGCCGACGCCGAACGTGTTGAGCATTGTGACGAGGAGGTAGAGGAAGATCGATGCGCCCCAGAGGCCCGGCACGTTCGACTGGCCGCCCGAGACCGACGATCCGCCCACCACGACCACCGCGATCGAGGCGAGGAGATACTCCTCGCCCATGTTGAGCGACGAGCCGCCGGAGAAGCCGGCAAGGACCGCGCCGCAAAGGCCCGCGAGGACGGCCGACAGGACGTAGGTCACCCAGCGCAGCCGCTCGACGGGAATGCCCGCCAGCGAGGCGGCGCGTGCGTTCTGCCCGATCGCAGCGATCGACCGTCCGTAGACGGTGCGATGAAGAACGACTCCCATCAGGATGCACAGGGCCAGCGTCGCGATCGCGAGATATGGGATGCCGAGGATGCGGCCGGTGGTGAAGTCGCCGAAGGCTTCGGGCGGGCGCACGCGCAGGCCCCGGCCGTAGGCGATGGCGACCGACTGGACCAGGAAGCTCGCCGAGAGTGTCGCGATGATCGGCGGTATCTGGAGAAGACGGATCAGCGCGAAGTTGAAGCAGCCGACCGCGACGCCGACCCCGAGCGCGGCCAGAAGTCCCGGCAGGATCATCGCATCGCTGCCGCCCATGACTGTCATCGACACGGCGCCCGCAAGCGCGATCGTCGAGGGGATCGAAAGGTCGACGTTGCCTGGCCCCGTCGTGATGACGAACATCTGCCCGAGGCCGACGATCACGTACATCGTGGCGAAGGTGAGGGCGGTGGAGAGGATCTGCCCGGCGCCCGTGCCGCCGGTGAAGGCGATGGTGGCGAGGAACACCGCGCCCGCGCCGAGGAACGAGAAGATCCACGGGCGGCTCGCACCGGCCCGGCGGGTTGCCGGGGAGGGAGTGGTCGCGCTCTTCATGCCGCCTGCCTTTCCACGCGGTTGACGAGGGCTCGCAGCGCCAGCACCACGATCAGGATCGCCCCCTGCGCCCCGATCTGCCAGTCCGGCGAGATGCGCAGGAACGACAGGAGCGAGCCCGCGAGCGTCAGCGTCAGGGCGCCGAGTACCGCGCCGATCGGCGAGATGCGCCCGCCGGTGAACTCGCCGCCGCCCAGGATCACGCCCGCGATCGACAGGAGCGTGTAGCGAAGGGCGATGTTGGCGTCGGCCGACGTGGTTAGGCCGACGAGGGCAAGCCCGGAGAGGACGCCGAAGAACCCGCAGAGCGCATACATCGTCATCTTGGCACGCAGGAGCGACCAGCCGGCACGCTGAACCGCCTGCGGATTGCCGCCGGCGCCGCGCAGCACCACGCCGAAGGACGAACGCATAAGGAGGAAGTGCCCCGCGACGGCGAGCAGCGCGCTCGCGATGATGGCGAGCGGCACGAGCGGCGTCTTCAACTTCACGAGGCCGGAGAGCCAGGTCGGGGCGGTGCCGCCGGGGCTCGGCAGCAGAAGCACGGCGGCACCGAGCCAGACGAAGCTCATTCCGAGCGTCACGACGATCGAGGGCAGGTTGCGCAGGTGGATCAACGCCCCGAGCAGCGCATAGATGCCGATGCAGCCGACGAGCGCGAGGATGCCATAGAGCGGCGTCTCGTTCAGAAGCGTCGCGCCGATGCAGGCGACGAAGGACACGAAGCCGCCGATCGACAGGTCGAGGTCGTTCACGGCGATGACGCAGAGCTGCGCCATCGTCGCCAGCGCGATCGGCAGGGCGAGGTTGAGCATCAGCGACAGGCCGAGATAGCTCATCGCGCGCGGCTGGATGATGAAGATCGCGACGAGAAGGAGCGCCAGCGAGATCGGCGGAAGCAGATCGCGAAGGGTCCGGGCGAGAGCGGCCGAACGCATCATGCCGCGCTCTCCTCGAAGGAGGATTGCAGGACGCGCGCTTCCGACAGTTCGCTGCGGGCCATGTCGGCGACGATGCGCCCCGACCGGAAGACATAGACATGGTCGCAGGCGCGCAACTCGTCGAACTCCGTCGTGTACCAGAGGAAGGTGCGGCCCTTGGCGGCCTCTGCGCGGATAAGCGCGTAGACCTCCTGCTTCGTGCCGATGTCGACGCCGCGCATCGGGTCGTCCATGAGCACGATCTCGGCGTCGGAGGCGAGCGCGCGCGCGAACAGCGCCTTCTGCTGGTTGCCGCCCGACAAGGTGAGGATGCCGTTGGTCATGTCGGGCGTGCGGATCGCGATGCGCGCTTTCCACTCCTCCTCCATGGCGCGCTCGGCCCGGGCGTCGATGAGCCCGAAGCGGCTCATGGCTTTGAGCGATCGAACCGTGACATTGCCGCCGATCGACCAGAGAGGGAACACGCCGTCGGTCTGCCGGTCGCCGGCGACGAAGGCGGTTCGGCCTTTGAGCTCGGCAAAGCGCGAATGTCCGGCGGACGCGTTCTGGAGGAGGACGAGGAGGGCGGTCTGCCCGTGGCCGGCAAGGCCCCCGAGACCGATGATCTCGCCGCGGCGTGCCTCGACGCGGCGACCGTTGCCCTGGCGCGGCGGCGTGGCGGACGCCACGACCGGTGCCGCCGAGCGCGCGGCGGCGGTCAACTCGGCGGTCTCCTCCGAGCCGTGCGCCACGTGGCCCATCGCCTCCACCAGCGAATGTCGGGTAAAGTCACGGGCTAGGCGGTCGGCGACCACCTTGCCGTCGCTCATGACCGTGATGCGGTCGCAGGTTTCCAGGATTTCACCGAGGATGTGGGAGATCAGGACGACGCTGCCGCCGCCTTCCACGAACCGCCGGACATGCGCGAGAAGCTGGCTCGCCACCTGGGCATCGAGGGAGGACGTCGGCTCGTCGAGGATCACGAGCGAGAGCGGAGTCTCGCCGGCTGCGAAGACGGTGGCGATCTCGACCATCTGCCGCTGCCCGAGCGCCAGATCGGAGACGAGGTCGCCCGGCCGGATGCCGTGGCCGGGAAAGATCGCATCAAGCTGGCCGGTGATGAGGCGCGCGGCGCGCCCGCGCCAGCCAAAGCCCTTGAGGAATGGGTGCCGGACGCGTGCGTTCTCGGTCACCGTCAGGTTCGGGCAGAGCGACAGTTCCTGAAAGACGCAGCGCACGCCGAGCTTGCCCGCGCGCTCTACCGAATAGCGGCCCGTCTCGTCCGATCCGGAGACGGATAGCGTCCCAGCATCCGGCCGCACGTTGCCGGCGAGGACCTGCATCAGCGTCGACTTGCCGGCGCCGTTGTGGCCGGCGAGGCCGACGCATTCGCCCGGTGCGATCGCGAAGTCGACGCCGCCGAGAGCCCGCACGGCTCCGTAGGCCTTCGCGACGCCGCGAAGGTCCACGAGCGGGCGTGCGGACGCATGGGCGGGCGCGGGGCCGCCGTCGGATGGCATCATGGGGCAGCTCTCGAAATCGGGTCGCGGAAGCAGGCGGCGAAGGGCGGGATCGCCCTTCGCCGCTTCGCGTCACTTCGCCTCGGCGATCACCTTCTTGGCGTCGTCCTGGCTGTACTCGACGTTGGCGACGCCGCCCTCGGGCGTGGTCTTCAGCGACTCCTCGAGGCCGGCCTGATCGATCGACAGGAACGGCACGACAAGGTCCTTCGGAACGTTCTGCCCGTCGAGAATCTGCTGCGCGACCCAGAAGGCCAGTGTCGAGACGCCCGGCGCGATGGAGACCGACATGGTCTCGTAGCCGTCCTTGTCCTTCTGCTGCTTCCACCAGGCGAGCTCGTCCTGGCGGTTGCCCATGATGATGGTCGGCGTCGGACGCCCGGCGGCGGTGAAGGCTTCCGCCGCGCCGAACCCGTCGCCGCCCTGCGTCACCACGCCGACGACCTGCGGGATGCTCGGCAGGACGCCCGCGACCGACTTCTGGGCCACGGTCTGCGTCCAGTCGCCCTGAACCTCGGAGACGATCTTGAACTTCGGGTTGGCCTTCACGCCCGCCGCGATGCCCTCGTGGATCTCGGTGTCGACCGAGGTGCCGGCGAGGCCGCGGATCTCGAGCAGGTTGCCGCCGTCGGGATAGCGCTTGGCGAGGTAGTCGAGCTGGCCCGAGCCCATCTTCTTGAAGTCGACCGCCACGCGCCAGGCGCAGGGCTCGGTCACGATGCCGTCGAACGACACGACGATGATGCCGGCGTCGCAGGCTTCCTTCACCGCGCCGTTCAGCGCCGTCGGCGACGCGGCGTTGATGACGATGGCGCTGTAGCCCTGCAGGATCATGTTCTGGATCTGCGCGGCCTGCTCGGTCGCTTGGTTCTCGGCGGTCGTGAAGGCGTCGGCCGACTTGACGACGCCGTCCGCGACGGCCTTGTCGGTGACCGTCTTCCAGCTCTGCAGCATCGCCTGGCGCCAGGAGTTGCCGGCGTAGTTGTTCGACAGGGCAATGGTCTTGTCCGCGGTGTCGGCGAAGGCCGAGCCGGCGGCGAAAAGGCATGCGGCGGCCGTGCCGGCCATCAGAAGATGCTTCAGCATCAGTTGTCCTCCCATGGGCCGCATCGGCCCTCCCATCCGGCCCGGCGCGAAAGCGCGCAAGGCTTGGCCGCTCCCGACGGCCGAAGCGCAGTGTGGAACGCGGCGAAGGCCGATGTCCAACCCGATTTGCGCACCGGTTTTGCGGGTTCCCGCAAACGTCGTGCGTCGCCTCCACCGCTCGACGCGCGTTGCGGGCTGGCGGCGCGCCCGCAAACATGGTGCGATCGGGCCATGACCCTTGCCCGAAACGTCCTGCCCGCCGAAGCGCCCGCCCGAGCCGTGCCGGGTTCGGAGGCCGTGTTCGGCCACCTCCTGCGCATCTCGCGCGCGATGGCGGGCCACCTCGACTTCCAGGCGGCGATCCAGGCGGTCTCGGCCGAACTCGGCGATGTCCTGCCGCACGACCATCTCGACATCTGCCTCCTCGGTTCGGAGGGCACGATCCACGCCGCCTACGAGGCCGGCCTCCACACGGACTGGAGCCTGAACCCGCACCCCGTTCCCGTCTCGGGCAGTCCGATCCGCAACATCCTTCAGGGCGAGACCCTCGTCATGCGGACGGGCGATGCGACGCTGGACCCGCGCTTTCGGTTCGAGGGCGCCTTCAATCACCCGATCTTCGACCAGAACCTGCGCTCG
Organism: uncultured Aureimonas sp.; assembly: GCF_913775355.1. GTDB lineage: Bacteria > Pseudomonadota > Alphaproteobacteria > Rhizobiales > Rhizobiaceae > Aureimonas. The sequence goes on from NZ_CAJYIU010000222.1 coordinate 17,617, forward strand.
CGCATCCACACCGCGCTTCTCGTTCGCGGCGAGGTGATCGGCGCCTTCTCCTGTTCCAAGCACGACACCGATTTCTACGGCGAGGGCGATGCGGCTCTAGCGCGGCACGTTGCGGACCTTCTGGCCCCTTACTTCTATGCCCTGCGGGCCAGCCAGGAGACGCGCCGCCTCGCCATCGAGGAGGCCGAGGGGCGGGCCCGCGAGGAGGGCCTGCGCGAAGGCGCGCTGCGCCTGACCGAGGAACTGGAGCGCGAGCGCCAGCGGATCGGCATGGATCTTCACGACCAGACGCTGGCGGACCTCACGCGCATCGTCCGCCGGCTGGAGAACCTGCGCGAGGGTCCGGTCGAGCCCGACAGCCTGTCGCCGGCGATCGACGGGCTGCACCGCTGCGTCGACGAACTGCGGCGGATCATCGACGACGCCCGCCCGAACGTCCTCGAGCTTTTCGGCTTCGCCGAGGGTGTCGAGGACTTTCTCGGCCGGGCGCTCGGCGACAGTGGCATCGAATGGCATCTGGCGGACTCGAGCGGTGGTCTCGTCGATACGCTCGATCCGGCGCTCCGTGTCGCCCTGTTTCGCATCGTGCAGGAGGCCGTCAACAACGCGGCGCGCCACGCCGACCCGTCTCGGATCGAGGTCCGCGTCGGCACCTCCGGCGACGCGGCGCTGCAGATCGAGGTGCGCGACGACGGGGTGGGCTTTGCGCCCATGCCGCAGCGGCGGCGTGTCGGCGGCATCCGCAACATGCAGACGCGCGCGCGGCTGATCTCGGCGAGCTTCTTCCTCGACGGACTGCCGGGCGGCCGGGGTACGCTGATGTCGCTCGTCCTGCCGGTCGAGCGGAGGGCCATCCGTTGAGCGCCGACGACATTCTTCTCGTCGAGGACGACGCCGTGCATCGCGCGTTCCTGCGCGACGTGATCCGTTCGGTCCTGCCGGGGCGCGGCCTGATCGAGGCGGCGGACGGGGAGGAGGGCGAGAAGCTCGCCCGGCGGCACGAGGCCCGCGCGATCGTCGTCGATCTCCAGATGCCGCGCCGGACCGGCGTCGAGTTGGCCCGCTCCCTGTGGCGCGACCGGCCCGACACCAGCATCATCTTCTGGTCGAACTACGCGGACGAGGCCTATGTACGCGGCGTCTCGCGCATCGTGCCGGCGGGCGCGGCCTACGGCTACATCCTGAAGTCGGCGTCGGAGGAGCGGCTCGGATTGGCGCTGAAGGGCGTCTTCGTCGAAGGACAGTGCGTGATTGACCGCGAGATCCGCGGCGTGCAGCAGAAGGCCGCCAATCGCTCGGAGGGATTGTCGGACGTCGAGTACGAGGTGCTGGTCGATCTCGCGCTCGGCCTGACGGACCGGATGATCGCCGAGCGGCGCGGCATCTCGCTGCGCAGCGTGCAGAACCGGCTCCAGCAGGTCTACGAGAAGGTCGGCGCCTATGACGGCGCGGGCGGCGGGGACCTCTTCAACCTGCGAACGCGCTGCGTCAGCCTCGCCCTGATGCGCCGGCTCTTGAACCGCGCCGGGCTCGACCAGGCCGAGGCCGAATTGCAGGCGTGGCTGGAGCGTGCGGGCGCGAGACCCCCCGCCGCCTGAGGCGCTCGACCCTTCAGGCTTGTATCGGACGCTGGGCGGGTGCATTCCCGGCGGAACCGGGAGGGTCAAGGCCATGGACACCAAGCTCACCGACGCCACCGACATCGCCGCGACCTTGCTCGACCGCTTCGGCCCGCGCTCGGTTCTGGCCGATCCCGCCGACACGCTGCGCTACCGCCGCGATTGGCACGGCGACGTGGAGGGGAGCGCTGTCGCGGTGCTACGGCCGGGCGACACCGCCGAGGCGTCCGCCATGGTGCGATTCTGCGCCGAGCATGGGCTGGCGGTGGTCCCGCAAGGTGGCAACACGGGGCTGGTGCTCGGCGCGCTGCCGACGAGCGCGCGGGGCCATGTCGTCGTGACCATGGAGCGGATGAACCGCATCCGCGGCATCGACGCGGCGGACTTCTCGGCCGTCGTCGAGGCGGGCTGCGTTCTTGCCGCGATCAAGGAGGCGGCGGAGGCGGAGGACCTGTTCTTTCCGCTGTCGCTCGGCGCGGAGGGAAGCTGCCAGATCGGCGGCAACATCTCGACCAATGCCGGCGGCATCAACGTCCTGCGCTACGGCATGACGCGCGAGATGATCCTCGGCCTCGAGGTGGTGCTGGCCGACGGCACGATGTGGAACGGCCTGTCGACGCTGCGCAAGAACAACTCCGGCCTCGATCTCAAGCAACTCTTCATCGGCGCCGAAGGCACGCTCGGCCTCATCACCGCGGCTGCGATCCGTCTGGTGCCGAAGCCCTCTCGCGTCGAAACCGCCTTCCTGGCGCTTGCCGACCGCGGCGACGTCATGGCGCTCTACGCGCTGGCGCGGCGCGAATGCTGCGATCTCCTGTCGGCCTTCGAACTGGTGCCGCCGGAGGGCATGATGCTGGCGAAGGAGGCCGATCCGAGCCTCGCGCTCCCGACCATCGCCGAGGCGCCTGCCTATGCTTTGATCGACGTGTCGGCGACCGGGTCGCTCGATCTGAAGCCCTTGGTGGAACGCTTCTTCGAACTTGCGATGGAGCGCGGCTACGTCACCGACGGGGTCCTCGCGGCGTCCGAGGCGCAGGCCGCCGACCTCTGGCAGATCCGTGACGGGATGAACGAGGGGCAGGCGAAGCGCGGCGTCCACCTGCGCACCGACCTGTCCGTGCCGCCGTCGAAGGTCGCCGCCTTCATCGAGGAGGGCATGCAGGAGATGGCCCTTCGCCTGCCGGACTGCCTGCCTGTCGCCTATGGCCATGTCGGCGACGGAAACATCCACTTCAACGTCCTGCCACCGGCCGGCATTCCGCGCGAAGAGCGCGACGCCAAGCTGGCGCTGGCCAAGAAGGTGTTGAACGCGATCGTCGACCGCTATCACGGCGGCATCAGCGCCGAGCACGGGATCGGGCGGCTGAAACGGGACGATTTTGCCGCGCGGCGATCGCCCGTGCAGCAGGAGATCTTGGGCGGGATCAAGGCGCTGCTTGATCCGAGCGACCTCTTCAACCCCGGCTGCCAGATCGCCTCGCCGCGCGACGGAACGGATGTGACGGTCTTCTGAGAGGTGGCGT
>NZ_CAJYIU010000223.1 GCF_913775355.1 uncultured Aureimonas sp.
GAGCGTCCAGCGCCCGCCTCACCCCGTCTCAGGAGTTTTCCAGCCCATGACAGCACTCGTGCTCTCCGGCGTGACGAAGCGCTACGGCGCGGCGACCGCCGTGGACGCCGTCGACCTCACGATCCCGGAGGGCACGTTCGTGTGTCTTCTGGGGCCGTCGGGCTGCGGCAAGACCACGCTGATGCGCATGATCGCCGGGCTGGAGACGCCGACCGCCGGCGACATCCGCTTCGGGTCGGAGACGATCACCCATGTCCCCGTCCACAAGCGGGGCTTCGGCATGGTGTTCCAGTCGCTGGCGCTGTTCCCGCACCTGACGGTGGGCGACAACATCGCCTACCCCTTGCGCCTCAGGGGGACCGGCCGCGGCGCGGCGGAGGCGCGCGTGCGCGAGCTTCTCGATCTCGTGCGCCTGCCCGGCGTCGAGGGGCGGGCGATCACGCAGCTATCGGGCGGCCAGCGCCAGCGCGTGGCGATCGCCCGCGCGCTCGCCGTCGCGCCGCGCCTCTTCCTCCTCGACGAGCCGCTGTCGGCGCTCGACGCCAAACTGCGCGAGGCGATGCAGGTGGAACTGCGCCTCCTGCAGGAGCGGCTCGGCATCACCACGATCGTCGTCACCCACGATCAGCGCGAGGCGATGACCATGGCCGACCGGGTCGTCGTCATGCAGAACGGCCGGGTGCTGCAGATGGACCGGCCGATCGAGGTCTATCGCCGACCGGCGACGCCCTTCGTCGCCGACTTCCTCGGCCAGACCAACCTCTTGGAAGCGCGCCGCGAGGCCGGCGGCGCGCGCCTTGCGTCGGGCGCCCTCCTGCCGGGTCTCGCCCTGTCGGGCGAGGCCGCGCTCCTGTCGGTGCGGCCCGAGGACGTCGTCCTCATGCCCGAGGGCGACGGGCCGATCGCAGCCCGGGTCGAGTTCGTGCGCGACATGGGCTCGGCGGTCGAGATCTACCTGCGCTCGGGCGACGCCCGCATCATCGCGCACCGCGAGGCCGGCGCCGACGTGCCGCCCGCCGGCACGCCCGTGTCGCTGGCGCTGAAGCCCGGCGCCGCCACTGTCTTTCCCGCCGGGGCCGCATGAGCGCGGCGACGTCCCGCCCCGCCGGCGGTCAGGGCGCCCTCGTCTTTCCCGGCCTGATGCTCGGCGCCTTCTTCGTCGTGCCGTTCGGGCTGATGATCGCCGTCTCGTTCTTCCAGCGCGTCCAGGGCGGCTTCTACGAGCCGGTTCTCACCTCCGACAACTACGCGCGCTTCCTGTCGCTCTTCTTCGGCGAGATCCTCCTCTTCTCGCTCGGCCTGTCGGCGCTGGTGGCGCTGATCTGCCTCGTGGTCGGCGCACCCTTCACCTATCTCCTGTCGCGCCTGCCCCGGCGCGCGCAGGTGCCCTGGCTCGTCGCGCTGCTTGCCGTCCTGTCCCTGTCCGAGGTGATCATCGGCTTTTCCTGGTCGACGCTCCTGTCGCGCACGGCCGGCATCTCCAACCTCCTCGTCGCGATCGGCCTGATGAAGACGCCCGCCGCCTTCACGCCGAGCTTTGCCGCCGTCCTTCTCGGCATGTCCTACCAGGCGCTGCCCTACTGCGTGCTGGTGCTCTATCCGTCCTTCTCGCGCCTCGACCCCTCGCTTGGGGAAGCCGCCGAAACGCTCGGCGCCTCGCCGGTGCGCGCCTTCCTCACCGTGATCCTGCCGGCGCTGCGCGGGGCGCTGGCCGCGACCTTCGTCGTCGTCTTCGTGTTCGCGCTCGGCTCCTACCTCCTGCCGCAGCTTCTCGGCCGGCCGCAGCACTGGACGCTGTCCGTCCTCATCACCGACCAGGCGATCTACCAGTCCAACATGCCGTTCGCCGCGGCGATGGCCGTGTTCCTGGTGCTGGCCAGCATCCTTCTCGTGTCGCTGACGGCGCTGTTCGGCGCGCGCCGCGTCGGGAGCGCGACATGAGCCGCCTGTTCCTGGCGCTGGTCGCCCTCTTCCTCGCCGCGCCCGTCGCGATCATCGCGGGCGTGTCGGTCAACGCGCAGCAGAGCCTCGTCTTCCCGCCGAAGGGCCTGTCGCTGCGCTGGTATCAGGCGATCTTCACCGACCCGGACTGGCGCGGCGCGCTGTTCACGTCCGTTTCCATCGCGGTGCTGGCGGCGGCGCTCGCCGTCCTCATCGCCTTGCCGATCGCCTACGCCCTGTGGCGGCGGGCGACGCTGCCCGGCCGCCTCGTGCAGCTTCTGGGCGTCTCGCCCTTCGTGCTGCCGCCGGTGATCACCGCGCTCGGCGCGCTCGCCTTCTGGTCCACCGTCGGCTTCTACGGCTCGTCCTTCACCGTCGTCGTCAGCCACGCGATCTTCTTTACCAGCCTGCCGCTCGTGACGCTGACGCTCGGCTTCTCCTCGATCGACCGCGAGATCGTCGAGGCGGCGCGGACGATGGGCGCCAGCGAGGCGGCGGTGCGGCGGACGATCGTCCTGCCGATGATCCGGCCCTATCTCGTGTCGGGCTTCGCCTTCGCCTTCGTCCTCTCGCTCAACGAATACATCATCGCCTACATGACGGTGGGCTTCACGATGGAGACCGTGCCGATCAAGATCTTCAACGCGCTGCGCTACGGCTACACCCCGGTGATGGCGTCGATCTCGGTGCTGTTCGTGGCGCTCGCCGCGCTCGTCTTCGGCCTCGTCGCGCGGTTCGGCGACCTGCCGAAGCTGCTCGGCGCTTGGGAGCGCCGCTGATGCGCGTTGCCCTCTTCCAGCTCGATGCGGCGGCGGCTTGCGGCGGCGCGGATGGCCTCCTCGGGATCGACCGGTGCCTCGCCCAGGCACGCGAGGCCGGCGCCGATCTCGCCCACCTGCCCGAACTCGCCCTGCCCGGCTACGGCGCGGGCGCGCAGGCCCTGCAGGCGGAGGCCGAGCGGGCGACGGAGACGATCGCGCGTCTTCAGGCACGGGTCGAGGAGACCCGCGTCGCGCTGGCGCTCGGGCTCCCCGTCGCGGACGGCGCCGTCGTGAGCAACGCCGCCGTGTTCCTTCGGCCTGGCGAGGCGCCGGTCGTCTATGCCAAGCGCTTCCTCTACGGGGACTACGAGCGCGGCGCCTTTTCGCCGGGCACGGCCATCTCCCCGGTCGTCGCCTTCGGAGCCTTCCGGGTCGGGCTCCTCGTCTGCTTCGACGTCGAATTTCCCGAAACCGTCCGGGCGCTGGCGCAGGCCGGCGCGGACCTCGTCCTGGTGCCGACGGCGCTGCCGGAAAGCGAGGGCGCGCGCTTCATCGCCCGCAGCCTCGTGCCGACACGCGCCTTCGAGAACAGCGTGTTCCTGTCCTATGCCGACTGGAGCGGGCAAGACGGAACGTTCGCCTATCAGGGCCTGTCGGTGATCGCCGGGCCGGACGGCGCGGCGCTGGCTCGGGGCAGCGAGGCGCAGGCCGAGATGCTCGTCGCCGACCTCGACCCCGCCGCCTTCGCGGGGCCGCGGGCCGCCAACAACTATCTCGGCGAGCTCGCCGACTCCACGCCGTAGAAGCGCGCGGCGTTGCCGCCGAAAATCTTGCCCATGTCCTCCGGCCCGAAGCGGCGGCCGAGCAGCGCGCGGGCCGCATGGGCGACCTCGCCGTATTCGGCGGCGAGCAATGCAACCGGCCAATCCGAGCCGAACAGGAGACGGTCGGCGCCGAAACATTCGGCGACGTGGTCGACATACGGCGCGAGATCGTCGAGCGCCCAGTCCGGTTTCGCCTCGGTCACCATGCCGGACACCTTGCACGAAACGTTCGGGAAGGCCGCGATGCGGGCGATGTCGGCCCGCCAGGGATCGAGGTCGCCGGCGGCGATCGCCGGCTTCGACAGGTGGTCGACGACGGCCCGGAGGCCCGGCACCGCCTCCAGCGCCCGTGCCACATGGGGCAGATGCTTCGGGAAGGTCAGGATGTCGAAGGCAAGGCCGCTGTCGGCGACGCGGCTAAGGTTGTCGAGGACGCGCGGGCGCAGGATGAAGGCGTCGTCGTCCAGCCCCTGCAGCATCGGCCGCAGCCCGACGAACTTCGGCTGCGCGCGGTAGTGCGCGAGGCGCTCGGCAAAGCC
>NZ_CAJYIU010000224.1 GCF_913775355.1 uncultured Aureimonas sp.
AGCTTTGCTAAGCTTGCGCCGAACTGGAGCAGGCGTCGTCGGGCGGCGAAGAGCCATGATGATCCGGTCGCGCAGTCTGTGGATGGGGCGGGCACGTGGATTGGATCATGCGCTGGGTGGTCGTCGCGGCCCTCCTGTCGTCCGCTTCGGTGGCACGGGCGGAAGGCTCCGCCGATTTCGTCTTCGGCATCATCAAGGAAATGGCCAAGGGCCAGGAACGGGGGCGCCTCGCGGCGTCCCCCGCTGCACGCCGGGCGGTGACGCCCTGGCTCGTGATCGCCAGCCGCGAGGATCCGCAGGAAGCCGTCGCCCTCGCCGAAAGCTATGCCCCGACGATCGGTCCGACGGCCGTGATCCAGAGCCGCAACGGGCGATACGCGGTCGTGGCCGGCACGCTCAACCGGGACAAGGCCAAGCCGAACCTCGAAGCGCTGAAGGCGATGCACATTATCCCGCAGGACTCGTTCCTGTCGGACGGCCAGAACCTCGATCGGGTCGTGTGGAATTCCTTCGACGGCGACGGGTCGCTCGATCTGATGACGCGGCCGGTCTATCGCCAGTCCATCCAGCGGCTGCAGGCGGCCCTGTCGCGCCTCGGCCTGTACCAGGGTCCCGTCGACGGGTTGATCGGCCCCTCGACCGGCGTGGCGTTCTCCGCCTATGTCGACCGTCACGGCCTGCCCTTCGGCGAGGTGGTCGACACCTACACGCTGTCATCCATCGAGGAGACGGCGACGGACGGCTTCCGCAGCAATTCGGAGCGCAGCCTCGCCCAGGCGCGCGGCTTCCAGGATGCGGCGACCTATCAGCAGGCGGAGGCGGGCGGCTTCCCCTCCGCGACGGCCTTCAGCGAGGCCCGCACCCTCGGCTTCCAGACGCAGCGTGACTGGGATCAGGCGACGTCCGGCGGGTTTCGTCGCGGCGACGAGTTCATTCGTGCCCGCGCCGGGGGCTTTGCGACGGCATCCGAGTATCGCTCGGCGCAAGTGGACGGCTTCGACACGGCCCGCGAACACGAGGCGTTTCGCCGATCCGGCTTCACGAGTTCCAGCGAGTTTCGCGAGGCACAGGCCAAGGGGTTCTCCGACAGGTCCGCCTATCAGCGGGCGGAGGCGGATGCCCTCAAGGCGGCACGCCGCGCGGCGACGGACCTTCTCTCCGACGCCGACGCCTTCCTCCGGCTCAATCCGCAGACCCCGAACCTTCTCGACATCGCGGCCGAGGCCGCGACCCTGAAGGGCGGAATGGCGTCGGCATCGGCGACGGACCTTGCCGCGACCGCCCTGCGGTTGCGCACGGCCCTCTCGCAGGCGCCCGCCTTTGCCGTCTTCGAAGCGGTACGCGGCGAGGAGCGCGCCCGCGAGGCGGCGGCGCGCAGGATCGCGCTCCAGAACGAGCTGGAAACAACACGCGCCCAGATGGCGGCATGGGTCGCGGCCAACCTCGCCTCGCCGAAGCTGCCGGGCGTCGTCGCCGAACTGAAGCTCCTGACGGACGACGCGCAGAGCGACGATCTGGACATCCTCTCGACCGCCCGCGACCGCGCCGCCGCGGCCGTGCAGAAACAGGGCCTAGCCAGCGAGATCGCGCTTCTGACGCGCAAGGACACGGGCGTCCCCGAAAATTCCGGCACCCTGCCCCAGGCGGTCAGCATCACGGCGGCCAACGCGGTCCTCCTGCAGGGGCCGCCGGACGACGTCGTCGTTCTCTACAACACGAGCCCGCGTGCGCCTTCGCTCGCGCGCAATCTCGTCGGCGCCTTCACGTTCCGGACGGGACAGGCCTCCTTGTGTCTGAGCGGTCTCCCGCAGACGCCAGCTCTCGGGCGCGCCCTTGCGAGCGAACTGGAACGCTTCGACGGCCGTGCCGTCGTCGTGTCCGCCAGCCCCTGCGGGCCAATGGACGTCGCCAATCGCGATCTCCTCCTGATCCAGCGCCGCGCCTTTCTGGCGGCGCCGCCGTCCGTCGCCCTGCCGTTTCTCGAGGCGCTGGAGAATGGGGCGCTGCGCGTCTTCGACGTCATGCCCTTCCGCGATGTCGCCAAGCGGATGGACGAGGAGCGGTCGCTGTCCGACACGATCCGGGACGATGTGGCGGGCGAGCGGCGGAACGGCTACGGCGCCCTGATGCTGGCAACGGGCAAGGCGGCGATCTGCGCGACGGTGTCGGAAGACCGCGGCGCGCATGACGAGATGCTGGGCCGGGTCGCGAGCTACGCCGAAACGGAGATCGGTCAGCGTCCGACGACGCGCTTTGCAAGCCTCGACGAGACATTCCTGGCCGCCAAGGCCGAGGAATGCCGCCTCGTCTATGGCTCCGAGCATGCCGTCAGGCTTCTGGCCGACGGCCTGAAGCGCGATGGCCGGGCGGCGAGCTTCCTTCCCCTCTGGTACGAGCGCAAGGCCCTGGAAGAGAACGTCGCGGGTCTCGTGTCGGCGAAGCAGGAGGCCCTGCGCCAGGCGGAGGAACGCCGGGTGGCGGCGGAAGGGGAGCGCAGCGTCGCGCAGCGCGCAGCCAACGCCAAGGCGCAGACGCGAGAATCGCGGGAGGCCGACTTGCGGTCGCGCTACGGCGCCGAGGCCGCAGCCCTTCTCAACCGCTTCTCCGAAGGCTTCAAGAGGCGGATGATCGCGCAGCCGGGCGTCGTCCTCGCCGGCGACGACGACAAGGCGTCCGCGGAGATCGCGGCCCTGTTCCCCGACGTGGAGACTTGGCGCCGCGGATTACCGGCGCAGGACTGGCAGCCGACCGCCGTCGATCTGACGATCGCCGACTACGGCATGGCCCGATGGGACGACCGTGCGCTCGAGGCCATCGCCATGGAGGCGCGGGTCCGCGTCGTCAGCCCGGAGCGCGGACGATACGACGAGGCCTGCTTCCGCATCGCCGCCATCGTCGACGGCGAGTTCCTGCGATACCGCGACCCGTTCGAAGCGCCCTGCGACAACGACGTTGCCGAGCTCGATCGGTGGAAGGTCGGCCACCAGTTGGAAAGCCGCTGGCTGGCGCCTTGAGGCGTTTCCGAACACCCGCGTCCCGTCAGGGCGCGACGGTTTGCTCGTGCAGCGTCAGGCTCCAAAGGAGAAGCGGCGGAAGGGGCGTCCAGAGGCCCGTGCGCACGCCGGCCGCGCGAAGCATGGCGGCGGTCCAGGTGTTGCAGCCGAGGAGAAGGTTGAACGGCCCCCGCGCCTCGTAGAAATGGTCGAACGCCCCGTAGGCGGCGTCAGGGATCGGCGGCGGCGTGCCGTCCGGGCCGGGCTCGAAGCTGTCCGCGACGGCCTCGAGGAGCGCGGCGAAGGCGGCGTCCCCGAGGTCGAGGCGGACGAGGCCGGGCTGGCCGCCCTCGACACGGCCGCCGAGCGCGACGTGCAGGACGGATCGGTCGAGCGTCGCCGAGCGCCAGACGGCGTCGAAGGTCAGGTCGCCCCAGGTCGGTGTCTGCGTGTAGAAGGCCCGGCCGCCCCATCCGACGACGATGGTGCCGAGCGCGGGATGGGCGAGGTCGAGCCCATCGCGCGCCAGGAAGGCGAAGCGGTCCAGCACCTCCGGCGTCGCCGGCAGGAGGATGTCGGTGTGGATCGGGTTGGCCGCGAGATAGATCGCATGACGCCCCGCGGCCTCGCCGGGCGGGGGGAACGACACCGCCGCCGGCCGGGGCACGAGAAGCCCCAGCACCATCAGCCCGAGGATCACGCTGGCGAAGGCGGTCAGCGCGGCGAATGCGCCCCGCAGCGCGGCCAGGCCCGCTCTCAAAACCTACTGCTCGCCGAGCTTCATCGACGGATCGTAGTCCTTGCCCTCGACGACCTTGGTCATCGGCTGCGCGCACTTCATCACGCCCTCCTTGGCGTCGAAGGCGTAGGCCGGGCTGCCCGCCAGTTCCCAGCCCTTGGACAGGGCGAGGCTGACGCGGTGGCAGAAGGCCGAATCGTCGGGGCCGGTCAGGAGACGGTAGAGCTTCATCGAATCGATCCTCTTCGGTTTCGGATGGCGGCGGCGCGGGCGAGCAGCGCCTCCGCCGCAAGGAGATGAAGGCGCTCCACCATCCGGCCATCGAGGCGGATGACGCCGCGCCCCTCGGCGGCCGGTTCGGCGAAGGCCGCGACGATCGCCTCGGCCGCCGCGATCTCGTCCGCCGTCGGCCCGAAGGCCGCGTCCGCCGGGCCGATCTGCAACGGATGGATCAGCGTCTTGCCGCTAAAGCCGAGGCGTCGGCCAGCCGCGCATTCGGCCGAGAAGCCCTCGATATCGGCGAAATCGTTGTAGACCCCGTCGAGGACCGGCACCTTATGCGCGTGGCCGGCGACGAGGATCGGACCGATCCAGGGCATCAGTTCGGGCCGCCCCGGCGAAAGGAGAAGCCCGGCCGCCGAGACGAGGTCGTTCGGCCCCACCACCAGCGCGCCGAGCGGGCGCGACAGCGCGGCGCCCGCGATCGCGCCGGCCTTTAGAACGCCCATCGGCGTTTCCACCATCGCCCAGAGCGCCAGCGCCGGCGGCGCGTCGCAGTGCTGGAGCGCGGTGTCGGCCTCCTCCAGCGCCTCGGGGCCTTCCACCTTCGGCAGGAGGATCGCGTCCGCCCGCACCGCGCAGGCTATCAGGAGGTCTTCCGTGCCGGCCGGCGTGTCGAGAGGGTTGATCCGCACGACGCGGAGGGGACCATCGGCCGACTGACGGCCCTGGGTCGCCAGATGATCGCGCAGGCGTTCGCGCGCCGCGCCCTTCTCGCCCTCGGCAGCCGAATCCTCGAGATCGAAGATCAGCGCGTCGACGGCGAGCGAGGCCGACTTTTCGAGCGCGCGCGCATTGGCGGCCGGCACGAAGAGGGCGGAGCGCAGGAGCGCGGCGGGGGCGCGGGTCATCGGTCTTCCCTGCCCGATCGCGTGGCCGCGTTCAAGCGGCCCCGACAAGGCTTTTGCCTCGGCGTTGAAGGGTGTATCGAGGCCCTACCGCCAGCCTGACGAGGAAAGGACGCGTTTCCCATGCAGAAGTTCGACCATCTGACGGGCGTCGCCGCGCCGCTTCCGATCCTCAATGTCGACACCGACATGATCATCCCGAAGGATTACCTGAAGACGATCAAGCGCACCGGGCTCGGCGTCGGCCTCTTCGCCAACATCCGCTACCGGGAGGACGGCTCGGAGGACGAGAATTTCGTTCTCAACAGGCCGGCCTACCGCCAGGCCGAGATCCTGGTGGCCGGCGACAATTTCGGCTGCGGGTCGAGCCGCGAGCATGCGCCTTGGGCGCTTCTCGACTTCGGCATCCGCTGCGTGATCTCGACGTCCTTCGCCGACATCTTCTACAACAACTGTTTCAAGAACGGCATCCTGCCGATCCGCGTCTCCCAGGACGAGCTCGACGCCCTGATGGGCGACGCCGGCAAGGGCGCGAACGCGAAGCTGACGGTCGACCTCGAGGCCCAGGAAATCCGCCGCCCGGACGGGGGCGTCGTTCGCTTCGACATCGATCCGTTCCGCAAGCACTGCCTCCTCAACGGGCTCGACGACATCGGGCTGACGCTGGAGCAGGAGAGCGGCATCACCTCGTTCGAGACGAAGCTCGCCGAAACGCGCCCCTGGGCCTGACACGCCGCCGAGCCCGCGCCCCGACCGATCGAAAGGACCCTTCATGACGACGCACAAGCTCCTCCTCCTGCCCGGCGACGGCATCGGGCCCGAAGCCATGGCCGAGGTCGGCAAGATCGTGGCCGTGCTGAACGGGGCCGGCGGCGACCGCTTCGAGACGGAGGAGGCGCTGGTGGGGGGCGCTGCGATCGACGCCCACGGCGTGCCGATCGCGGACGCCGACATGGATAAGGCACTCGCAGCGGACGCCGTGCTCTTCGGCGCGGTCGGCGGCCCGAAGTGGGACGGCGTCGCTTACGAGATCCGCCCCGAGGCGGGCCTCCTGCGCCTGCGCAAGGACATGGCGCTGTTTGCCAATCTGCGCCCCGCCATCTGCTATCCCGCGCTGGCCGAGGCCTCGTCGCTGAAGCGCGAACTCGTCGACGGGCTCGACATCCTGATCCTGCGCGAGCTCACCGGCGGCGTCTACTTCGGGAGCCCGAAGGAGA
>NZ_CAJYIU010000225.1 GCF_913775355.1 uncultured Aureimonas sp.
ACGCACAAGTTCATCTCCAACCCGATGTCGCCGCCCGCCCTCGACGGGGCGCTGGCGGTGGACATCGCGCTCGGCTTCCACTGGGGCCCGGCGCTGATCCTCTCGATCCTGACGGTCGCGCTCGGTATCGGGCTGTTCCTGCGCGCACAACGCATGCGTTCCGGCATCGCCGCGCTTCTCGCGCGGATCGGATGGGGGCCGGACAAGGGCTTCGATCAGGCGCTGCGCGGACTGGTGGCCATCGCCTGGCACATCACCAACCGCCTCCAGCCCGGCCGCCTCGACATCTACATGCGCGTGACCTTCGGCGTGATCGTCGCGACCGTCTGGATCACGCTGGTCTGGACGCGTTCGCTGCCGAAGGTGCCTGAGTTCCCGCGCCTCTTCTTCTACGAGTGGGCGATCATTGGCATCGTGATCCTCGGCATCCTCGTGGTCGCGTTCTCGGCGAGCCGCCTCACGGCGATCGTCTCGCTCGGCATCCAGGGGTTGGCGGTCGCGCTGCTCTTCATGCTCCTCGGCGCGCCGGACCTCTCGTTCACGCAGTTCATGGTGGAGATCCTGTCGGTCTCGATCCTCGCGCTCGTGATGACGCGACTGCGCCTGATGCCGGCCGACCGGCGTCCGTGGAGCAAGGTCGTGCCGGAGGCGGGGCTCGCGGCGGCCGGCGGCATCGGTCTCGGCCTTCTCCTTCTGGCCGTGACCCAGCGCCCGTTCGACACGAAGCTCGCCGAGTTCTACGAGACCTACAGCTACACGATCGCGCACGGGCGCAACGTCGTGAACGTGATCCTCGTCGACTTCCGCGGCGTCGACACCTGGGGCGAGATCGCGGTGGTCCTGACGACGGGTGCCGCAATCCTCGCGCTGGTGCGCATCCGCGCGACGAAGCCGGACGGTCGACATTCGCGCAAACGGCGGCGCCGGTCCGGGGAACTGCACCCATGAGAACCGTCATCTTCCGGGTGACCGCGCCCTACATCACCGCCCTCATGCTCCTGTTCTCGCTGTTCGTGCTCCTGCGCGGGCACAACGAGCCGGGCGGCGGCTTCATCGGCGGACTGATCGCCTCGTCCGCCATCGCGGTCTACGGCATGGCCTGCGGCGTCGAAGCGGTGCGCCGGGCGCTCCACTTTCATCCGATCGCCTATGCCGGGTTCGGCCTGATCGTCGCGGTGATCGCGGGCCTGATGCCGCTCTTCGGCGGCGCGCAGTTCATGACGGGGCTCTGGGCCTTCGTGTCCGTGGCGGGCGCGGAACTCGCCTTGTCGACGACGCTGATCTTCGACCTCGGCGTCTTCCTCGTCATCGTCGGCGCGATCTCCTCGATCGCGCTGTCGCTCGAAGAACGCTACTCGGGATGAGAAAGGCCGTCTGACATGGAAATCGCTCTGGCCGGCCTCGTCGCCGTGATGTTCTCCGTCACCATCTACCTCCTCCTGTCGCGTTACATCATCCGCATGCTGCTTGGCGTCGTGCTGCTTGGGAACTCCGTCAACCTGTCGCTCTTCGTCGCCGGGCGGATCAGCCCGATCGCGCCGCCGCTCATTCCGGCAGGTCTCAAGGTCCCGCCGCAAGACATCGCCAATCCGGTGCCGCAGGCGCTGGTGCTGACCGCGATCGTGATCTCCTTCTCCTTCTTCGTGTTCCTCCTCGTTCTCGCCTACCGCGCCTATCAGGACCTCGAGACTGACGACACGATGGAGATGCGCGTGGCCGAGCCCGAGGACGAGGGGCTTCCGCCCCTCGGCTATTGAGGGAGGGGACGATGGACGAGACCGCCACCCTCATTTCGCAGGCCATGGTCTTCGACCGGTTCACGCCGGATCAGGCGCTTCTGGTGCTGCCCGTCGTGATCTGTTTCGTCTTCGGCGCCATTCTCCTGATGATGCGCCGGCGCATGGATCTTCATCCGGTGATCGCGGTGATCGGGCTGGCACTCCTTCTGGCCACCGACCTCGCCCTCCTGTGGCGCATCGCCGAGGGCGGGCCGATGTCGATGGCGATGGGCGGCTGGCGGCCGCCGTTCGGCATCTCCTTCACGGCCGATCTCCTCAGCGCCCTGTTCCTCTCCGTTGCGGGCTTCGCCGGGCTCGCCTGCGGCATCTACGCGATCGCCTCGATCGACGAGGAAGGGCGCCGCTACGGCTTCTATCCGTTTCTCTTCATGGTCATGGGCGGCTTGTCCGGCGCGTTCCTGACCGGCGACATCTTCAACCTTTATGTCTGGTTCGAGGTGATGCTGATCGGGTCGTTCGGGCTCCTCATCCTCGGTTCCGAGCGCGAGCAACTGGACGGCGCGACCAAATACTGCTTCCTCAACCTCATCGGCGCGACGCTCTTCCTCCTGACGATCGGCTATCTCTACGGCCTCTTCGGCACGCTCAACATGGCCGATATCGCGGTCAAGTCGGCGCAGATGGAAGGGAACGGCATCCTTCTAACCATCGCCTCGCTGTTCGTCGTGGCCTTCGCGATGAAGGCGGCGGCGTTTCCGCTGAACTTCTGGCTGCCCGCCTCCTACCATACGCCCCGCTTTGTGGTGTCGGCCCTGTTCGCCGGGCTTCTGACGAAGGTCGGCATCTACGCGCTGATCCGCGTCGTCCTCATGCTGTTTCCGCCAGAGCGGGGCGGGCTCGGCTTCGTCATCGCGTGGATGGCGGCGCTCACGATGCTGTTCGGCGCGCTCGGCGCGCTGGCGCAGTCGGATCTGCGGCGCATGCTGAACTACGCGGTGATCACCGGCATCGGCACCATCCTCGCCGGGATCGCGATCCCGCCGGTCCTCGAGAGCGCGTCGACCGCGATCACGACGGGCGCGGCGAGCGTCCTGCGGAGCGGCATGGAAGGGGGCGGGCTCGCGAGCGGCGTCTCCGCGGACGGACCGCTGGCGACGGGGCTGGCGGGTGCGATCTTCTATGCCGTCCATTCCATCGTGGTGATGACGGCTCTGTATCTGGCCGCCGGCGTCGCGGCCTTCCGCAACGGCTCGTCGTCGCTGCACGAGATGGGCGGGTTGTGGCGGCGGCATCCGTTGTTCTCGGCGCTGATGCTGGTGCTGTTGCTGGCCGTCTCCGGCCTGCCGCCCTTCTCGGGTTTCTGGCCGAAGATGCTTCTGGTCCGAGCCTCGATCTCGGCCGACCTACCGTGGCTCGCCTTCGCGGTGCTTCTGTCCGGCTTCCTTCTGACGATCGCCTGCGCCCGTGTGTTCGCGCTGGCCTTCTGGCGGCCGCTGCCGGCGCTTGCCGACCCGGAGCCGCACGCGGCCGAGGATGCGTTCCGGGCCCCGCCGCCCGGGCGCCCGCTGGCGACGATCCCGCTCGTCGCGCTCTGCGTCTTCGTGATCGCGATCGGCGTCTGGCCGCAGCCGCTCGCCGGCCTGTCGATGCAGGCGGCCCATCAGGTTCTCCACCCCTCGCAATATCTCTCCGCGGTGCTGGGAGCCGTGCCATGAGCCCCTTCGTCGCCAACCTCCTCCTCGCGCTCGTCTGGCTCGTCATCACCGGCGGCTTCAGCCTCGCGAACCTGATCTTCGGGTTCTTCCTCGGCGGCGCGTCGCTCTATCTTATCCGCGAGCAGGTGGGCGCCGGGAGCTATTTCCAGAACGGCCGCAAGGTCGCGTCGCTCATCCTCTTTCTGATCTACGATCTCGCCGTGTCGGCTTGGCGCGTGGCGGTCGTCGTCATGCGGCCAAAGCTCGAGCTGAAGCCCGGCG
>NZ_CAJYIU010000226.1 GCF_913775355.1 uncultured Aureimonas sp.
ACACGCCGAACGGCTCGCCGAAGATGAAGATCGCGGTCAGCGTGATCAGGGTCGGCGCGATGTACTGGAGGAGACCGACCGTCGTGTAGCGCAGGAGGCGCGCGGCGGCCGAGAACAGGATCATCGGTACGGCGGTGACGACGCCGGTGCCGACGAGAAGCGCGGTCTCCGTGGTATTGATCCCGAAATGACCGCCCCCGGCCCGCACCAACCAGATGGCCAAAGCGAGCGCCGGTAGGAACAGGATCGTCACTTCGAGGAAGAAGCCTTCCGTCGCCCCGATCTTCACGGTCTTGCGCAGGAGCCCGTAGGAGGCGAACGAGAGCGCAAGCGCGAGCGACACCCAAGGCAGGCCGCCGCTCTCGATCGTCAGCACGATCACGCCGGCCGCCGCGATGCCGACGGCAATCGTCTGCAACCGCGTCAGCCGCTCGCGCAGGAAGACGGCGGCCATCACGACGTTGATCAGCGGGTTGATGTAGTAGCCGAGCGCCGCGTCGAGCCCGTGCCCCGTCGCGATCGCCCAGACATAGACGCCCCAGTTCACCGAGATCAGGAGCGCCGTGACGACGAGCGTCCCGAACACGCGCGGGCTGCGCGCGGCGCGCAGGCCGGCGAGGCCGGTGCCGAAGGCGAGGATGCCGAGCGTCAGCACCCACGACCACAGCACCCGCTGCGCCATGACCTCCATCGAGGGCACATGCGCCAGCGCCTTCATGTAGAGAGGCAGGACGAGGCCCCAGATCGAATAGGCGGCAATGCCATAGGCATAACCGCTGGCGGGCTCGGCGGAGGCATTGGGCATGGCGCGGCACTCGGGATCCGGGACGTGCCCCGCTTCTAGCAACCCGCAACCATCACCGCACCTTAGTTTCGCTGATGGCTGGCATTCGTTTGCCTGATGCGACGCTGCGCCTCGTCAGGGATGCCGGGCGTCTCCCGGCGCCTCGCCCGGCATTTCGCGATCGGGGTGCTGGAAGGACACGATGTCGTCGAGGTAGCTGTCGCCGTCCGCGTCGTCAGGGCTGGTGCGCGCTGGCAGTCCGGCGATCCCGTCGACGAAGGGCAGCTTGCCCTCGATGCCGAACTGGATCTGCGGCGCCAGTGCGGACGGGTCGTCGAAGGCGCCGATGGCGAGCGCCACGCCGTCCGGCGCTTCGTAGGTCAGCGGCGTTCCGCAGTCCGGGCAGAAGCCGCGCAGGACGTGGTTGGACGAGCGGAAGCGCTTCGGCTCGCGCTTCGTCCAGACGATCTCGGCCGTGCCGAGATTGACGAGCGGGGCGTAGAGCGCGCCGAACGCCTTCTGGCACATGCGGCAGTGGCAGACGGAGGCACGCCCGAGCGTGCCATGGATGCGGAAGCGGACGGCGCCGCACTGGCAGCCGCCGGTATGGGTCGGCGGGGATGCGAGGGTCATGACCGCGCGCTCCTTCCGGGCAGGACGTCCTCTCCATTATGGGGCGCGAAGCGATCGGTGGCGAGGATCAGGCGGTCCAGCGTACCGGGCTCGGAATAGGCGTGCCCGGCATCCTCGACGATCTGAAGCTCGGAGCCGGGCCACGCCTTGTGAAGGTCCCAGGCGGTCTTCGACGGCGTCACCACGTCATAGCGCCCCTGAACGATGACGCCGGGAATGCCGGCCAGACGCCCGGCATCGCGGATCAGTTGGCCCTCCTCCAGCCAGAGGTCGTGGACGAAGAAGTGGTTCTCGATCCGGGCGAAGGCGATGGCATGGTCGCTCGCGCCAAAGCCCCCCGCAACGTCGTGAAGCGTGCGCATGGAGACCGTGCGCCCTTCCCAGTCGGTCCAGGCGCGCGCCGCCCGCGAACGCACGTTGCGGTCCGGGTCGAGAAGCAGCGGGCGGTAGGCGGCGATCGGGTCGGCGCGCCCCGCCTCGTCGAGCGGCGCGAGGAAACGCTCCCATTCGTCGGGGAACAGGCGGCTCGCACCGTTGCGATAGTACCAGTCGAGTTCCTCGCGGCGCCCGGTGAAGATGCCGCGCAGGATCATCTCGCTGACATGGACGGGATAGGCCTGCGCATAAGCCAGCGCCAGCGTCGAGCCCCAGGACCCGCCGAAGAGCATCGCCTCGCCGAAGCCCGCCATACGGCGCAGGCGCTCGACGTCCTCCACGAGGTGCTGCGTCGTGTTGGCATGCAGCGCGCCGAGCGGCGAGGATCGGCCGCAGCCGCGCTGATCGAAGAGCAGCACGTTGTACCGGTCGGGATCGAACAGGCGGCGATGCGACGGGTTGCAGCCGCTGCCCGGCCCCCCGTGCAGGAAGATCACCGGCTTGCCGTCGGGGTTCCCGCAAAGTTCGAAGTAGAGGATGTGGCCGTCGCCGACGTCGAATTGCCCCGTGCGGTAGGGCTGGATCGTCGGATAGAGCTGCCGCCGCGCCTCGCTCAACGCCGGATCTCCCAGGTGGTGACGCGCTCGCCCGTCGCAGGGTCCTTGCCGTCCTTGAGGAGGACGCCCTCCGTGGCGAGTTCGTCGCGCAGGGCGTCGGCGGCGGCGAAGTCGCGCGCTTTCAGAAGGTCGAGGCGGCGCGCGATCCGCTCGGCGACGTCGGCGCCCACCGCCTGCTCTCGAACCGGGTCGATGCCGAGAAGGCGCAGCGAGGCGAGCGCTCCTGCTGCCCGGCCCTCGTCGAAGAGCGCGTGGACGCGTGCGACGGCCGCGGCCAGCGAAAGGTCGTCGCAGGCGGCGTCGAGGAACGCCTCGTCCGGGGCGACCTCACCCGCCTTGTCCGCGCCGGCCGCGCGGGCCAGCCGCTCCCACTTGTCGAGCTCGCGCACGGCATCCTCGAGCTTGGCCGCCGTGAAGTCGATCGGCTCGCGGTAGTGCGTCTTCAGCATCAGAAGCCGCACGGCCTCGCCGGGCCAGCGGCGTCCTCCGACCTTGTCGGTCTCGAGGACGTCGGCGATGGTCACGAAGTTGCCCTCTGACTTCGACATCTTGCGGCCCTCGACCTGCACGAAGCCGTTGTGCATCCAAACCTCGGCCATCCGCTCGGTGCCGTGGGCGCAGCAGGACTGGGCGATCTCGTTCTCGTGGTGCGGAAAGATGAGGTCGAGCCCGCCGCCATGGATGTCGAAGGTCTGGCCGAGATAGGCCGCCGACATGACAGAGCACTCGATGTGCCAGCCCGGCCGCCCCCGCCCCCACGGGCTGTCCCAGCCGGGCTCGTTGGCCGCCGACAGCTTCCACAGCACGAAGTCGGCCGGGTTCTTCTTGTGCGCCTCCACCGCGACGCGCGCGCCGGCCTGTTGCTCCTCCAGACGGCGGTGCGACAGCGCGCCATAGGCCGGCATCGACTGGACGTCGAACAGCACCTCGCCGCCCGCGACATAGGCGTGCCCCTTGTCGATCAGCGTCGTGATCATGCCGATCATGTCGGGCAGGCCGTCGGCGCGCGGCGCGACGAAGGCGGTGGCGCGCGGCTCGACGGTCGGCGGCAGGCAGCCGAGCGCCGCGACATCCTTGTGGAACTGCGCGGCGGTCTTCTCGGTGACGCGCGCGATGGCGTCGTTCAGCGGCAGGTCGGGAAAGTCGCGTGCGGCGCGCGCGTTGATCTTGTCGTCGACGTCCGTGATGTTGCGGGCGTAGACGACGCGCGCCTCGCCATAGAGATGGCGGAGCAGGCGGAAGAGGACGTCGAAGACGATCACCGGCCGCGCGTTGCCGATATGGGCGAAGTCGTAGACCGTCGGCCCGCAGACATACATGCGCACCCGCCGCTCCGCCTCCGCCACGCCGCCCTCGCGCCAGTCGAGCGGCCGGAAGGCCTCCTTCCGGCGGGTCAGCGTGTTGGTCAGATGCAGGCGATGCGTCGCGTCGGTCATGTCGGTCCTCGGTCCGCCGCCATCGTGGCAGCGCAGCAGAGCTACATCCAAACCCCCGGCCGTTCAAACCCGAGTGATCGCCGGCTTCGCGTTCAGCTTCCGTTAAGTATTGTGCAGGGCGCTCATCGGAATGCGGCAATGCAGCATGATGCAGTCACGCAACATGTCGCCTTGGCAACCATTTGTTAAGTATAGATTCGTCGTCTTTTCAGATTTGCGCCGCTAGAATGACGCATTCGGTCGGCTTTCTTCGACCCATCCCGTCACCACAGGCATGCGGCAATGAACCAGCAGCAATTCAACTTCCGATCCCGCACCGAACGCGAGCGCGACTCGAAGCTCGTCAGCAATTATCGCGAAATCGGCATCGCGGCCGTGCTCGCGGCCAAGGCGACCCGGCGCAAGGACGAGAGCGGCAAGGCCGCCGCGCAGCGCACCGTCGCGAACGTCAACGCCCGCGACTGACGTCGAGAGCAGGTTCTCCGGCCCAGCCGGATCGAGCCGCTCGGAGCCCGCCCCTACGGCGGGCTCTTTTCGTTTGCGGCCTTGTCAGTGCCGAGCGAGGAAGGCGGCGATCACGTCGCGCGCGGCCAGAAGGTCCCGCCGGTCGATCATCTCGCAGACCGTGTGGATGTAGCGCGTGCCGACGACGATGCCGATTGCGCGGGCGCCCGACGCCGCCTGCTGGAGCGAGGCGCCGTCCATGCCGCCGCCGGCGAGGATCGTGCGCTGGCTGGCGATGCCCTCCTCCTTCGCCACCGCCTCGAACTCGCGCACCAGCGCGCCGTCGGCGATGAAGGAGTTGTCCTTCATGTGCAGGCCGAACCCGGCGCCGAGCTCGGTCGTCTTGTCGCGCTCGGGCACGCCCGGCGTGTCGCAAGCGAGCGTCGTGTCGATACCGATGCCGATATGCGGCTTGAGATCGTAGGCGACCGTGCGCGCGCCGCGAAGCCCGACTTCCTCCTGCACCGTGAAGGCGACGGTGAGCTGGCACTTGTGGCTGTGCCCGTCCGCCAGAAGCTTGCGCACGACCTCAATGCCGAGCCAGCAGGCGATGCGGTTGTCGAGCGCCTTCGAGACGATGCGCTCGCCCATCTCGACCAGCGGCTCGTCCATCACCACGAAATCGCCGACGCGAACCTTCTCCTTCGCGGCGGCGCCGAGGCCGAGGTCGATGAAGAAGTCGGTCGGCTCGGGCACCTTCTTGCGGTCCTCGGGCGCCGAGATGTGGATCGGCTTCCCCTCGGCCATCATGATCCCGCGATAGTCGCCCTCGTCGGTGCAGACGAGGACGCGGCGCGAGAAGAGGTTGCGAGGATCGAAGCCGCCGACCGGCGAGACGTGGACGAAGCCCTTGTCGGAGACGTGGCTGACGAGGAAGCCGATCTCGTCCATGTGGCAGGCGAGCACGATGCGCTCGGGGTTCTCGCCTTCGCCCTTCCTCGTGCAGACGAGCGAGCCCATCACGTCGGTCTCGATCGTGTCGAAGAGATCGGCGGCTTCCCGGGCGATGAGGTCGCGCACCCGATGCTCGTGGCCGGGCACGCCGGGGGTCTCGCACAGCCGCTTCAGAAGATCGATGTTCATGGGGTCCGTCCGTCGGAAGGTTCTGAAAACAGCGAAAGCTGGCCGGGGCTCTCGGCCGCGGAGGCTTCCGCCACCCTGTCCTGAACCTCCGGTCCCATGTTGGCAACCGCGTTGACGCGGTCCGACACGGGCACCGCCTCCCAGCCGTCGACGTGTCCGGCATGGAGGAGATCGCGGATGCCGGCGGGGGACTGGCCCGACACGCCGAGCCAGCGCTCGAAGTCGTCCGGCGCGACCACGACCGGCGCGCGCTCGTGGATCGCGGACAGGCGCGAGCCCGCGGCGGCGGTCAGGATCGTGACCGTGTCAATCTCGCTGCCGTCCGCGGCGAGGAACGTCTCGTGCAGGCCGGCAAAGGCCGCGACGGCGCGGTCCTCGGGCCGCACCAGGAACGGCTGCGGCTTCACCCCATCCGCCCTGCGCCATTCGTAGAAGGCCGTCGCGGGCACGAGGCAGCGCCGGTGACGCAACGCGCCGCGAAAGGACTGGCGCTCGGCCGCGGTCTCCGAACGGGCGTTGAAGAGAAGCGGCAGCGTGGACGGATCCTTCGCCCAGCCGGGGATCAGCCCCCAGCGCGCAAGTCTCGCCTCGCGCCGGTATCCGCCGCGAGCGGGATGGAGCGCCACGTGCAGCACCGGCTGCGTCGGGGCGATGTTGAAGCGCGGCGGAAACGGGTCCACCGACACGAGATCGAAAGCCGCCGCCACCGCCTGGGGTGACGCGGTCAGGGCAAAGCGTCCGCACATGGCGGCGAGGATGGTCGAGCCGACGCCGCGGGGCAAGGCTTGGCCGCAAGCGGCGGTTCGCCCTATCTCCGCGGCATGAGCCCCCGTCGCCCCCTTCTCGGTGTTTCCGTCTGCCTGCTGCGCGCGGGCGAGGTCTGTCTCGTGCGCCGGGGTCACGCGCCCTGGGCCGGCGCTTGGAGCCTGCCCGGCGGGCGCGTCGAGTTCGGCGAGCGGCTCGAGGATGCCGCGCGCCGCGAGATGCGCGAGGAGACCGGCGTCGCGCTGGAAGCGATCGAGCTCCTGCGCCTGCACGAGTCGATCGATCCGGGCCACGACGCCCATGCCGTGATCGCCGTCTTCCGCTCGCTGGCTGAGTGGAACGGCGCGGTGGTCGAGGCGGCGGACGACGCGGACGAGGCGCGGTTCTTCCCCGTCGCGGACGTGCGTGCGATGGAGGCGGAAGGGCGCACGACGCCGGGTCTCGCCGCCATCGTGGAAGAGGCCGCCGCACGCTAACCTTAACATGCGCGAGCCGGGGCCAAGTCCTTCGCGCGTCTTGCATTCACCCCAATCGGCCTGCAAACGTGCCGCATGGCCGTTGCGGACAATTTTCTTCGACTTCTCGGGATCGCCGGCATCGCGCTGGCGTTGAGCGTCGTCGCGGCGTCCGCGCAAGGTGGCAAGCCGCCGACGGAGGAGAAGCCCGCCGCCGAGGAACCGGCCGCCAAGCCGTCCAATGCGCCCTACATGAAGCCGCTGTCGCGCCTCGCGACGGTGCTCGGCTCGCTGCACTTCCTGCGCGGCCTGTGCGGCGATGCGAATGCCGACGTCTGGCGCGAGAAGATGAACGCGATCCTCGAGGCGCAGGCGCCGGGTGAAGCCGACAGGCGAACCCTCGTCGCGCATTTCAACCAGGGGTATCGATCCTTCGAATCGACCTACCGCAAGTGTACCCCTGCTGCGACGGTGGCCGTGGAAAGATATGCCAAGGAAGGTGCCGACCTTTCGCGCGAGATCAGCGCAAGGTACGGAAGTTAACGTTTTGTTCAGAAGGTGGTTTGCGACAGCGACCCGCCTTCCCCGCCCGGAGACCGGCCAGCTCGGGCAGCGGAAGAAGGAGTATCCGGCATGATCGATCTGCACGGTTCCGACCTCGACGACATGATCGTCGCCGAAAAGAAGCAGGTCGCGAGCGAATACCACAACGAGGCATGGGCCGACGGCATCTCCGACGGAATTGAGGCGGACATCCTCGCCGAGACCGCGATGGCGACGGCCGTGACCGAACTGGTGCGCCATCATGGCGAGGCCGAGGTTCTGGAGCTCCTCGACGCGCTGCGCCGCCGCGTGGAGTACGGCGAGTTCCGCGCCGTCCGCTCGTTCCAGTAAGGCAGGACGGGCGCGTCCGCCCGAATGGTGACATGACCCGCTTCCAGCGCGCCCTCCTCGCGTTCTCCATCCTCGCCTGCGGGGGCCTTTCCGCCCTGCCGGCCTCGGCCCTCTCGCAGATCACCGGGGAGGACGGGAGCGTCCCGCCGGGCCGCGAGGGCATCGTCGCCGTTCCCCTGCCGCCGGTTCCCGGCCAGCCCGCGACCCCGCCGGCCGACGGCCAGCCGATCGCACCGCCTGCGACGCCCGGCAGCACGCCGGTTCCGCCGACCACCACCGCGCCGGCCGAGCCGCCGTCCGGCCCGATCGAGGCAGCGCCGGGCGACGATGCCGTGGTGCCCGACGAGGGCGCCGAGCGCGCTCCGACCGGCGACGTGCCGCCGATCGAGATCGTCTATGGCGACAAGGACCTGCCCCAGCCGGTGCGCGACCTGCGCGCCAAGCTGATCGAGGTCGCCCGCACCGGCGACATCGAGAAGCTGCGCCCCTATTTCCAGACCGGCGCCGACCCGACCGTCGTATCCGCCACCATGCCCGACCAGGATCCCGTCACGACGCTGAAGGAAGCATCGGGCGACGGCGAGGGCGTCGAACTTCTCGCGATCCTGCTCGAGACCCTCGAGGCCGGCCATGTCCGCCTCGATCCGGGCGGCGACAACGAGATCTACGTCTGGCCCTACTTCACGCAGGTCGACCTCGGCGCCCTGACAAAGCCGCAGCTCGTCCAACTTTTCGAACTGGTGACGGCCGGCGACTACCAGCGCATGGTCGCCAACGGCTCCTACGACTTCTACCGCGTCGGCATCTCGCCCGAAGGCCGCTTCGAGTTCTTCGTCGACGGCGACTGACCGCCTTGTCTTCGCCGCGGCGATCGGCACATAGGGTTCGAAGGCCGATACGGTCGGCCAGCGACCCGGAACGAACGCCATGCCCAGTGCCCGCCTGACGGACCGCGCGACACTTCATGTGACCGGCGCGGACGCCGAGCCCTTCCTCCAGAACCTCGTGACGGCCGATCTCGACGCGCTCGGGGCAGAGGAGGCACGTCCCGCCGCGCTCTTGACGCCGCAGGGTAAGATCCTCTTCGACTTCCTTCTCAGCCGCATCGATGACGGTTTGCGGCTGGACGTGGCGGCGGGCGCCCGCGGCGACCTCGCCAAGCGCCTGACGCTCTACAAGCTGCGCGCCAGGGTCGCGATCACGCCGAGCGACGAGGTGGTCGGCGCCATCTGGGAAACGAACGAGGCCCCGGGAGGCGCCGTGACCGACCGGCGCTTTCCGACCGGCGTGTTCCGCGTCTACGGCGCGGAAACGGGCGATGGAGATCCGGCCGCCTTCGAGGCGCTGCGCCTGTCGCTCGGCATCGCCGAGGCCGAGCGGGACTTTCCGGCCTCCGACGTCTTTCCGCACGACGTCCTGCTCGACCAGAACGGCGGCGTGTCCTTCCGCAAGGGCTGCTATGTCGGGCAGGAGGTCGTCTCGCGCATGCAGCATCGGGGCACGGCACGCCGGCGCGTGATGGTGCTGCGGGCCGAGGGGCACCTGACGCCGGGCGCGAACGTCGAGGCGGGCGGCAGGACGATCGGCACCGTGCTTTCGGCCCATGCGGGCCTCGGCATCGGGATGGTGCGGATCGATCGTCTGGCGGATGCCCTATCGGCCGGCGAGGCCCTGTCGGCGGACGGCGTTCCCGTCGAGGCGGAGGTGCCGGCTTGGGCCGGCTACGGCCTGCCAGAGCCCGGCGGCGGCGACGAGGCATGAGCGCGCCCGCGCCTGCGAAGAGCGCCAAGCACCCCCGCGTCTGGCAGCGGATGCTGTCCGGCCGGCGGCTCGACCTTCTCGACCCCTCCCCGCTCGATATCGAGATCGAGGACATCGCACACGGGCTTGCCCGCGTCGCCCGCTGGAACGGCCAGACCACCGGCGACCATGCGTTCTCGGTGGCGCAGCACTCGCTAATCGTCGAGGAGATCGTCGGCGCCAGGGAACCGGACCCGCGCTGGCGACTGGCCGCGCTCCTGCACGACGCCCCGGAATACGTCATCGGCGACATGATCTCGCCGTTCAAGAGCGTGCTCGGCGGCGACTACAAGGGCGTCGAGGCGCGGCTGCAGGCCGCGGTGCATCGCCGCTTCGGTCTGCCGGCCGAGCTGCCGGCCACGGTCAAGCGCGCCATCAAGTCGGCGGACCGCGTCTCGGCCTATTTCGAAGCGAAGCTTCTGGCCGGGTTCCAGCCCGCGGAAGCGCAGACGCTGTTCGGGCGGCCCGGCGGCACCCTCCCCGCGCCCGAGCGCTTCACGCCCCAGCCGGCGGCCGAGGTCGGCCGGCGCTATCTCGAACGTTTCCGCTTCCTCGAAACCCTCTCCTCCGGCACCAGGGCGATCGCTCCATGACCTATCTAGTCGTCTCCTCGCTCGCCGACCTGCATGCGACGGTGGAGAAGCATGGTGCGGGCGACGTCGTCACGCTGATCAACGCCGACACCGTGGTCGAGCGCCCCTCCTCGATCGCGCCGGAACGCCACCTGTTCCTCGGCATGAACGACATCGCGGCACCAGCCGAAGGGCTCACCCATCCGGCCGAGCACCATCTCGACCGCCTGCTTGAGTTCGGTCGCCGATGGGATCGCGAGAAGCCGCTGGCCGTCCACTGCTGGGCCGGCATCAGCCGCTCGACGGCAGCGGCCTATATCCTGGCGATCGCTATCAACCCGGACCTCGACGAGGAGGCGCTGGCGCAGGAGCTGCGGCGCCGTGCGCCGTCGGCGACGCCCAACCCGCTCCTCGTGTCGATGGCTGACGAGAAGCTCGGGCGCGGCGGGCGAATGGTGGCGGCGATCGCCGGGATCGGTCGCGGCGCCGACGCCTTTTCCGGCTCGCCGTTCATTCTTCCGCTGACACTCTAGCGCGGGCGATCACGCCGAGCGTGCCGACACGCGCGTCGGGTTCCTTCAGCGCGCGGGGCTCCCAGACATGGCGGGCGAGGAAGAAGCCCGTCATGCGAAAGCCCGCGGATACGTCAGCCGAGGCCGGGGCGCTGTCGTCCTTCAGGAAGGCCGGCAGCGGCAGCAGCCGGTCGCGCCAAGGCTCGCCCGCATCGCGGCTCACCGCACGACCGGACTTCGGCGAGACATAGACGAGATCGTCGCGCCCGCCGGTCGCCGCGCAGGTTTCGAGGTCGAGACCAAAACCGAGCTCCTCCAGAAGCGCGATCTCGAAACGCAGGATCAGCGGGCCGGCCGCGACGGGATCGTCGAGATGCTCGACGATGAGGGCCAGCGTGTCGAAGAGACGGGGATGGGCGTCGCGCTCGGGCAGAAGCCGCAGGTGCGCCGCCAGAAGCTGGATGCCATAAAGGCCGACCGCGCTCTCCATCAGCCGCGCGGCGCGGAGCGTCACGGGCTCCACCGTCATGAAGCCGAGATGCTCGTCGAGGCGCGCCCGCCACGTCGCGTCGACGGTGTTGCCAGGCTGGAGCACAGGCTGGAGGCGGCGCGAGCGACCACCGCGGACGAGACCGAGATGGCGTCCGCGCGAGCGCGTCATCACCTCCGCGACGACGCTCGTCTCGCCCTGGCGGCGCACGCCGAGGACGATGCCTTCTTCACGCCATTCCATGCGGCAGGAGCGACCCGATCCGGTTGCGACAGACCTCTCATATAGGGGCCGCCGGACCGGATCGCACGTTCCTTCAGCTGTGGAAGTCTAGCCCCATCTCGCGGTAGCGCTCGGGGTCGTCGCCCCAGTTCTCGCGCACCTTCACGAACAAGAAGAGGTGCACCTTCTGCTCGGCGGCTTCGGAAATCTCCTTGCGCGCGGCCGAGCCGATGGCCTTCACCGTCTCGCCCTTGTGCCCGAGCACGATCGCCTTCTGACTGTCGCGCTCGACATAGATCGTCTGCTCGATGCGCACCGAACCGTCCGGCCGCTGCTCCCAAAGCTCGGTCTCGACGGTCGAGGAATAAGGCAGTTCCTGATGGAGGCGCAGGTACAGCTTCTCGCGCGTGATCTCGGCCGCGAGCTGGCGCAGCGGCAGGTCGGAGATCTGGTCCTCCGGATAGTACCACGGCCCTTCCGGCAGACGCTGGCTGAGGAAATCCATCAGGTCGTCGCAGCCCGAACCCGTCAGCGCCGAGATCATGAAGACGCGCTCGAACTCGGCCTTGGCGGTGATCTCCTGCGTCAGCCCCAGCAGGCGATCTCGCTTGATGCGATCCACCTTGTTGAGCAGCAGGACCTTCGGCTGCTTCACCTCGGCGAGGCGGTCGAGGATCGCCTGCACCTCGTCGTTGAGGCCGCGATCGGCATCGATGATCGGCAGGACGATATCGGCGTCCTTGGCGCCGCCCCAGGCGGTCTTGACCATGGCGCGGTCGAGCCGGCGCTTCGGGTTGAAGACGCCGGGCGTGTCGACGAAGACGATCTGCGTGCGGTCGCGCATGGCGATGCCGCGCACCAGCGCACGGGTCGTCTGCACCTTGTGGGTGACGATCGAGACCTTGGTGCCGACCAGCTGGTTGACGAGCGTCGACTTGCCGGCGTTCGGCGCGCCGAGCAGCGCGACGAAGCCCGACCGGGTCGGCCCCTGCGGCTCGGTCGTCTCGGTCTCGGCGTCTGGCGTCTGGTCGATGTCGGTCAATTCATGGCTCGCAGGTCTTGGCGCGAAACGCGCCGATGAAACAGGATCGCCCGGCTCATGGCCGGGCGCAAGTCAGGCGGTTTCCGCCGTCCAGACGCCCTCGCGAAGAAGGATGGCCTCGGCGGCGCGCTGCTCGGCGACACGCTTGGACGCCCCGCGCCCCTCCGTCGGCTCGACGCCCTCGACACTCGCGCGCACGGTGAAGACCGGCTCGTGGTCGGGTCCTGTGCGGTCGAGGAGCTCGTAGACGGGCGGCGTGCCGGCGCGCTTATGGGCCCACTCCTGAAGCTCGGTCTTCGGGTCGCGTCGGGCGACCTGCGGCCCCTCCAGATGCGGCGCCCACCGCTTGAGGACGAAGGCGCGGGCCGTCTCCAACCCGTGTTCGAGATAGATCGCGGCGATCAGCGACTCGACCACATCGGCGCGGATCGAGCGGTTCTTGCCGGCTGCCGCGCGCTTCAGGTCGGACCCGTGGCGGATGAACTCGGCAAGGCCGATCTCGTCGGCGATCGCCGCACAGGTCTGGGCCGAGACCAAGGTGTTCAGCCGTAGCGACAGGTCGCCCTCATCCGACTTCGGATGCGTCTCGAAGAGCTTCTGCGCGATCACGAGGCCGAGCACCCGGTCGCCGAGGAATTCCAGCCGCTCGTAGCTCACATCCGTCGGCGAGCGCTTGAGGCTGGAATGGGTCAGCGCGCGCTGAAGGCGGGCGCGGTCGGCGAACGTGAGGCCCAGCCGAGCCTCGAGCCGGTCGAGAGCATCGGCGCCGCCCTTCACCCGAGCCATGTCAGGATGCGGCTCGGCCGAAGGCTGGACGGCCATTCCCAGATCTGAAGCGGCGACGCGTCGTTCTCCATCGAGAAGAAGATCACCTGCGCCTTGCCGACGAGATTCTCGAACGGGACGTAGCCGACGTCGAAGCGGCTATCGAGCGAGTTGTCCCGATTGTCGCCCATCATGAAGTAGTGGTCGGCCGGAACGACGAACTCGCGCGTGTTGTCGCCGACGGAATTGGGCTCGGCGTCCAGCGTGTCGTAGGTCACGCCGTTCGGCAGCGTCTCGCGGTACTTCGGGATCTGCGCGCCCGATTCGCTGGTAAAGAAGCCGTCCGGCTCCTTCGGCACGGCCTGGCCGTTGATGTAGAGCACGCCGTCGCGCATCTGGACCCGGTCGCCCGGCAGGCCGACGAGCCGCTTGATGTAGTCCGTCTGGACCTCGTTCGGCTTGCGGAACACGACGATGTCGCCGCGCTCGGGGCTCGAGCCCAGGATGCGACCGTCGAAGAGGTCGGGCGAGAACGGCAAGGAATACTTCGAGAAGCCGTAGGACCACTTCGAGACGAAGAGGTAGTCCCCGATCAGGAGGGTCGGCATCATCGAGCCCGAGGGAATCGAGAACGGCTGGAACAGGAAGGTGCGGATGACCAGCGCAAGCAGAAGCGCCTGGACGACGACCTTCACCGTCTCCCCGAAGCCACCCTTGTCCTTGCTGACGGCGCGATCGACCATGCGCTTCTCGTTCCCGATTGCCGTGGGCACCCTCGGCCGCACCTCGGCTCTAGTAATGTCTTGTATACGTTTGGGCAACGGGCTTGCGGACGCTCAAGGCTCGTCCGGCAACGCCTCGATGATGACGAAGGCCTGGGCGAGCGGAAAGTCGTCGGTGATCGTCACATGGATGACCGGCCGGTGCCCCGCCGGCATCAGGGAGCGGAGCCGCTCGGCGGCGCCGTTGGTCAGCGCCATGGTCGGCTTGCCGCCCGGCAGGTTGACGACGCCCATGTCGCGCCAGAAGACGCCCTGCGACAGGCCCGTGCCGAGCGCCTTGGCGCAGGCCTCCTTGGCGGCGAAGCGCTTGGCGTACGAGGCGGCACGCTGGGCACGCCGATCGGACTTGGCGCGCTCGACCGGCGTGTAGACGCGGGTGGTGAACCGCTCGCCGTGGCGCTCCAGCGTCTTCTCGATGCGGCGGATGTCGATGAGGTCGCTGCCGATGCCGACGATCACGGGGCGGGCTCCACAGCGGGTGCGCCGCCGGCCTTGTGCGCACGCGCCGCCTGGAAACTGCGCACGCCGACGAGGATCAGCGCGTAGGAGACCAGCGCGAAGAACAGGCCGAGCGGGATGGAGCCGATCAGCATGGGTTTCAGATACGGCGCCCAGATCGCGGCGACGTCGCCGTGAGCGAGAGCGGCGCCGAGGCTCTCGGGCGCCCGGCCGTCCGGGATCTCGGCGGCCGTCAGGAAGCGGCCGGCCTCGTAGGTCGCGCCCCAGATCAGCGGATAGGTCAGGGGATTGCCGATGAGACACCCGAGCGCCGCCGCCGGCAGGCTGCCGCGCACGAGGTAGGCGATCACGAAGGCCATCACGAAATGGAAGCCGAGAAGCGGCGTGAACGTCGCGAAGACCCCGGCGGCGACACCGGCGGCGATCGCGTGCGGCGTCGCGCGCAGCCGGAGCACGCGCTTCTTCATGTAGAGGAGCGAGCGTCGCCAGGAGCGGCGCGGCCAGAGGGCGTGGCGCAGCTTCTGCGAGAAGGTTTCCGGCTGGCGGCGCCTGAACAGCATGAGGCGAGGTGTTCCTGAAGCGAGAGGCACCTTGAGCGAGCGAAACGGCGGTCGCCCCGCCAGCCGACCCGTGCCTGAGGTCGGGGCTAAAGCGAGCGGCTACCGGGCTTGATGGGCGCAATTGCGGCAAGCTCGGGCGGCAGTTCGTCCGGCGCGTAGCTCGGCACCTCGTACTCCGCCAGCGAGACCAGCGGCACGCCGACGTCGACCTTGCCGGCCGAGCGGTCGACGACGCAGCCGGCCGCCAGCACCTCGGCGCCGAGTTCCTTGAGACACTCGATCGTCTCGCGGATCGACAGGCCGGTGGTGACGATGTCCTCGACGATCACGACGCGCGCCCCGCGCGGGATCTCGAAGCGGCGCAGGCGAAACGTGCCGTTCTCGCGCTCGACATAGATCGCCGGTGCGCCGAGGTGGCGCGAGGTCTCGTAGGACGGGATCAGCCCGCCGACGGCGGGACCGACGATGTAGTCGATCGGCCCGTCGATCGCGGCGCGCAGCTTCTCGGCCAGCGCCTTGCACAGGGTCTCGGTGTATTGCGGGTGCATGAAGACCCGAGCCTTCTGCAGGAAGACCGGGCTGCGCCGCCCCGAGGTCAGGATGAAGTGTCCCTCGAGATAGGCGCCGGCCTTGCGAAAGATCTCGATGACGTCTTCGGTCTGCATGTCCGATGGTTCCTGCGTTGGAAGCGATGCCTTCGCAGATCAGCCGTTCACACGAATGGCATCGGTCACGCAAGACTTCGCCCGCAACTGGTTGAGCGTGCGTGTCAGGTGCTGCAGATCCCACACCTCCAGATCCAGCACCATGGTGGTGACGTCCGGCGCGGTCTGGGTCATCGAAAGGTTGTGGATATTGGCGTCGTTGAGCGCGATCGTCTCGGCGATCTCGGCCAGCGTCCCCGGTTCGTTGAGCGCGGCGACGCGGATCTTGGCCGGAAAGCGCGCGGTCGTCTCCGCATCGAGATCCCAGCGAACGTCGATCCAGCGGTTCGGCGACTCGTCGAAATCCATCAGCGCCGGAGACTGGATCGGGTAGATCGTGATCCCCTTGCCCGGCTCGAAGATGCCGACGATCCGGTCGCCCGGCACCGCGCCGTCCGGCCCGAAGCGCACCGGCAAGTCGCCGACCGCGCCACGGATCGGAAGCTGCACGAGGCTGGCGTCGCCCACCTCTTCGGGCACGCGGAACACGAGGCCGATCGCCGAGTGAATGTTGAACCAGCCGTCCTTCTCGGCGTGCAGCACGCTTTTCGCCGCGCGGCTGTCCTGGAAGTCGGGATGCACGGCGCGGAAGACGTCGGCCGAGGACAGCTCGCCCCGCCCGACGGCGGCGAGCGCGTCGTCGAGCTCGCGGAAGCCGACCTTGGCGAGGTAGGGCTTCAGCCCGTCGCGCGTGAAGGTCTTGCCGGCGCGGTGGAAGGTGCGCTCCAGGATCTGCTGTCCGAGGCCGCAATACTGCTTGCGGATGGCGTTGCGCGCCGCGCGCCGGATCGCCGAGCGCGCCTTGCCGGTCACCGCGACGCTTTCCCAGGCCGGCGGCGGCGTCGCGGCCTTGGAGCGGATGATCTCGACCTCGTCGCCGTTGGTGAGCTCCGTCACCACCGGCATGATGCGCCCGTCGATCTTGCAGCCGACGCAGGTGTCGCCGACGTCGGTGTGGACGGCATAGGCGAAGTCGATCGGCGTCGCGCCGCGCGGCAGCGCGATCAGGCGGCCCTTCGGCGTGAAGCAGAAGACCTGATCCTGGAACAGTTCGAGCTTCGTGTTCTCGAGGAACTCCTCCGGCGTGTCGCCTTCGGACAGCATCTCGATGGTGCGCCGCAGCCAGGAATAGGCTTCCGACTCCGTCGACAGCGCGACCTGCCCGTCCTTGTAGAGCTCGTGTGCGGCGATACCGTACTCGTTGACATGGTGCATCGAGCGCGTGCGGATCTGCAGCTCGACGCGCTGGCGCGACGGTCCGACGATCGTCGTGTGGATCGAGCGGTAGCCGTTCTGCTTCGGGATCGAGATGTAGTCCTTGAAGCGGCCGGGCACGAGCGGCCAGGTGCGGTGCACGATGCCGAGCGTGCGGTAGCAGTCCTCCTCGTCGGCGACGATGACGCGGAAGCCGAAGATGTCGGACAGTTGCTCGAGCGACAGCGCCTTGCGCTGCATCTTGTTGAAAACCGAATAGGGCTTCTTCTGGCGGCCGGACACGCGGGCGGCGATGCCCTTCTCCTGCAGGCGCGCGGTCAGCGTCTCCTCGATCTGGGCGATCGTGCCGGCGTGGCGCTCGCGCAGCTCGGCCAGCCGCTCCGTCACGGTCGCGTAGGCTTCGGCGTTGAGATACTGGAACGACAGCGTCTCCAGCTCCTCGCGCATGTCCTGCATGCCCATGCGCCCGGCGAGGGGCGCATAGATCTCCATCGTCTCCTCGGCGATGCGCGCGCGCTTCTCCGGCTTCATGTGATGAAGCGTGCGCATGTTGTGCAGCCGGTCGGCGAGCTTGACGAGAAGGACGCGGATGTCGTCGGCGATCGCGAGCAGCAGCTTGCGTAGATTCTCGGCCTGCGCCGTCTTGCGCGACACGAGGTCGAGCCGCTTGATCTTGGTCAGGCCCTCGACCAGCGTGCCGATCTTCTGGCCGAAGAGATGGTCGAGTTCCTTGCGGGTGGCGTCGGTATCCTCGATCGTGTCGTGCAGGAGCGCCGTGGCGATCGTCGCCTCGTCGAGATGCAGCTCGGTCAGGATCGCGGCGACTTCCAGCGGATGGGAGAAGTACGGATCGCCGTTCAGGCGCTTCTGCGCGCCGTGTTTCTGCATCGCGTAGACATAGGCCCGGTTCAGGAGGCCCTCGTCGAGGTTCGGCTTGTAGGCCGCCACACGCTCGACGAGTTCGTACTGCCGCATCATGCCCGAATGCCTGCTCCGCTAGCGCAAAAAGAAAGGGCGCCCGGCCGGATCGGCGGGCGCCCCTCAATATAGGTTGCGTTGCGGCAAAACCGGAAGGGCTCGATGCCCTCCCCAAGTCAGAAATCGTCGTTCTTCTCGGGCGGGATCAGGCCCTCGATGCCGGACAGGAGATCGTCTTCCGACATGCGGTCGAAGGCGATGTTGTCGTCGTCGTCGGCCGCCGTGGTCGTGGTGCCTTCCGAACCCGCGTCGGCGATCGCACCGGCGACCGGCGCCTGCGGCTCGGGCTCGTCCACCTCGACATGCTTCTGCAGCGAGTGGATCAGGTCTTCCTTGAGGTCGTCGGGCGAGAGCGTCTCGTCGGCGATCTCGCGAAGGGCCACGACCGGATTCTTGTCGTTGTCGCGGTCCACCGTGATCGGCTGGCCCTGCGCGATCTGGCGCGCGCGATGGCTGGCGAGCAGGACGAGCTCGAACCGGTTCTCGACCTTATCGACGCAATCTTCTACGGTGACGCGGGCCATGCCTGTCTCCTTGGGAACGGACGCAGTAAGCTGAAGGGCCTCGTGTAGCCTCTTGACTTTGGAAGCACAAGGGGACAGCCGCCCGGTTCGCGCGCGAAGGCCGCACCATTCGTTCGTTCGGCTGGCCTTTGCCCCGCCCGCGTCCTATTCTCCAAGGTGATGCGGGACGGATCGTCTCCCGCGCCGATCCCGTTCAAAGGCCGCCATGTTCGAACCCCGCGAGAAGATCGCCCTCTTCATCGACGGCGCCAATCTGTATGCCGCATCGCGCGCCCTCGCCTTCGACATCGACTACAAGAAGCTGCTCGTCGCCTTCCAGGGGCGCGGCAACCTCGTGCGCGCCTACTACTACACTGCCCTCATCGAGGATCAGGAATATTCCTCGATCCGGCCGCTGGTCGACTGGCTCGACTACAACGGCTATCGCGTCGTGACCAAGCCCGC
>NZ_CAJYIU010000227.1 GCF_913775355.1 uncultured Aureimonas sp.
GACACGGTGCTCTGGTCCATCGACTGCGCGCGCCAACCGCATCGTTCTGTCCCTCGACCATCGCAAAAAGCAGCCATAAAGCGCGGTATCTCAGCGCCCAACCGTGCGATCAGTCCGAAACGTCAAATAACAACCCAACTCAACGTCTTGACACGGCCTGGACCCATAAATTCCGCAGAGCAAAATGCGGGATTTATGGGTGTTTGGCGGTCGAAAACGTGCAAATGCGGGATTTATGGGGGAGGCGACACCCATCCAGTCAGATGTCGAGGTTGGCGACCTGCAGGGCGTTGTCCTGGATGAATTCGCGGCGCGGCTCGACCTCGTCGCCCATCAGGCGGGAGAAGAGCTGGTCGGCGTCGGTCGCGTCGGCGATCTTGACCTGGAGAAGCGAGCGGACCTCGGGGTCGAGCGTCGTCTCCCACAGCTGCTCCGGGTCCATCTCGCCGAGGCCCTTGTAGCGCTGGAGCGACAGGCCCTTGCGGCCGACCTCGAAGACGGCATTGAGGAGGTCGAGCGGACCCGTCAGGGCGCGCTCGGTCTCTTTGCGCTTCAGGACGGGCGGCGTCTCATAGATCTCGCCGAGCCGGGCCGCCAGGCGATGCAACGCGATCGCGTCGGCCGATTGAACGAGGCCGGCGTCCAGCGCCTGAACCTCCTGCACGCCGCGCACGGTGCGCTGGAAGCGGTAGCCGCCCTCGCCGTCTGCCTCGCCGATCCAGCCGCGCTCGGTCTCCTCGGCGACGGCATCGAGCGCCTTGGCGATGCGGTCGGCCATGACCTCGGCCTCGCCGCGGTTCTCGGCGACCGAGGGGCTGAGTGCGCCGGCGATCGCCGCCTGCTCGACCACGGGCCGCGCATAGCGCGAATGGAGGCCGGAGAGGATCTGGCGCACTTGGAGCGCGTCGTCGACGGCCGCGCGCAGATCGCGGCCCCGGCGCGCCTCGCCCGAGCCGAGCGTCAGGACGGCGTCCTCGAGACCGCCGTCGATCAGGTAGTTCTCGAGCGCCTTCTCGTTCTTCAGGTACTGGCTCTGCTTGCCGCGCGTCACCTTATACAGCGGCGGCTGGGCGATGTAGACGTAGCCGCGCTCGATGAGCTCGGGCATCTGCCGGAAGAAGAAGGTGAGGAGCAGCGTGCGGATGTGGGCGCCGTCGACGTCGGCGTCCGTCATGATGATGATCTTGTGGTAGCGCAGCTTGTCGGCGTCGAACCCGTAGGTCGAGCCCTCGAATTTGCCGATGCCGGTGCCGAGCGCGGTGATCAGCGTTCCGATCTGGTCCGACGAGATCATCCGGTCGAAGCGCACGCGCTCGACGTTGAGGATCTTGCCGCGTAGCGGCAGGATGGCCTGGTTCTGGCGCGAGCGCGCGCCCTTGGCCGAGCCGCCGGCCGAGTCGCCCTCGACGATGAAGATCTCGGACTTCGCCGGGTCCTTCTCCTGGCAGTCGGCGAGCTTGCCGGGCAGGGTCGAGACGCTCATCACGTCCTTGCGCACGGTCTCGCGCGCCTTGCGCGCGGCCTCGCGTGCGGCCGCCGCCTGCACCATCTTGCCGACCACGGTGCGCGCGTCCGACGGGTGCTCCTCGAACCAGGCGTTCAGCGCCTCGTTCATGGCGCTCTCGACGACCGGCCGCACCTCGGAGGATACGAGCTTGTTCTTGGTCTGCGAGGAGAACTTCGGGTCCGGCACCTTGACCGAGAGGACGCAGGTCAGGCCCTCGCGGCAGTCGTCGCCGGTCGGCTGCACCTTCTCCTTCTTGAGGAGCCCCGAGCCTTCGGCATAGCCGATCACCTGCCGCGTCAGGGCGCCGCGAAAGCCCGCCATGTGCGTGCCGCCGTCGCGCTGCGGGATGTTGTTCGTGAAGCACAGGACGTTGTCCTGGTAGCTGTCGTTCCACCAGAGCGCGGCCTCGACGGTGATGCCGTCGCGTTCGGTCTTCACGGTGATCGGCTCGGACAGGAGAGGTTTCCGGGCTCGGTCGAGGTAGCGCACGAACGCCTCGAGGCCGCCCTCGTAGAACAGCTCGTTGCGCTTCTCGTCGGCGTGGCGCTTGTCGGCGAGAACGATGCGCACGCCCGAGTTCAGGAACGCGAGTTCGCGCAGGCGATGCTCGAGCGTCCCGTAGTCGAAGGTCGTGACGCCCTTGAACGTGTCGGTCGAGGGCATGAAGGTGATGGCGGTGCCCGTCTCATTGCCCGCCTCGCCCGTCACCTCCAGCGGCGCATCGGCGACGCCGTGAGTGAAGCTCATCTCGTGGATCTTGCCCTTGCGGCGGATCTTCATCTTCAGCCACACCGACAGGGCGTTGACGACCGAGACGCCGACGCCGTGGAGGCCGCCCGAGACCTTGTAGGAGTTCTGGTCGAACTTACCGCCGGCGTGGAGCTGGGTCATGATGACCTCGGCCGCCGAGACGCCTTCGGAGGAATGGATGTCGGTCGGGATGCCGCGCCCGTTGTCGGTGACGGTGCAGGAACCGTCGGCGTTGAGCGTGACGGTGACGAGCGTCGCGTGACCGGCGAGCGCCTCGTCGATCGCGTTGTCGACCACCTCGTAGACCATGTGATGGAGGCCGGACCCGTCGTCCGTGTCGCCGATATACATGCCGGGACGCTTGCGGACCGCGTCGAGACCCTTCAGCACCTTGATGGAATCGGCGCCGTACTCGGCGGGCGCGCCGGGGTTCGTCTCGAAGGCTTCTGACATGATGTTCCTGTGGTGACGCGGGAGGGAGCCGAAAGCGGCTCCGCCCGCCCTGCAGTCGTGCCCGTCGGGCCTTCCGGATATAATGGTTTCCGCCCCCGAATCCAAGCTTTTCAGCGCTTTCGGTGGTCCCGGCGGGCTACCGCCGGCGCCGTGGCGTTCCCATGTCAGCCGTTCCGATTCACCGGAGCATCGCCCCGATGTCCGCGCGTTCCGACGCCTTCCTCGCGCCTGCACCCCGCCCCCAGCCGCGTCCGCTCTCGACACCCGCCTTCATCTGGACGGCGATGCGCAACCCGATCGAGATCTGGGGCGAGCAAGCCTATCGCGAGCGGGTGCTGCGCAGCGACTGGCTGCGCGTGCCCACCGTCATCGTCAACGATCCGGCCGCGATCCGGCACTGCCTCGTCGACAACGCGGCGAACTACGCCATGCAGCCGCTGCGCCAGCGCGTGCTGCGGCCGATGCTGCGCGACGGGCTGCTCACCGCCGAGGGCGAGCTCTGGCGCCGCACGCGCCGGGCGATGGCGCCGGTCTTCACCCCGCGCAATGTCGGCGGGCTCGCCGCCGTCATGGCCGCGCGCTCGCTCGCCTTCGCCGATCGGCTGGCGCGAAGCGAAACGGATGGCCCACGCGACGTCGCAAACGAGATGACGCTTCTCACCTACGACATCCTGCAGGCGACGCTCTTCACCGACGCGATCGCGGGCGAGCCGGCCGAGTTCGCGCGCGCGATGGACGACTTCCTCCACCGGATGGGGCGGATCGACCCGCTCGACCTTCTCGACGCGCCCGCCTTCCTGCCGCGCATCGGACGCCTTCTCGGCCACCGCTCGACGACCTATTTCCGGCGCCTGATCACCGAGACGGCCGAACGCCGCCGCGCCCTGATCGCAGCCGATCCCGCGTCCGCGCCCCGCGACCTCCTGACCCTTCTCCTCCAGACGGAGGGCCTGTCGGCGTCCGAGGTCGAGGACAACATCATCACCTTCATCGGGGCAGGCCACGAGACGACGGCCCGTGCGCTCGGCTGGACGCTCTATCTCCTAGCCAGCGCGCCCACCGAGCGCGATCGTGTCGAGCGGGAACTCGACGAGCGGCTGCCGGGCCTGCCGAACCCCGGCGACTGGGCCGACGCCCTGCCCCGCACCCGTGCCGCGCTGGAGGAGGCCATGCGCCTCTACCCGCCCGCCCCTTCGCTCAACCGCATGGCGATCGAGGCCGATACGGTGGGCGGCATGGCGGTGCCGGCCGGCGCATCGCTTCTCGTGATGCCCTGGCTCGTCCATCGCCACGAGGCGCTGTGGGAGCGGCCGGGGCACTTCCTCCCCGAGCGCTTCAGCCCGGAGAATCGCGCACGGATCGACCGCTTCCAGTACATTCCCTTCGGCGTCGGCCCGCGCGTGTGCATCGGGGCCTCGTTCGCCCTTCAGGAAGGCGTGATCGCGCTCGCCTGCCTGATGCGGACGCTGCGCTTCGACTATGCCGGCGCCCGGCCGCCCCATCCCGTGCAGAAGATCACCGTGCAGCCGCGCGGCGGCCTGCCGATGCGGGTGACGCGTCGGCGAAAGTCGCCATGACGCGGCGCAATCGATGATCGCCTTACGGGTGGACCTTGATTTCGGCGGCGAAAGAGGCCATTGACACGCGATCGTTTGCCTGCCGACCGCGACGGACGTGGCTTCTCCTTCCGGGGAAGAGCCCCGAGCCTTTCGGCTCCGCCGCCGACGGACGAATGAATGTAGAACCGCCGGGCCAGCCCGGACATCAACCCACGGGGCTTCGACCCCGGCCCGTATCGAAAGGATGCCCATGAAGGTCGACGTTCGCGACAACAATGTGGAACAGGCGCTGCGCGCTCTGAAGAAGAAGCTCCAGCGTGAGGGCGTCTTCCGCGAAATGAAGGAGCGCCGGGCTTACGAGAAGCCGTCCGAGCGTCGCGTTCGCGAGAAGCAGGATGCCATCCGCCGCACCCGCAAGGCCGCCCGCAAGCAGGCCCAGCGCGAGGGTCTGCTGCCGGCGCCCAAGAAGGCCGTCCGTCCGGGCGCTCCGTCCCGCGGGGCGTAAAGCCTGATCGATCAAATGGGAAAAGGGCGGCGGATCGCAGGATCCGCCGCCCTTTTCGTTTGTCCCGTCGCCCTCATTCCCTCGCGGTGGTGACGACACCTTGGCTCGGCGCTTCCGGCCGGTCGTTGACGAGCGCTGGGTTTGCGGCCGGTGCTTCGTCCTGCCCAAGATAGCGCGAAGGATCGTTGTCGGCCGGCACGATGCGCTGGATCGCCCTCGGCTCCTGCCCCTCGCCG
This sequence comes from uncultured Aureimonas sp., assembly GCF_913775355.1. Lineage (GTDB taxonomy): Bacteria > Pseudomonadota > Alphaproteobacteria > Rhizobiales > Rhizobiaceae > Aureimonas. The sequence goes on from NZ_CAJYIU010000227.1 coordinate 5,011, forward strand.
AACCGCTCGAGGAAGCGGGTTCGGATCGCCTCGGCGATGCGCCGCTGGGCGGTCGCCGTCTCGCCTTCCGTCACGCGTCCGCGCAGCACCAGGATCTGCGCATCCGCCGTCAGCTGGTCGAGAAAGGCGACGGGCTCGCTGAGCCGCCCGTCCGCGCCCTCCCGCTGCCAAGCCTCGATCAGCGCCTGGCGCGCCTCCTCGAACGGCATCTCGCGCGGCACGGTCACCGCCCAGGCGAGAAGCCGCGAGGCCGCGCGCGAGTGATTGCGCATCCAGACGTTCCAGAGCGTCGAGTTCGGGGCGAACACGAAGAGGCCGTCGAAGGTCTCGAGATGCGAGACGAAGAGGCCGATCTGGTGGACGCGCCCCGCGAAGGTCTGCGTTTCGATGTAGTCGCCGACGCGGAACGGGCGAAGCCACAGGAGCATGATGCCGGCCGCGATGTTGGTGAGCGTCCCCTGAAGCGCCAGACCGACGGCAAGACCCGCGGCGCCCAGCACCGCGAGCAGCGAGGTCATCTGCACCCCGACCTGCCCCAACGCGATGATCAGCGTCAGGATGATGACGACATAGCGCACGATCGCGACGAGCGGCTCGCGCACCGTCTGGTCGATCTTGGTCGATACGCCGAAGGCGCGGGTGACGAGGTTTGCGAGCCGCCCCGCCAGAAACAGGCCGACCGCCAGAATCAGGATCGCGGCGACGAGGTTGGGGAGGAAGGCGGCGGCTTCCGAGGCGAGGCGCGCCAGAAAGGTGTGCGAGGTCTCGAGCGTTTCCTGGATGGGCATTTCGGTCGGTCCGTTTCGGCTGGGTCGCAGCGGGCGCGCTCCCTCCCGAAGCACCCGTCCCTAGAGAGGACGCCCGGCCGAAAAGAAAAGGGCCGCCCAGCGGCGGCCCTGTCGTCGGTTCAGAGCATGAAACGTCAGATCGACGGCGTGCCGCGCGGCGGCTCCTTCGGCTCCGCCTCGTCGACCAGACCCTCGAAGAGGGCGGTCGAGAGATAGCGCTCGGCAAAGGACGGAATGATCACGACGATCGTCTTGCCGGCGTTCTCCTCGCGCTGGCCGACCCGGATCGCGGCAGCGAGCGCGGCACCCGACGAGATGCCGACCGGCACGCCTTCGAGGCGCGCCACGAGCCGCGCGGTCTCGAACGAATCCTCGTTGGAGACGGTCACGACCTCGTCGTAGATCTCGCGGTCGAGGATCGGCGGCGCGAAGCCCGCGCCGATGCCCTGGATCTTGTGGGGCCCCGGCGAGCCGCCCGACAGGACGGGCGAGGCCTCGGGCTCGACGGCCACGATCTGCACGCCGGGCTTGCGGCTTTTCAGCACCTGACCCGTGCCGGTGATCGTGCCACCCGTGCCGATGCCGGAGACGAAGATGTCGACGCCGCCCGCCGTGTCGTTCCAGATCTCCTCGGCCGTGGTGACGCGGTGGATCTGCGGGTTGGCGGGGTTCTCGAACTGCTGCGGGATCACCGCGTTCGGGATCTCGGCCTTCAGTTCCTCGGCTTTCGCGATCGCGCCCTTCATGCCGCGCGCGCCCTCGGTGAGGACGAGCTCGGCGCCGAGCAGGCGCAGCATCTTGCGGCGCTCGATCGACATCGTGTCGGGCATGGTCAGGATCAGCTGGTAGCCCTTGGCGGCGGCGGCAAACGCCAGCGCGATGCCGGTGTTGCCCGAGGTCGGCTCGATCAGGGTGTTGCGGGCGGGCTGGATGGTGCCGGCCGCCTCCAGCGCCTCCAGCATGGCGACGCCGATCCGGTCCTTCACGGAGGCGATCGGATTGAAGAACTCGAGCTTGGCGACGAGGTGCGCCTTCACGCCCTTCTCGCGCGCCAGCTTGTCGAGGCGCACCAGCGGCGTGTCGCCGATCGTGTCGAGGATGGAATCGTAGATCCGGCCCCGGCCATGGGTGCGCGCGGTGCTCTCGCTCGTCGGATTGTCCATGGGATGCGCGTCCTCTTCTGGTTGCCCGGCGCTGTCGCGTTTCCTTGCAGTCTAGGCCGAACCGCCCGCGCGACACAGCCCGCGCCACGCGTCCAAACGGCCTTGATTGGCAATATTGTGCCCCGCAGGCGCCGCGTCGAGGAATGATCTTCGTCCCCAGCCATGACAAGCGGTTGAACAGGCATCGGCGCAATTCGACACGATGGGTTCACGCCCCTGCAAGGCGACGGCCTCACGTTGAGAGCCAAGACCGCTGCAAGGGCATGCCATGCGACAGACCTCGATCGACGATCTCGTCCGCTTCTCGATGGAGCTTCTCGGCCTCACGCTGACCATGGGCGCGATCATGGTGATCGCCGCCTTCTACGCCTTCGACGGGTTCGGCCTGCCGGCGACGCGCTCGACGCTCCTGTTCTGCCTGTTCGCGCTCTTCGGCTGCGCGCTGCCGCTGCAGGTCTATGCCGCCGCGCGCATCGCGGGCCTTCGCCGGCAGAACGAGCGACTACACCATGCGGCGACGCGCGACGGGCTGACGCAGGTCCTCAACCGAACGGCCTTCAAGCGCGCGGCCGAGGCCGAGATCGGCGCGACCGGGCGCCGCCGCGCGCGCGACGCCGTCCACCACACGCTGCTGATCATCGACGCCGACCACTTCAAGAAGATCAACGACCGGCTCGGCCACCATGTCGGCGACGAGGCGCTGACGGCGATCGCCGCCACGCTGCGCCGCTCGGTGCGCCAGGACGATCTCGTCGGGCGGCTCGGCGGCGAGGAGTTCGCGATCCTCCTGAGGGATGCGGGGCTGGAGGAGGCGCGGATCGTCGCCGAGCGCTTGCGTCGCGCGATCGAGCGGCTGGAAGTCGGCCCGGCCGACCGGCGCACGCGCCTGTCGGTCTCGGCCGGGGGCGTCGCGTTTCGCGGCCCCGTCGCCTTCCAGGCGCTCTACAAGATGGCCGACGCGAACCTCTATCAGGCAAAGCGCACCGGCCGGAACCGCGTCGAACTCACGCGCCTCGGCGCGCTGGCGCGCGGCGGCACGATCGAGGGCAAGCCGGTGGAGCGGCGCCTGCGGGAGGCGAAGGACGCGCGCCGGATCACGGCACGCTGATCGCAGGCTAGGCCCGGCGCGCCAGCGTCCAGACCGCGGCGCCGGCCAGAAACAAGGCGGCGCTGCGGTTCAGCCGCGCCAGCATGGCGGGCCGGCGCAGGAAGCCGCGCGCCCGCGCGGCGAGTGCCGCGTAAGGCGTCATCACCATAATGAGCACCGCGGAGGTCATGAGCGCCAGCACGAGATAGTCGGACAGAGTGACATGCCGGAGGTCCACCAGCGTCGGCACGAGGGCGAGATAGAAGACGATCGTCTTCGGATTGCCGAGCGTCACCACGAGACCGGCCAGAAAGCTTCGCGAGGCGCGTTCGTTCGTCAAGGCGGACACCTGCGTCCCATCGCCGGCCGAGCGCCACAGGCGCCAAGCGAGCCACAGGAGATAGGCCGCGCCCCCGTAGCGCACGAGGACGAAGAGGCTTCCCAGCATGTCGGCCACGAGCGCCAGCCCGAACACCGCCGCCGACAGGTAGACGAGATCGCCGATCACGAGACCGGCGGCAAACGCCATGCCGTGGCGAAAGCCGGCGCCGAGCGCCCGCGCCACCAGCGCGACGACGCCGGGACCGGGCACCGCCGCCGCGATGCCGAGGGCCAGCGCATAGGCCAGGAAACCCGCCGGCGTCATCGCACCTACCTCCCCGTCGAACCGAAGCCGCCGGCCCCGCGCAGGGAAGCCGACACCGTCTCCACCGTCTCGAACTCAGCCTGCACCACCGGGGCGACCACGATCTGCGCGATGCGCTCGCCGCGCGTGATGGTGAAGGGCTCGGTTCCAAGGTTTACGAGGATCGCCATCACCTCGCCCCGGTAGTCGCTGTCGACCGTGCCGGGACTGTTGAGGACGGTGACGCCGTGGCGCGCGGCGAGCCCGGAGCGCGGGCGCACCTGCACCTCCCAGCCGTCGGGAATGTCCATCACGAGGCCCGTCGGAACCAGCGCGCGCCCTTGCGGCTCCAGCACCAGCGGCTCGGCGAGCGCGGCGCGGAGGTCGGCGCCCGCCGCGCCGGCCGACTGATAGGCGGGCAGGTCGAGGCCTTCGGCATGGGGCAGGCGGCGGATGCCGATGCGGGGGCGCGTGGTGCTCATGGTGTGTCGGTTTCCGCCAATCGCCGCGCGATGTCCAGCGCCAGCCGGTCGGCGACCGCCTCCTTCGGCATCCTCGGCCATTCCTCGACGCCGTCGCGCGAGACGAGCCGCACCGTGTTCGCCTCGCCGCCCATGACGTCGCCCGACACGTCGTTGGCGACGATGAGGTCGGCGCCCTTGCGCTCGAGCTTGGCGGTCGCGTTTTCGAGGAGGTCGCGCGTTTCGGCGGCAAACCCGACGACAAGCGCCGGGCGGCGCGGCCCGGTGCCGACCGTGCGCAGGATGTCGGGATTCTCGACGAGGTGCAGCGATGGCGGTCCCTCCGGCCCCTTCTTGATCTTGTGGGCGGCATCGCCCTCCGTGCGCCAGTCGGCGACGGCCGCGACGAACACGGCGGCATCGGTGGGGAGCGCCGCCTCCACCGCCGCCAGCATCTCGCGCGCCGTCTCGACATGGATCGTCGACACACCCGGCGGATCGGCGAGCGCCACGGGCCCCGACACCAGCGTCACGCGCGCACCGAGCCGCGCGAGGCTCGCCGCGATCGCATGTCCCTGCCGCCCGGACGAGCGGTTGGCGATGTAGCGGACGGGATCGATCGGCTCGTGGGTCGGCCCGGACGTGACGAGGACATGCCGGCCGGCGAGCGGCCCGGCGCCGGCCCCGAGGATCGCCTCGGCGGCGGCCACGATCTCCAGCGGCTCGGCCATTCGCCCCTCGCCGCTCTCGCCGCTCTCGGCCATCTCGCCGCGGTTCGGCCCGACGAAATGGAGGCCGTCGCCCTTCAGAGTCTCGCGGCTCCGACGGGTCGCAGGGTGGGTCCACATCGCCGGGTTCATGGCGGGCGCCAGCAGCACCGGCGCGCGGGTGGCCAGCAGGATCGCGCCCGCCAGATCGTCGCCGATCCCGGCCGCCATCCTGCCCATGCGCGTGGCGCTCGCGGGCGCGACGATCACGAGGTCGGCACCGCGCGCGAGGCGGATATGGCCGACGTCCTGTTCGTCGTCGCGGTCGAACAGCTCGCCATAGACCTTCTTGCCGGTCAGCGCGCCGACCGAGAGCGGCGTGACGAACTCGCCCGCCGCGCGCGTCATCACCGGCGTCACCGCCGCGCCGCGCTCGCGCAGGCGGCGGATGAGGTCGAGCGTCTTGTAGGCCGCGATGCCGCCGCCGATGATGAGGAGGATGCGCTTGTCGGCAAGGGTCATTGCGGGCTCGAAAAGGCAGAGCGGACATCGGTGTGGATGAAGTCGTCGCCCTTGAAGAGCAGCGGCGCGTCGAGAGCGCGCGCGAGCGCGTAGGAGAAGCAGTCGCCGAAGTTCAACCGGGCGGGATGGCCGGAGCCGCGGCCGTAGCGGGCGTAGGCTTCGGCCGCCAATCGCCTCTGTCCTTCATCGAACGGTTCGATCCGGACCGCCGCCTGCTCGAGAAGCGCGCTCATTCGGACGCTGCCGGCCTGTCCCCATCTGCCGCGAGCGACGATGTCCGCTTCGAACGCCGTCCCGGCAGACAAGGACACTTCGCTTTGTTCGCTCAGAAGGGCGCTGAATGCGTCAGCCTCCGGCTCGTCCGCCAGGATTGCGATGAGAGCGGAGGTGTCGAGGACGATCACGGAAGGTAGTCGTAGAGTTCGTCCGAAACTGCCTTCTGGTCGATGGGCTCGAGCGGCGGCTGCCCCAGTGCACGGAGTTGCTCGTAGATGACCCTGGCCTCGGCCTCGCTCCGCAGTCGCGGCTTTCGCTCCTCCGCCACGAGGTCCTGCAGTGCCAGCCGCAGGTCCTGCTCCATCGATCGTCCGTTGCGCGCTGCGCGGACCTGAAGCTTACGCTTCAGGTCGTCGTCGATGTTTCGGATGGTCAGGCTCGCCATCGTCCTGTCTCCCGTTGAGAGCTGCAGGCTAGTTAGTGATTGATGGCAATGCAATCACCCGCCTCGCTGCTCCCTACCCGAAGGTCAGCTGCCACGCGATGACCACCAGCGCGATCGCCGAGGCCACTTGCGCGATGTGGCTGATGACGAGGCCGGTGCGCGATTCCTTGGCGAGCTCCATCAGGTCGTCGTCGTTAATGTGGATGCCGTTCTCGATGAGGTCCGGCATGTTGTTGGCGAAGACCTCGAGACCGGCCGCGAAATCCGGGAAGCGATGGATCACCCGGCCGATCGCCTCCAGCCCTCGCTTGGCGTCGCGCAGCTTGGCCGCGGGCCCCAGTTCGGAGACGATGTAGTCGGTCACCACGGGCTCGGCGGCTTCCCACATGTTGAAGCGCGGGTCGTAGGAGCGCGCGACGCCTTCCACCACCACCATCGTCTTCTGCAGGAGCACGAGTTCGGGCCGCGTCTGCATGTCGAAGAGCTCCGTCACCTCGAAGAGGAGGGTGAGGAGATGGGCCATGGAGATGGTTTCGGCCGGCTGGCCGTGGATCGGCTCGCCGATGGCACGCAGCGCCTGGGCGAAGGACAGGACGTCCTGCGTGCGCGGCACGTAGCCCGCCTCGAAATGCACCTCGGCGACGCGCTGGTAGTCGCGGCGGATGAAGCCGTAGAGGAT
>NZ_CAJYIU010000228.1 GCF_913775355.1 uncultured Aureimonas sp.
TGAACATGGGCACGACGCTTGCCGTCTACGCCACGCTCTGCCGCGAGACCGGCCGCCCGTTCCGCTTCCCCGGCTCGGCGGCGCAGTGGAACGGGCTGACCGACATGACGAGCGCCAGCCAGCTGGCACGCCATCTCCTGTGGGCGGCGACGACGCCGGCGGCGGCCGACGAGGCGTTCAACATCGTCAACGGCGACGTCTTCCGCTGGAAGTGGATGTGGGCGCGCATCGCCGAGTGGTTCGGGCTGGAGCCGGCCCCGTTCGACGGGACGGTCCTGCCGCTGGAGGCGCAGATGCGGGACGATGCGCCGGTCTGGCGTCGCATCGCGGAGCGCGAGGGGCTGGCGGAGGCGGACCTCGACCGTCTGGCCTCGCCCTGGCACACGGACGCCGACCTCGGCCGTCCGTTCGAGGTGATGACCGACATGGGCAAGTCGCGCCGTCTCGGCTTCCTCGACTACCAGCCGACCGACGACGCCTTCTTCGACCTCTTCGAACGCCTGCGCGCCGACCGGCTGATCCCGTAACGGCGCAAACGCTTCGAGCCCCCGTGCGGCCGCCCCGCCGCTGCTTCGGCTGCGGGGCGGTGCGCGCCGGTCCGGCCCGCTGCCGCTTGACAAGATCCCGGAGCCGCTTTCACATTGAAATCGGTTTCACTCATGCGGGCGGGACGTGTCTTTGGATCTGTCGGTTCTGACGCCGTATCTCGGGGCGCTCGGCCAGGGGGCGATCCTGTCCGCGAAGGTCTGCGCGCTCGCGATCGTCGGCAGCACGATCCTCGGCATGCTCGTCGCCATTGCGCGGACCTCGTCCTCGCGCTGGCTGCGCGGCGCCGCCTACGTCTATGTCGACCTGTTCCGGAACGTGCCGTTCCTCGTCCAGCTCTTCTTCCTCTACTACGGCCTGCCGGAGATCGGCGTCTTCATCGACGCCTTCACCACCGGCGTCCTCGCCCTGTCGATCTCCGGCGGCGCCTTCGCATCCGATGCGATCCGCTCCGGCATCCTCGCCATCGAGCCCGGCATCCTGGAGGCGGCCGAGGTGTCGGGCCTGCCCCGCCGGGTGATCTTCACCCGCATCGTCCTGCCGATCGCCTTGCGCACCGCGATCCGCCCGCTCGGCTCGGTGCTCGTCAACCTCATCCTGACCTCCTCGATCCTCTCGGCCATCACCCTGAACGAGCTGACGGGAACCGGGCGGATCGTCGCCTCCGACACGTTCCGGCCCTTCGAGGTCTATGCGGTGCTGCTCGTCGCCTATGCGGCGATGACCTGGGCCGTCTCGGTGGCGGTCGAACTCCTGCACCGGCGCATGAACCGCGGCCTCGCGCAGGACGTCGCCTGATGCGCTACACGAGCTTCACGCCCTACGACGCGGTGCTTCTGGCGCAGGGGCTCGGCACGAGTCTCGCGGTGTTCCTCGCGACGTCCCTGATCGGGCTGGTGCTCGGCGTCGCCTGGGCGGTGGTGCGCTTCTACCGCGTGCCGGTCCTGTCGCAGGGGCTGACGTTCCTCGCCGAGATCCTCAAGAACTCGCCGGTCCTCGTCCAGCTGTTCCTGGTCTTCTTCGGCCTGCCCGCGTTCTTGAAGATCAATGTCACGCCGGTCGAGGCGGCGATCATCACCCTGTCGGCCAACACCGCGGCCTTCGTCTTCGTGATCGCGGTGGCCGGCGTCGAGGCCGTCGGGCGCGACCAGATCGAGGCGGCGCGCGTCTTCGGCCTGACGCGCTGGCAGGTGCTGCGACGCGTCGTCGCCCCGCAGGCCGTCGCCTTCGCGATCGGGCCGCTGGTGGCGCTTCTCGTCAACCAGTTGCAGGTGACATCGCTGATCTCGGTGATCGGCATCACCGACCTCACCAAGGTCGGCAACATCCTCAACCTGCGCACGCTGAAGCCCTTCGTGGTCTGGACCGTGGTCGGGCTTCTCTACTACGTCGCGGCGAAGCTGGTCGCCCTTCTCGGCGCGCGCCTCGAGGGGCGCCTGCGCGCCCACAACGCCTGGCGGGGGCTCTGACATGCTGACGGTGGACAAGGTTCGCAAGGTCTTCGGCGCGACCACCGTGCTCGACGGGGTGGACCTGCGGATCCGGCCGGGCGAGGTGGTGTCCGTCCTCGGCAGTTCCGGCTCGGGCAAGTCGACCCTCATCCGCTGCATCAACGGGCTGGAGCGGCTCGACGGCGGGCGCATCACGGTGGACGAGTTCGACGTCTCCAACCCGAAGGAGCTCGCCGAGGCGCGCAAGCGCTCCGGCACCGTGTTCCAGCTCTTCAACCTCTACCCGCACATGACCGCGGTCGAGAACGTCATGCTGGCGCCGGTCGAGGTCCTGAAACGCCCACGCCGCGAGGCGGAGGCGCAGGCGCGCGCGATCCTCGCCTCGGTCGGCCTCAGCCCGCGCGCCGACGCCTATCCCGCCCAGCTGTCCGGCGGCCAGCGCCAGCGCGTCGGGCTCGCGCGAGCGCTCGCGATGGAGCCGCGCTATCTCCTCCTCGATGAGGTGACGAGCGCGCTCGACCCTGAGATGACCGCCGAGGTGCTGGCGATCCTCGCCGAGCTCGCGCGCGGCGGCACAACGATGCTCTTCGTCACCCACGAGATCGAGTTCGCGCGGCGCATCTCCGACCGCATCCTCTTCCTCGACGCCGGGCGCCTTCTCGTCGACCTGCCGACAGTCGAGTTCTTCAGCCCGGTCGGCGGGCTCGCCAATCCGCGCATCGCGCAATTCCTTTCCAAGATGCACAAGGACTGACGCGGACATGCTGCTCGTCGCCAATGCCGAGGCCTGGCCGGGCTTCTCCACCACCGTCGATCGCCTGCGCGCGGGGCTGAACAGCCTCGACGCCATGGTGGAGGGGATCGGCCTCGTGGAGCGCGAGGAGACGGTGCGCAGCGTCGGCTACGGCGGCTGGCCGAACATGCTGGGGGTCATGGAGTTCGACGCGGCCGTGATGGACGGGACGACGCGCGAGGTCGGATCGGTCGGCGCCGTGCCGGACACGGTGCCCGTGGCCAAGCTCGCGCTGGAGGTCATGCGCCGGCTGCCGCACGTCATGCTGACGGGCGAGGGCGCCCGGCGCTTTGCCACCGAGATCGGCATGCCGCTCGACGTGACGCTTCTTGACGACAGCCGACGCGTCTGGTGGGAGCGCCTCGAGCGCGAACTCTCGCCGGACGAACGCGCCTGCTTCCCCGACGTGGCCCTTGCGCCCCTCAGCCGCACCATCACCGACCCGGAGCGGGTGCGCGACACGACCGTCTTCCTCAGCGCCGATCCGGCGGCCGGCATCCACGCCGCGACCTCGACCTCCGGCTGGGCCTGGAAATATCCCGGCCGGCTTGGCGATTCGCCCATTCCCGGCGCGGGCTTCTACGCCGACAGCCGCTACGGCGCCGCCGCCTGCACCCATACCGGCGAGATGACGATGCGCTGCGGCACCGCGCGCTCGATCGTGCTCGCGATGCGCCTCGGTCACCCGCTCCGCGATGCCGTCAAGCTCGCGGTCGAGGACCTCGCCGAGCTTCGCGAGGGGTTCCTCGCCGGTGTCGTGATCCACGCGGTGGACGCGCATGGCGGGCACGAGGTGGTGAATTTCCGGTGCGAGGGCGAGATCCGCTACTGGTTCTGGACCGACGGGATGGCCGAGCCCGAACTTCGGCCGGCAACGGTGTTTTAACGAGAAGGGGAGAAGTCCATGAAGCGCATCCTGACTGCCATCGCAGCCCTGGCGCTGGTCGCCGGCGCGGCCGCGCCCGCCGCGGCCGGCAAGATCGACGACATCCGCTCGGCCGGAAAGGTCCGCATCGGCGTCTCGCTCGGCGGCGAGCCGATCGGCTTCCGCGACCCGCAGAACAACCCGGTCGGCTACGACGTCGACGTCGCCAACCGCCTCGCCGAGAAGCTCGGCGTGCCGGTGGAACTGACCGACGTCTCGGGCGACGCGCGCATCTCGATGCTCGTCTCGGGCCAGCTCGACATCGTGGTCGCCAACACCTCGGCGACGCTCGAGCGCGCCAAGACGGTGGACTTCTCGATCCCCTACAACCGCGCGGGCCTGCGGGTGATCGTGCGCAAGGATGCCGGCATTTCCTCGCTCGCCGAACTTGCCGGCAAGAGCGTCGTGGTCGGCCGCGGCACGACGGGCGAAGCCTTCATCAAGCGCGAGGCGCCGGGCGCGACGATCGCCTATGTCGACAACTTCGCCCCGGACGGCGTCCTCCAGCTGCAGCAGGGACGCGTCCAGGCCGCGGTCGAGGATTCCTCGCTGGTCGACTATCTCGCCACGCAGAACGACCAGCTTGTGACGCTCCCCGACCTCTACTCCAACGACCCGATCGGCATCGCCGTCGCCAAGGGCGATCCGGAGTTCGTGCGCTGGCTCGACATGTTCGTCTCCGACTACGTCCAGTCGGGCGCCTACGAGGCGAACTACAAGAAGTGGTGGGGCGAGAACGCCAATCCCCCGAAGCTGAACCCGCTCTGGTAGGGCCGCACCACTTGCCCAGCGCGGCCGGGGCTCACCCGGTTGCGCGCGGGAAGAAGCGCGTGGGAACGCCGACCGGCGGCGAGCCGGCCACGAAGGTCTCCGGATGCACCACGAAGCGCACGATGTGCTCGACGAAGCGGGCCTTGTCGAAGCCGATCGAGCTGATCGGATAGGCGTCGTGGTCGGTGATGCTGAGATTGTCGAAGCCGTAGAGGCGGAAGCGGTCGGGGTGATCGCCGGGAAAGAACGCGCGGCAGGCGTCGAGGACGCCCATGGCCATGGCGTCCGAGGTGCAGAACACGGCGTCGGGCGTCGGTCCGCCCTGGAACGCGGAAGCCGCCGCGCGCCCGCTCGCATAGGAATAATCGCCCTGGAGGACGGTCTCCAGCACGATGCCCTCCGCCGAGAGCGCCGCGCGATAGGAGGCGACGCGTTCGTCCTCGATGCGCGAGGAGGCCCGGCCGGTGACCAGCGCGGCGCTTCTGACGCCTTGGCGGGCGGCGTGCGCCACCGCCTCGCGGATGCCCACGGCCTCGTCCGGCACCACGGCGGGCGACAGCGCGTCGTGCCGGCCGTTCATCATCACCACGAGATCGGAGCGGAACATCCGCCGCACGGTCGCGGCGTCCGCGAAATCCGACCAGACCAGCGCCGCGTCGACATGATGCGCCACGCCCTCGCGCAAGAACGCCTCGGCGCGGTCGACCGAGCCGACCTTCAGGAGCAGGACCTGCTTGCCGATCGCCTGGATCTCGCCGAGCAGCCGGTCGAAGAGATCGAGGTCCGACAGGTCGTGGATGTGGTTCACCACCACGGCGACGAGGTTGACGCGCTTCGTCGTCAGGCTCTGAGCCAGCGGGTTCGGCCGGTAGCCGAGCGCCTCGGCGGCCCGGAGCACGCGCTCGCGCTTGTCGGCCGAGACCGGGCGCGGCGAGGGCGACAGCGCGCGCGAGACCACCGCGCGCGAGACCTTCGCCAGCGCGGCCACGTCGGCCAGGGTCGGCCGTCCGGTCTTGTCGTCTGCGGGTTCGCTCAAACGTCGCCTCGGCGGATCGGGCTCGCGCCCGTCCTCTTCCATGCGCCGCCGGACGGCTCGGCGCAACACGCCGCATGGCGGCCCCGTCGTTCTTCCCTCCGACCCGATCAGGACTTCCCATGACCGAGCATCCCGGCCTCGACCTCATGTACGACGAAATGCGCCGCCAGGGGCCCGACGCGCTGGCGACGATCGAGGCCGGCGCGCCGGTCGCCGTCCGCATCGCCGACGCCGTGCGCCGCACCGGCCGCATCGTGCTCTACGCGATGGGCGGCTCCCATCACGTCAACCGCATCGCCGAGCCGCTCTACCGCGACCTCGGATGGGACGCGCGCGCGCTCAACGCCTCGGAGGCGCTGCTTTCGCCGCTGCCCGACGCGGCGCGCGCCGCGCTCGTCGTCTCGCAGTCGGGCGAATCCGGCGAAATCCGCGACCTCCTGAAGCGCGGGCCCGGACGCGAGGAGCGCTTCGGGCTGACGCTAGAGGGCGACAGCACGCTCGCGCGCAGCGCGCGCGCCTCGATCGTCGCGGCCGGCGGCACCGAGCGGGCGTTTGCCGCCTCGCGCTCGATCGTCCTCACGCTCGCCATGCACGGCGCGGTGCTGGAGGCGCTGGGCGCGCCGCAGGACGCGCTGCGGGCGAGCCTTGCCGACGCCGCCGACCCAGCCGCGATCGACGCCGCCGATGCCGCGCTCGCCGGGGTCGACGCCACGATCTTCGCCGGACGCCATGCGATGGCGGGTGTCGCGGAAAGCGCGGCGCTGTCGATGATGGAGCTTGCTCGCGTGTCCACGATCGGCTTCGAGGGCGGCCAGTTCCGCCACGGGCCGTTCGAGGTACTGCGTCCCGGGCTCGGCGTGGTGCTGTTCCGAAGCCTCGGCCCCGACCGCGCCGGCGTCGCGCCGCTGGCGGAGGCCGCCGTCGCGGCGGGATGCGCCACCGTCGTCTTCGACGCGTCCGGCGACGCGCCGCCGGCGGGCACGGTGCACGTGCCGCTCAGGCGCGGCGAGGGGCTGGCGGCCGCCGGCAGCATGATCCTCGCGCTCCAGCATCTCAACATCGCCGTCGCGCGGCGCACGATCCCGAACGGTATCGGCACGCCCCAGCGCACCACCAAGGTCACGGCCTGACGGGCGGGGGCGAGGCGATGGCGGACAGGGGCACGATCGGGATCGACCTCGGCGGCACGCAGCTTCGCGTCGCGGCGATCGATGCGGCCGGCGCGATCCTCGACCGGCGCGCGGCGCCCGTCGACCGGGCCGGGGGCGTTGCGGCGGTGATCGGGCAGATGGAGGCGCTGATCGCCGCCGTGCTCCGCCCGGATACGGCCGTCGTCGGGATCGGCGTTCCCGGCGCCTTCGATCCGGGGCGGGGGCTCGTCCTCGACATTCCTGCCTTGGCCGGCTGGACCGCGATCCCGCTCGCCGCCGAGATCGAGGCGCGCACCGGCCTTCACGCCGTCCTCGAAAACGACGCCAAGGTCGCCGCGCTCGGCGAGTGGCGCTTCGGGGCCGGCCGGGGCATCGCCGATTTCGCCTATCTCACGATCAGCACCGGGATCGGCGGCGCGTTCGTCGTCGGCAACCGGCTGGTGCGGGGATACCGGGGGCTGGCGGGGGAGGTCGGCCACACCCGCATCACCGACCGGAGCGCGACGTGTTCGTGCGGACACGAGGGCTGCTGGGAGGCGGTCGCCTCCGGCACCGCGCTGGCGCGCGCGGCGCGCACGGCCGTCGAGCGGCACCCGGCGTCGCGGCTGGCCGCGCGGGCGGAGGGTTTGCCGGCGACGGGCGAGACCGTCACGCTGGCTGCGCGCGAGGGATGTCCCGTCGCGCTGGCGCTCCTACGCGACGAGGCGGCCTGGCTCGCGGCGGGCCTCGTGAACGTGCAGCATGCCTTCGCGCCGGAACGCGTGGTTCTGGGCGGCGGCGTCTCGAACGCCCTCGACCTGATGCTCGGCGACATCCGCGCGGCCATGCGCCGCCGGCTCCTGCCCGGCCACGAGGTGCCCGACATCGTCGCTTCACGCCTCGGCGACGACGCCGGACTGCTCGGCGCCGCGTTCCGGGCGCAGGAGTGGCTGCGCGAGGCCGAGACGTCCCCCGTCTCCTGACGGGTATGGGGTTCAGCGCCGAACGCGCGGCCCGTCCGGGGCCGGAGCGACGCTCTTCCCCGGCGGTGTCGAAACCGCCTCGGTTTGAAGGCGCGGCCGGTCACGTCGCCACGGCGAGCCGGCGTCCGGTGCGATTGCGGGGTGCACACGTCCGGACGTGGCGCGATCCGGGAGGTCCGATGGCAACAACCGTCAGTTACCTAAATTTTTAAATCTGTCGTGCAGTATCTGCCACTCGAAGCTTCCAGCGTTGTCGGGGACGTTCATGCTGCACACCATTCGACAGAAGCTCCTTGCCGCCAGCGTCGCCGTTCTCGTGCTCGTCGTCGGCGGCACGGGTATGGGAGTCTGGTCGATGAACCGTCTCGGCGTCGCGCTCGACGCGTCGGATCTGGCGGGCGACATCCTGCAGAACCACATGCAGGCCGACATGATCCACGATGCCCTGCGCGCCGACGTCCTGTCCGCGATCGTCGGCCAGAGCGGGCAATACGCGGTCGACCAGGCCAAGGTGCGGGCGGAGACCGCCGAGCATGCCGCCGAGTTCCGCGCCGCGATCGAGCGCAACCGCCAACTCGCCACGGCGCCCGACATGCAGGCCGTCCTCGGCGACCTCGTCCAGCCGCTTCAGGACTACAGTTCCGCCGCCAGCGCGATCGTCGAGCGCATCGGCCGCGGCGAGACGATCGGGCAGCCGGTTCTCGACGATTTCCTCAAACGCTTCGACGTCCTGGCCGGGCGGATGGAAACGGCGTCGAAGGCGATCGACGCGATGGTCGCGCGCGAGAACCAGCGGGCCGACGGCGTCCAGTCCTTCAGCCAGCGCATCCTCCTCGCCCTGATGGGGGTCGGCGTCGTCTTCTCGGCGGGGCTCGCGGCCTTCGTGGCGCTGGCGATCTCCCGGCCGATCCGGCTCCTGTCCAGCACCATGCGGGTGCTGGCGAAGGGCGATCTCGACGTGCGCCTGCAGGGCGCCGATCGCCGCGACGAGGTCGGCGAGATCGCGCGCGCCGTCGGCGATTTCCAGACCTTCCTCGGCGACAAGGCCCGCCGCGAGGCGGCCGAAGCAGAAATGCGGCAGCGTCACGAGCGCGAGAGCCTCCACCGCCAGTCGGCAATCGACAACGCCAAGGCGGAGGACCTTCGCGCCTTCGTGCATGCGGTGGAGGCGGGCTTCGCACGCCTGTCGGCCGGCGACCTGACCGTGCGCATGGATCAGGCGGTCGCGCACGAGTTCGAGCCCA
>NZ_CAJYIU010000229.1 GCF_913775355.1 uncultured Aureimonas sp.
CGGACGCTCGCCGCCAGCCTGTCGCGCAGCGTCGAGCGCACCGCCCATCTCATCGAGATGACCGACCAGATGACCGGGCTCGAGTTCCACCTCAACCTCGCCGGCCTCAACGCCGCGATCCAGGCCGCCCATGTCGAGGGCGGCGACGAGACGATCGGCTACATCGCCCGCGTGATCCGCGAGCAGTCCTCGCAGGCGCGCGAGGAGGTCGACGTGATCCGTGTCGGCACCGAGCGCGCGGCCGCGGCCACGCAGGACCTTGCCGGCCGCCTCCTGCCGGCGATCGCCGAGGCGGAAGCCTCGGTGGACCGCAACCTCACCACGGCCTGCACCGGCCTTGCCAGCGCCGAGGCCGAAAGCGCGCGCGCGCTCGCTGCCAGCGCCGAGGCCGCCGGCGGCATGGGCGACGAGATCCGCGCGGTCCTCGAGATGATGTCGCTGCACGAGGAGGGCACGGCGATGATGCGGGCGCTGTCAGCCGCGATCGCCTCGCTCGCCGCCGCGCCTGCGGCCGGCGAACTCCCGGCCGGGGAGGCCGCGCGTCTCGATGCGCTCCTGTGCGCCGGCTACACGATGAAGGAGGAGCGCAGCGTCTTTGCCGCCGCGCTCGGGGGCTCGAGCGGCGAGACGGGCGCCGCTGCGGCGCCCGCCACTGCCGCCCCAGCCGAGGACGACTTCGACGACATCCTGTTCTGACGGCGGGCTGCGGCGTTACCAGCCGGGCGCGACAGCGCGCGGCGGGGGAACCAGCCCCGAGCGCGGCGCGAGGTCGCCCGGCGGCCAGGCGAGGCCGTCGAACCCGTCGCCGCCGCGTCGCAGGAGCGGGCTCGTGAACGGATCGGCGGCCGCGACATCAGCCCAGCGCACCGAGAGCGTGTCGATCTCGCGCTGCAGCGCAGGCCCGGCCAGCCCACCGGCCGCCTCGTCCACCGGCGCTTCGCAAAGGAGACGCGCGTCCGGCGCGAGCACGACGCGGCGCCCCAGCGCCTGAAGCTTCAGCGCATAGTCGGCTGAGTAGAGGTGGCGCGGGAACAGGACGGAATCGAACCCGCCGAGCGCCAGGAAGTCCGCCCGCCGCGTCGCGAAGGCGCGGCTGCCGACGGCCGAGACCTGGTGGGCGACGACGAGGCCGTCGCCGTGACCGGGGTCCTCCGCGCCCCGGCCGCGATAGCGCGGGCGCGGCGCGGTGCCGAGTTCGAGGGCGAGACCCGCCTCGACGATGTCGCCGGCGCGACCGACGAGAAGCGGCGCCGCGAGGCCGGTCGCGGGATCGGCGAGGCGGCCGAGAAGCTCGCCCAGCCAGCGGTCGTCGAGCGGCGTGACGCCTACCGACAGAAGGCAGAGCGCCTCGCTGGACAGTCTCGCCGCGGCATCGCTTAAGCGGCGAGCCGGCGAGCGGCCGGGTGCGGCGCCTTCCGCCTCGACCCCGCCGAGGCGCAGGCGCGCGAGCGCCGCGCTGTCGAGGCGCGGCGAGGACACGAGGACCGTCGCCGCGCGTCGGCGGCGCGTCGGCTCCAGCGCCTCCAGGGCGGCGGCGACCGCCGCCTCGTCATGCCAGCCGGCATCGAGAAGGATCGAACAGGCGCCGGGCAGCGGCTCGCGCCGGACCCGCACGGCGGGAAGACTCGCCGGCGGGCGGGGCTCGATCGTCGCGGCGAGCCCACGCGCGGCCAGATGCGCGCGCACCGCCGCCGCCAGGCGGTCCGTCGAGCCGGGCGCGGCGGGCGGGACGGTGAAGCCGAAGCCCGGCACGTGGAGATGGCGCGCCGCGCCCGAGAGAGCCCGGTCGAGCGGATGCAGGAACAGGCGATCGGCGTCGCCGGCACCGGCCTCGAGGGCTGCGAGCGCTGCCGCGCGACGGATCGCGAAGGGCGCGCCCGCGCAGCCCTGCTCCAGCGCGCGCTCGTGGTCGAAGGCGGTGGCGGCCAACGGCGCCGGCTCGCCTCCCTCCAGCATCAGGAGGCGATCGCCGAAGGCGATCGCAGCGCCGGGATCCGCGAGGAGCGCCTCCACCAGACGCTCCGGCCCGCCAGGGCGGGCGAGCGTTCCGGCCGGCATCACCAGCACCGCCTCGCAGTCGGCCGCCTCGCCCTCGAGGAACCCTTCGAGATCGGCGGGCTCGAAGCCGCCGTCGCGCTCCGGCAGAACGACGCCGATCCAGTCGCCGAGCGCATCGAGCGCGGGCGCGGCAAGGCTCGCCTCCGCGCCGTCCTCGCCGACGAGGGCGACCGCGACGGGCGAGGTGCCGAGACGCGGCCTCGGGAGAAGCGGAAACCGCGCCTCCCAGCGCTCGAAGTCGGTGAACGGCACGCCGTTCGGAAACCAGCGGTCGAAGCGCTCGCCGCGCAACCGCTCGCCCTCGGTCTCGGCCCGTGCGTCGAGATGGGCGTTGAGCGTATCGGCGAAGGCGAGAACCGCGACCGGGCCGCCGGGCAGCGGCTGGCCGTCGGCATGGATCTCGACCTCGTGCAGCCGACCGTCGGCGAACTCGTCGGGCAGCCGCAGGCGAAAGGCGGGCTCGGCGCGCAG
>NZ_CAJYIU010000230.1 GCF_913775355.1 uncultured Aureimonas sp.
ACGCCGTGCATCTCGGCCTCGGCCTGTCGGCCGGGTTCGACCGGCAGGAGGCCTTCTCGCTGTCGGGCGGCGCGGGCGTCGACTTCGTGTCCGCCTCGCTCGTCTCCACCGAGGACTTCGAGCCGAAGGGCCGGACGCAAGGCGCCAACCTTGAGCTTGCCGCGACGCTCGGCCGCTTCACCCTGCAGAGCCAATACATGGTGCTGCATGCCGAGGGGTTCGGACGGCGCGG
Organism: uncultured Aureimonas sp.; assembly: GCF_913775355.1. Classification (GTDB taxonomy): domain Bacteria; phylum Pseudomonadota; class Alphaproteobacteria; order Rhizobiales; family Rhizobiaceae; genus Aureimonas. The sequence continues at coordinate 233 of NZ_CAJYIU010000230.1, forward strand.
GACGACGGCCCATGGCGGCTATCTCGGCGCGCTGGTGTTCCTGACGCCCGACCACCGCGCCTACGATGCCAAGTCCGGCATCTTCGAGCAGGTGGAGCCGAGCCGGGGTCTCGGCGACGGTGGCTTCGGCGCGCTGGAGATCGGCGGCCGGCTCGACTATCTCGACCTCACCGACGACGGGCCGGAGGCGGGCGCCGAGTTCGCCGCCACCGCCATCGCCAACTGGTATCCGATCGACCAGCTCCGCTTCACCGCGACGCACGTCCACAGCCGGACCGTCGAGGGGCCGGACCGGGGCGAGCGGATCAACGCCACCCTTCTTCGCGCCGCCTTCATCTACTGATCCCGCGCTTAGGCGTTGACGGCGCGCCGCTCCCATGCCGAATGAGGCCATGACCAGCACCGACACCTCGATCGGCCGCACACGCGACGCCGAACCCGCCGACTTCTCCCATGTCGACACCTGGGTCTTCGACCTCGACAACACGCTCTATCCCCGCCGAACCGACCTGTTCTCTCAGATCGACGAGCGGATGACGGACTACGTGGCCGAACTCCTGTCGGTGCCGCGCGACGAGGCGAAGGGTGTCCAGAAGGATTTCTATCGCCAGTACGGCACCACGCTGCGCGGGCTGATGGAGGTGCACGGCATCGACCCGGACGCCTTCCTCGCCTACGTCCACAACATCGACTACTCGTGGCTCGCGCCCAATCCCGAGCTCGGCGCCGAGATCGCGGCCCTGCCGGGTCGCAAGTTCATCTTCACCAACGGCGACCGGGGCCATGCCGAGCGCACCGCGCGCCAGCTCGGCATCTTCGAGCATTTCGAGGACGTCTTCGACATCGTGGCAGCCGGCCTCATCCCGAAGCCCGCCGCCGAGACCTACGACAAGTTCATGGGCCTCCACCGGATCGACACGGGGCGCGCGGCCATGTTCGAGGATCTTGCGCGCAATCTCGAGGTGCCCAAGCGCCTCGGCATGCGCACAGTCCTGATCGTGCCGGAGAATTTCGAGACGACGCTCGGCGACGCCTGGGAGCACGAGGGCCGCGAGGGGGCCCATATCGACTTCGTCACCGACGACCTGACGGCGTTCCTGCGCCGCATCCGCGCCGCCGCCTGACGGCCGCAACGTCTTCCGACGCAAGAACCCCGGCGCGTCGCCGCACCGGGGTCCGTCGGTCGGGTCGCCGGGACGACAGCCCGGCGCGCCGTTGTTACGAGATGGTCTTCACCGTCGTGTCGGTGCTCCAGGCGCGCGCGCCGCCGATCTCGCCCGTCGTCGAGGTCGAGCCGGTCGTCGAGGTCGCGGTGGTCGAGCTGGTCCCGAAGAGGCCGCCCGAGCCGGTCTCGACGCGCAGGTTGTTCTGCACGTGGCCGACGCCCGAGATGCGCTCGACCAGATCCTCCGCCCGGCGCTTCTGGTCGCGCGTCGGCACGTGTCCAGCCAGTGTGACCTCGCGATCCTTCACCGTCACCTCGATGTCCGAGGCGTCGATGTAGTGGTCGTCGGTCAGGCGGTCGTTGATGTCGTCGCGGATGCGATCGTCCGAACGGGTGTAGCCCTTCGGGCCGCGGCCGCCGAACTGCTTGTCAGCCTCGCGACGGCGCTCGGCGTCACGGTCGCCGAACCACGAGGCGATCTCGTCGCCGGCGCGCTCGATGAAGCCGCGGTCTTCGCCGCGGGCGGTGTCGTAAGAGGACGAGCCGTAGCCGCGGTCGCTCGCATAGTCGCGGCCGTAGCCGGAGGTCTGGCGGTAGCGGTCACGGTTGGCGTAGTCGTCGTAGGACGAGGTCTGGCCGTAGTCGTTGCGGCCGGCATAGCGGCTGGGGCCGTAGCTCGAACGCTGGTCGCGGTAGCCGTCGTTGCGCTCATAGCGGTCGTCGTAGGCGCCGCCGAAGGACGACTGGCTGCTGTTGCGCGCGTAGGAGCCGTAACGGTCGGCGTTGGTGCGCTCGCGGCCGTAGCCGGTCTCGGTGTTCTGGCCATAGTTGTCGCGGTCCCACTCACCGTAGGCGTCGCGCTCGCCATAGGCGGCGCGGCGTCGCGCGTCGCGCTCGTTGAGGCTGCCGTTGCGCTCGTCGTCGTAGCGCGAACGGTTGCGATCGCCGAAGTTCCGATAGTCGCTCATGCGGGTCTCCCGTGAATATCCGCCGCCGAGCCGAATGCTGCAGCGGCAGTTCTCAGGTCGGCTAACGAGCCGAATCGCGGAGGCGTTCCATCGCTCGCGATCAATCCGACGCCATCGTGATCAATCGCCGAGCAGCAAGCGGCCGGGACTGGCCATCGAGCCGTCCGGAACGCCGCCGCTGCGAGCAGGGCGCTCGCCGGCCGCACCGGCCTGCGGCAGGCCTGCCTGATTCTGGCGCAGAACGGCGTCCTCCGCCCACTCGGCGGCGCCGGCGCTGCCGGCCTTCGCGGCAGTGCGCGCTGCAGCGCTCGACGGGTCGCTGTTGGAGGGCGGACGGCGCTCGCGCGTCTCGTCCGGCGGGATCGTCTCGGCGACGTCCATCGCCTGCTGTCGCCGCATCATTTCCGAATCGGTGTCTTCGCCGCCCATCGTCCGTCTCCGCGCGTTGATCCAGGTCCCGAACCAAACGGAAGCCGGGGATGCGGGTTCCTCCGGGCGTCAGAAGCCGTAGAAGCCGCGGATCGCCTCCCATCCCTCCTCGGCCGTATCGACCATGCGGAAGAGGTCGAGATCGGCGGGCGCGATCGTTCCCTCCTCGGCCAGGAACTCGAAGTCGACGAGCCGGCGCCAGAACGCGGCCCCGAAGAGGAGAACCGGGATGCGCGCCATGCGCCCGGTCTGGATCAGGGTCAGCGCCTCGAAGAGTTCGTCCAGCGTGCCGAAGCCGCCGGGAAAGATCGCCATCGCCTTGGCGCGGAACAGGAAGTGCATCTTGCGCGTGGCGAAGTAGTGGAAGTTGAAGCAGAGCTCGGGCGTGGCGTAGGGGTTGGGCGCCTGCTCGTGCGGCAGGGTGATGTTAAGCGCGATCGACACGGCGCCGACATCGGCGGCGCCCCGGTTGCCGGCTTCCATCACCCCCGGCCCGCCGCCGGTGACGATCACGAACTCCTTGCCGCCCGACGAGTTGGCCGAGTGCTGCGAGGCGAGGCGCGCGAAGCGTCTCGCCTCCTCGTAATAACGGCTGTTCGCCTCGAGGCGCGCCTTCTGGCCCTCGTTGCGCGCCGCCCAGGCGGCCTTGCCGGGCTCGGGGATGCGCGCGCCGCCGAACAGCACCACGGTGGACAGGATCCCGGCCTCGATCAGTGCGAGCTCCGGCTTCATCAGTTCGAGCTGCAGGCGCACGCCGCGCGTCGCCTCCGAGGTCAGGAAGTCCGGATCGTCGTAGGCGAGACGGTAGGTCGGCGAGAGCGTCTGCGGCGTCCTCGGCTTGCCCTCCTGGCGCTTCTTGTCGTCGCCGGACGAGGGAAAGGGGACCCAGGTCCCGGCCGGTGCCGCCGGCGCGGGGCCGGTGTTCGTCGTATCGTCGTCGGCCATGTCCGCCTGCCTGTCGCGTGCCCTGCTAGAGCTTCGAGGGTTTAGAGACAGATGCGGGACAGGGGCAAGCCTTGTGCCCCTCCCGCGCTGCCTCTAGGAGAGGCGCGATCCCTCCCCCACCCCCAGACCGGAGACGAAGCCCCATGTCCGCTGCCGCCCACGCCGACCTCGAAGCCACGATCGAAGCCGCGTTCGACCGGCGCGACGCCATCTCCCCGGACACGACGGGCGAGGTCCGCGAGGCGGTGGACGCGGCGCTCGGCCTTCTCGATCGCGGCGAGGCGAAGGTCGCGACGCGCGGGGACGACGGCACCTGGACCGTCCACCAGTGGCTGAAGAAGGCGGTCCTCCTGTCGTTCCGCCTCAACGACATGGAGCCCATCGCGGGCGGCCCCGGCGGCTCGACCTGGTGGGACAAAGTGCCCTCGAAGTTCGACGGCTGGGACGCGGCCCGCTTTCGCGAGGCCGGCTTTCGCGCGGTGCCGGGCGCCATCGTGCGCCGCTCGGCCCATATCGGCCGGAACGCCATCCTGATGCCGAGCTTCGTCAACCTCGGCGCCTCGGTCGGCGAAGGCACGATGGTCGACACCTGGGCGACGGTCGGCTCCTGCGCGCAGATCGGCGCGCATGTCCACCTGTCGGGCGGCGTCGGCATCGGGGGCGTCCTCGAGCCGCTGCAGGCCGGCCCGACGATCATCGAGGACAACTGCTTCATCGGCGCCCGCTCCGAGGTGGTCGAGGGCTGCATCGTGCGCGAGGGCTCGGTGCTCGGCATGGGCGTCTTCATCGGCCAGTCGACCAAGATCGTCGACCGCGAGACGGGCTCGATCACCTACGGCGAGGTGCCGCCCTACTCCGTCGTCGTCGCCGGCTCGCTGCCGGGCAAGGCGATGGGCAACGGCGAGGCGGGCCCGGCGCTCTACTGCGCCGTGATCGTCAAGCGCGTCGACGAGCGCACCCGCTCCAAGACCTCGATCAACGATCTCCTGCGCGCCTGACGCGCCGCGCAAGACCGTCTGCCAACGAAAAAGGCCCGGAGCTCAGCGCTCCGGGCCTTTTTCATAGAAACCTCGTGACCGGCTCAGTTGAAGCCGAGGCCGCCTGCGGGTGCCGCGCTGGCGGGCGCGCTGGCATCGAACGCATCGCCGAACCGGCCGACATCGGGCTGCTCGCGGCGCACGACGCGCCCGCCCACCATCGAGCCGACCCCGATCGAGCCGTCGGATGCCTTGGGGCTCGCCGGGCGCGGCGCGTTCTCGGCGACGCGCACGGGCCGTGCGACCGGCACCGGCGCGCTGGCGGCCGGCACGGTGAGGACGGCGGCGGCGGCATTGGTGGCGGGCGCTGCGGCGTCCGGCGCCATGGCGATGGCCACGGCCTTGCGCGCGGCGGCCGGCTGGGCGGCGACTTCGCGCGCGATCATGCCGGAGCGCACGGTGGGCTCGACGGCGGCGACCAGCGTCGGCGCCTCGCCGCCCATGGCAGGCGACTTGCGGGCGCGGATCGCGGCCATGTGGCGCTTGACGTTGGAGCAGTAGACGCTGGCGGACTTCGACATCACCGTGGTGCGGTGGCCGCCCTTGTACTTCATCGCGGTCTGGCAGACGTCGCCGTTGCCCTGCTCCCAGGCGCCCTTCAGGTAGCGCATGCCGTAGCGAAGGTTGGTCTCGGGGTCGAGGAGGGCTTCCGCCGGCCCGTCGAAGCCGAGGCCGCGCGCGGTGGCCGGCTTGATCTGGGAGAGGCCGTAGACGCCGGAGCCGCGGGCCCGCGGGTTGTAGTGGCTTTCCACCCGCACCACGGCATAGGCGAGTTCGCGGGGAATGTCGTTGTCGTCGGCGGCCTTCTCGATCATGCGGTCCATCTTCGGATCGCCGGTGATCGTGTCGCCGATCGCCTTGGCCGCGTCGCGCACGGTGCGTGCGCCGGCGGAAGCGACATAGACCGCGCCCGATCCGACAGCCGAAGCGCCGGCGACCACGGTGTCCTTGGCGGCGGCGACGCCGCCCTTCACGGTTTCATGCGCGGCGACGGCGGTGTCGATCGCCCGCGAGGCGATGCCGGGCGCCTCGGCCACCGGCGCCGCGGCCGAAGCCGAGACGGCGGGGGCCGACGGCGCAGCCGCCGCGACATGGACGACGCGGCCGCCCTTCGCCTCGGCGACCTGAACCGCGCCCATGTCCGGGCGGTCCGTCGGCAGGATCACGCGGCTCGGGCCGCGATCGTTGGCGGCGATCTCGACCACGGAACGGGTCGTCGCGGCGGACGTTTCAGACGCTGTGGAGGCCGGGGCGGCGTCGGCCACCTTGGCGGACTTCGGGGTCATGTCGGCGGTGCCGGCCATCCGGTCGCCGTCCGACACGCAGGCCGACAGGATCAACGGTGCGAGGAGCGCCAGTCCGGCGACCGAAACCATCCGGCCGGAACGCACACACGCGCTCCGGGCTCCCACAGCCCGCTGATCAATCATGCAAGGTCCCCACAGCCGTTTCCCTCGACCTCGTCCTTGCCCTCCCAAACCCGGCCGAAACGTGGCGGGAATGGGGGAAAGGTTACGAAGCGTTCACGAAGGTTAGCGCAACGTGACCGAAAAACACCACCCCATAGAAGTTGGATTCGTGCGCTTCGGGCAAGCTTGACAGATTCCAGACAGGATCGCGCCACACTATCCGACTGAATCCGCGCGATGATTCGTCGGCCCGCTCCTGCGACGAAAGGTTCCGGGACAGGTGGAAAAATCGTATCCGAGCCCGGTCGCGGGCGCTAAACCGGACGCCATGACGACGCTTCCCATCGATCCCGCCGCGAATCTCCTGCGCCTCCTGCGCTGTCCGTCCGTGACGCCGGACGAAGGCGGCGCGCTCGCTGAACTCTCCACGCTCCTGGCTCCCCTGGGCTTTGCGATCGAGCGCCCGGTGTTCGCGGATGCCGGCACGCCGGACGTCGAGAACCTTCTGGCGCGGCGCGGCGAGACGGGGCCGCATCTCTGCTTTGCCGGCCACACGGACGTCGTGCCGCCGGGGCCCGAGGCGGACTGGCGGCACGGCCCGTTCTCCGGGGCGGTCGAGAACGGCGAGATGTTCGGGCGCGGCGCGGTGGACATGAAGGGCGGCATCGCCTGCTTCGTCGCCGCGCTGGCGCGGCTCGACGCGCGCGGCGCGCTGGACAGGGGCCGCGTCTCCCTGCTGATCACCGGCGACGAGGAGGGACCGGCGATCAACGGCACGGTGAAGCTTCTCGAGTTCGCCGAAGCGCGGGGCGAACGGTTCGACGCCTGCCTCGTCGGCGAGCCCACCAACCCGCAGGCGCTCGGCGACATGATCAAGATCGGGCGGCGCGGCTCGCTGTCGGGGCGTCTCGCGCTTCTCGGCCGGCAGGGCCACGTCGCCTATCCGCACCTCGCCGACAATCCGATGCGCCGCCTCGCCGCCGCGGTCGACGCCCTGAACGAGCCGGCGCTCGATCGGGGCAGCGAGGCGTTCCAGCCCTCGAACCTCGAGATCACCGCGGTCGATACCAGCAACGCGGCGACCAACGTCATCGCGGGCCGCGTCACCATCGCCTTCAACGTGCGCTTCAACGACCGCTGGTCGCCGGAGACGCTGCGCGCCGAGCTGCTGCGGCGGATCGAAGCGGCGCTTGGCGGCGCGCCTTACGAGATTTCGTGGCGCGAGCCGGTTTCGGACGTCTTCGTGACGGCGCCCGGGCCCCTGACGCAGGCGCTCTCAGTGGCGGTGGAGACGGTGACGGGGCGCCGGCCCGAACTTTCGACCTCCGGGGGCACCTCGGACGCGCGTTTCATCAAGAACCACTGCCCGGTGGTGGAATTCGGCCTTGTGGGCGCCACCATGCATATGGCCAATGAGAGGGTCGCCCTCTCGGACCTCGAAACGCTGACGGCCATCTATGAAACCTTCGTTGCCCGCTGGTTCGCCGCCCAGTCCTGACTTCCTGCCGACGCTGCCCGAGATCGGGCGCTATTTCACCGGCGCCTGGCGCCTGATGGCCGGGGACCGTCGCGGCCTCGACCGGTTCGACCTGTCGGCGGACGGGTTCTGGCGCTCCTTCGCGGCGCTGGTCGTCGCCCTGCCGCCGACCGCGCTTTCCTGGCTCGAATTCGAGCGCGTCGAGCGCGGCTTCAGCGCGGCGAACCCCGTCACGGCGCTGGCCGCCCATGCGCTGGCCGACCTGACGGCCTGGCTCCTGCCGCTCTTCCTCGTCGGCATCGCCGCGCGGCACATCGGCTTCGAGCGGCGCATGGTACCGTTCGTCGTCGCGGTGAACTGGGGCGGGGCGTTCCTGACCTGGGTCTTCTCGCCCTTCTTCCTCATCCTCCTCTTCGGGGGGCCGAGCGAGTTGACCCAAGTTCTCGGCCTCGTCATCGCGCTCCTGTCGATCGGGCTGACGGTGCGGCTGATCGCGGTGGCGACGAGCTGCGACATCCCACTCGCGGTCGCCATCGTGACGATGATGATCTTCGTCTCACTCCTCTCCTTCGCCGCCGTCTCCGATCTCTTCGGCGTGGCGGTCGGATAGGCCAGGCGATCCCGGCGCGGTGCGCGGCACGCCCCAGGTCGCCTCCGGCGCGTAGTCGACGCGGGTGAGGTAGAGCCCGTCCGGCGGAGCGACGGGGCCGCAGCGCTTGCGGTCGCGCGACTCCAGCGCCGCGACGAGATCGCCCTCGCTCCAGCGCCCCTCGCCGACGAGCTTCAGCGAGCCCGCGAAGGAGCGGATCTGGTTGTGCAGGAAGGACTGCGCGGAGGCGTGGAGATGCACCTCGCCGCCCGGCGCGGCCACGACGTCGAGCCGCTCCAGCGTGCGCACGGGGTTCTTCGCCTGGCAGTTCACCGAGCGGAACGTGTTGAAGTCGTGGGTGCCGAGAAGCCGCTTGGCGGCCCGGTCCATCGCCTCGACGTCGAGCGGTCGCCAGACCCACCAGACCTGTCCCTTCAGGATCGAGGGCGGCGGGCGGCGGTTGAGGATGCGATAGAGATAGTGCCGCTTGCTCGCCGAGAAGCGCGCGTCGAACGCGTCGGGCACCTCTTCGGCGGCGAGGATCGCGACCCCCCCCTCCTCGCGGAGGTAGGCATTGAGCGCGTCGCGCACCGTATCGGTCTTCCAGCGCTTGGCGATGTCGACATGGGCGACCTGCCCCGTCGCATGGACGCCGGCATCCGTGCGCCCGGCGCCGAACAGCGTCACCTCCTCGCCGCAGAAGGCGAAAAGCGCCCGTTCCACGGTCTCCTGCACGGAGATGCCGTTCTTCTGGCGCTGCCAGCCGCAATAGGTCGAGCCGTCGTATTCGATGGTCAGCTTGTAGCGGGGCATCGGGTCAGGCGCCGAAGCGCGTGCCGGCCGGCACGTTCGCGCCGCGCAGGAAACCCGCCGCGTCGCTCGCCTTGCCGCCGGCCTTCTGCACCTCGAGAAGCCGCACCGCCCCCTCGCCGGCTGCCACCAGCAGCGCGTCGTCGAGCGCCGTGCCCGCCTCGCCCCGGCCCTCTTCGGCCACCGCGCGCAGAAGCTTCAGCCGCTCGCCACCGAATGTCGTCCAGGCGCCCGGAAAGGGCGAGAAGGCGTTGATGCGCCGCGCGATTTCGGCGGCGGGCCGCGACCAGTCGACGGCGGCCTCGCCCTTCTCGATCTTGGCGGCGTATTTCACCTCGCGGCCCGTCCGTGCGGCGATCGCGTCCTGCGTCTCGAAAGGGAGCGAGCCGTCCTCGAGCCGGGCCATCGCCTCGACCATCAGCGTGGCGGAGGCCGCCGACAGGCGGTCGTGCACCTCGCGCGCCGTGTCGGTCGGCCCGATCGCGATCTCCTCAGTCAGCGCGACGGGACCGGTGTCGAGCCCGGCCTCCATGCCCATCACCATCATGCCGGTCACCACGTCGCCCGCCTCGATCGCCCGCTGGATGGGCGCGGCGCCCCGCCAGCGCGGCAGGAGCGAGCCGTGGCCGTTCAGCGCCCCGAAGCGCGGCGCCTCGAGGATCGGCTTCGGCAGGAGAAGACCGTAGGCGACGACCACGGCGACATCGGCCCGGAGTGCGGCAAAGGCCGCCTGCTCCTCGGCGCCCTTCAGCGACACCGGGCTGCGAACGGGAAGACCCAGGCCGCGCGCCTCGCGCTCGACGGGCGAGGCCACGGTTTCGAGACCGCGGCGGCCGGCGGGACGGGGCGGCTGGGTGTAGACGGCGGCGATCCCGTGACCCGCCTCGTGAAGCGCACGCAAGGTGGGGACCGAGAAGTCCGGCGTTCCCATGAAGACGAGGCGAAGGGTCATCGGCGGCTCACGCGCCGCCGCGCTTCGACGCCTTGGAGAACTTGCGGATCACCATGTCGCGCTTCAGCTTCGAGATGTAGTCGATGAAGAGCACGCCGTTGAGATGGTCGATCTCGTGCTGGAGACAGGTGGCCAAGAGGCCGTCGGCCTCGATCTCGTGCGTCTTCCCGTCGAGGCCGAGATAGCGCACCGTGACCTTGGCCGGCCGCTCGACCTCGGCGTAGTAGTCGGGGATCGAGAGGCACCCCTCCTCGTAGACCGAGCGCTCGTCCGACGAGGTGAGGATCTCCGGGTTCAGGAAGACCTGCGGCGCCTTTTCCGGATCGTCTTCCTTGGACAGGTCGATCGTCACGATGCGAAGTGGCTCGCCGACCTGGATCGCGGCAAGACCGATGCCGGGCGCATCGTACATCGTCTCCAGCATGTCGTCGGTGAAACGCTTCAGCGCGTCGTCGACGCGGGACACCGGCTCGGAGGCGCGGCGCAGGATCGGATCGGGCAGGATGACAAGGGGCTTGACGCTCATGGGCGTCAGGTAATCGCAAGCCGCGAAGCGGTCAACAGCACCTGCATGTTCCCGTTTTGATCTGGCTCGCCCCCGCCGAATCGGCTAGCCTCGGAACAATGGAATTCTCCGCCCTCGCCGCCTTTCTCGACCGTCCGCTGGCCGCCCCGTTCGGCATCGTCTTGTCGTGGGGCGAGGCGCTGCTCGTGCTGGCCGCCCTGGCGGTCCTCGCCCGGCTGGTCTGGCATCGTCCGGGCCGCGAGGGCGAGACCGCGCAGGACATCCTGCAGGCGCAGGCGGAGCTTGCCGGTCGCGTCCAGTCGATGGGCGAGATGCTGGGCGCGCGGCAGGCCGATCTCGCCCGGGCCGTGTCGGAGCGGCTCGACGGCATGGGGCAGCGCGTCGGCCACTCCCTGACGGAGGCGCAGGCGCGCACCGGCGAGACGTTGTCGAGGCTCGCCGAGCGGCTGGCGGTGATCGACAGGGCGCAGGGGCAGATCCAGGGGCTCGCCGGCGAGGTCGTGCGGCTGCAGGACATCCTCGCCAACAAGCAGGCGCGCGGCGCCTTCGGACAGGCGCGGATGGAGGCGATCGTCATGGACGCCCTGCCGCCGGGCGCCTACTCGTTCCAGGCGACGCTCTCGAACGGCAAGCGGCCGGACTGCCTGATCCCGATGCCGAACGGCGCGCCGGCGCTGGTGGTGGACGCGAAGTTCCCGCTGGAGGCCTGGACCGCGTTTCGCGAAGCGCCGAGCGACGAGGCGCGGGACGTCGCAGCCGCGCGCCTCCGCCGCGACATGGAGGTGCACGTGCGCGCCGTGTCGGAGAAGTACCTCCTGCCCGGCGAGACGCAGGACACCGCCTTCATCTTCGTGCCGTCGGAATCGGTCTTTGCCGAGATCAACGAGCATTTCGGCGACATCATCCAGCGGGCGCATCGCGCGCGCGTGGTGATCGTCTCGCCCTCGCTCCTGATGCTGTCGATCGAGGTGGTGAAGGCGCTTCTGAAGGACCAGCGCATGCGGCGCGAGGCGGGTCTCATCCAGCGCGAGGTGGTCCTCCTGTCGGAGGACCTGCAGCGGCTCGACGCGCGGGTCGCGGCGTTGAAGACCCACCTCGGCCAGACCACGCGCGACGTCGACCAGATCCTGATCTCCACCGAAAAGCTGATCCGGCGCGGCGAGAAGATCGCGGGCGCCGAACTCGGGCAGGACGAGGCGTCGGGACACCTGCCGCACGCCTGAATCCATCGACGTCCGGCCACGGCATTTGGCTTCGATTCGCCCGGTTTTCCACACGTTCCGGAAACCAACCGGAAAATCGGCCGATCCAAAGCTTGACAAATGTTTAATGCGCGGGATCGAAACGGGTTGTGCTGCGTTTCTTCCGCGAGTGATGGAACGGGGGCAACGGCGATGCGCGGCGTGACGACGGCGGTTCTGGCAGGCCTGCTACTATGCGCGGCACCCGTGGCTGTGAGTGCTCCGGCCATGGCCGCAAGCAGCGCCGAGGCCGACCTCGCGACCCTCTACAACCAGCACACCGATCTCGCGTTCCGAACGGGTCTTCAGCACCGCCTGACCTGGACCGGCGATTATGCCGGGCCGTTCGACGGGCGCATCGGACCGCAGACGCTGCGCGCCGTGCGCGACTTCCAGGCCCGCCATGGCCTAGCTGCCGACGGCGTCATGGACGACGCTTTTCTGAAGCTCGTGATCGAGAAGAGCGACGCTGCGCGCGACGCCGCCGGTTTCGTGCAGGTGACCGACGAGGCGACGGGCGTGCGCCTCGGCCTGCCCGGCAACGTGGTCGCCCCGGTCGGCGAGACCGAGGTCGGCAGCCTCTGGCGCTCGGACGACGGCGGCGTCGAGATCGAGACCGTGCGCTTCTCCAAGGAAGGCTACACGCTCGACGGCGTCTACGGCGTCCTGTCGCAGACCGGGCCGAACAAGACGGTGAGCGAGGCCTCGAAGGCCAACGACGGCTTCACCATCCGCGGCCACGAGGACGGCCGCGACTTCCTGATCCGCTTCTCCGGCCGCGGCAGCGACCTGCGCGGCTTCTCGGTCGCCTGGAACGCGGCGCATGCCTCGGTGATCGCCCCTTACGCGCAGGTCGCAGCCGAGTCCGTCGAGCCCTTCGCGGGCGAGCCGCGCTCGGGCGACGTCGGCCCGATGGCGCGCCTCTTCGAGAGCGGCCGGGCCGAGGGCGTCGCGTTCGGCGAGGGCGAGCATGCCAAGGCCTCGACGCCGAAGGCCGAATCGCCGTCGCTCGCCAATCCCTCGCCGGGCTTCGACTCGTCGGGTACCGGCTTCGTGGTGTCGAAGGACGGCTGGCTCCTGACCAACGCCCATGTCGCCAAGGCCTGCAAGACGGTGCTGGTCGGCGACCTCGGCGCGGCGTCCAAGGTGGTGGTCGACGAGGACCACGACCTCGCGCTCCTGAAGGTCGATGCCAAGGTCGGCAAGCCGCTTCCGATCGTCGCCGGCAAGCCGCGCCTCGGCGAGGACGTCTTGGCGCTCGGCTTCCCGCTGCGCTCGATCCTTGCCGACAGCCTGAACGTGACGCGCGGCAATGTCTCGTCGCTGATGGGCCTGATGAACGACGCGAACTACCTGCAAATCTCGGCGCCCGTGCAACCCGGCAATTCCGGCGGCCCGCTGGTCGATCTGGCTGGCCGTGTCGTCGGCGTCGTCACCGCCAAGCTCAACGCCGTCGCGGTGGCCGATCTTACAGGCGACATCCCGCAGTCGATCAACTTCGCGATCCGCCCGGATGCCGCCGCCCGCTTCCTCCAGACCCACCACGTCGCCTTCGAGACCGCCGATGCCTCGGCGGCGCTCGAAAGTGTGCCGGATGCAACCGCCAAGGTGCAGGACTCGATCTATCCTGTGCTGTGCCTCGGCTCGAACTGAGGTCCGCAAGTCTTCCGAAAAGGCCGGGCGTCCTATGGGCGCCCGGCCTTTTTCGTCTCCCGATCAGTTGGCGGTGATGGCGTCCGCAAGCGGCGTGACCACGACCGACGTCCCGTCGAAGGCCGCGCCCTGCATCGGAACTTCCACCACCGCGCCGCCGTCGCGCTCCACGATGAGGAGGCCGGCATCGGCGGTGTCGCTGGCCATTCGGACCTCGCGCAGCGTGCCGACGGCCTTCTGGTCCGAACTCACCACCGGCTTGCCGATCCACTCGGCGGTTTCGAGGTCGCCGACCCCGGAATCCTGCGTTTCGGACTCGCTCGTCACGGACGGCACGGGCGGCTGAGGGGCGCTGGCGTCCTGCGCGTGGGCCGGCAGGGCGGCAAAGGCGAGGAATGCCGCAGCGAGCGCGGGGCGGACGGGTGGCGTCATGAGCGTCGTATCCTCAAGGGAGCCGGGCCACGGGATCGCGGCCTTCCTGCGGACCGGACGCGGCATGCGCCGTCACAGTTCCCACTTCACACCCCCGTGAGGACGGGTGCCGCCGGCCCGCCTGTCATCGCTCTGTGATCTTGGCTCCCTAGGGCGACCTGGAACCGTTCCAAGGGATAAGGGACCGCTCCGATGAACGAGCACGTCACGCCGCGCCACGCCGCGTTTCCGACCAGCCGCCTCGAGGATGCCGAGGGCGAGGGCCTGAACCCGACCGCGAACCGCACGATGGGCGAGATCATCGCCGCGCGCTTCTCGCGCCGAGACTTCCTGCGCGGCTCGCTCGCCGCCACCGCGATCGCCGCGACGGTCAGCCCGATGGCGCTGATCTCGGCCGAGCACGCCCGCGCGGCCTCGACGACGCGCTTCGACTTTCCGGAAGTCGAGGCCGGCATCGACGAGCACCACCATGTCGCCGAGGGCTACGACGCCGACGTCCTCCTGCGCTGGGGCGACGCCCTGTTTCCCGACAGCCCGGCCTTCGATCCGAACCACCAGACGCCGGAGGCTCAGGCGCGCCAGTTCGGCTACAACAACGACTATGTCGGCTTCATCCCGATCGACGGCTCGTCCACACACGGCTATCTCGTCGTGAACCACGAATACACCAACGAGCACCTGATGTTCCCGGGGATCGTTCAGGTGGTCGAGAAGGCCGACAAGAAGGACCCGGCAAAACTCGTCAAGGAGCTGGAGATCGCTCCGGCCGACAAGACCCGCGTCGACATCGAGATGGCCGCCCACGGCGGCACCGTGGTCGAAATCCGGAAGGATGCAGCCAAGTGGCAGGTGGTGCGCGACGGCGCCAAGAACCGCCGCATCACCGCGATGACCGAGATGGCGCTGTCGGGTCCCGCCGCGGGCCACGACCGCCTGAAGACCAACGCCGACGCCACCGGCACCCGCGTCTTCGGAACGATCAACAACTGCGCCGGCGGCGTGACGCCCTGGGGCACCTACATCATGGCCGAGGAGAACATCCACGGCTACTTCATGGGCACCTTGCCCGAGGGGCATCCTGAGGCCGGCAACTACAAGCGCCTCGGCGTTCCCGAGGGCACCTATGCCTGGGGCCGCTTCCACGACCGCTTCGACCTGTCGAAGGAGCCGAACGAGCCGAACCGCTTCGGCTGGGTGGTCGAGGTCGACGTCGAGGACCCCAACTCGATGCCGAAGAAGCGCACCGCGCTCGGCCGCTTCAAGCATGAGGGCGCCGCCTCGACGGTGGCCAAGGACGGCCGCGTCGTCTTCTATCTCGGCGACGACGAGCGCTTCGACTACGTCTACAAGTTCGTCACCAAGGGCCGCTACAACCCGGACGACCGGGCGGCCAACATGGACCTCCTCGACGAGGGCACGCTCTACGTCGCCAAGTTCGGCGAGGACGGCGGCATGGCCTGGCTGCCGCTGGTCCACGGACAAGGTCCGCTGACCGAGGCCAACGGCTTCCGCAGCCAAGCCGACGTTCTGATTGAGACGCGCCGCGCCGCCGACCTTCTCGAGGCGACGCCGATGGACCGGCCGGAAGACATCGAGCCGAACGGCGCGAACGGCCGGGTCTACGTCATGCTGACCAACAACACGCGCCGCAAGGCCGAGCAGGTGGATGCTGCCAACCCGCGCGCGGCCAACGCCTTCGGCCACATCATCGAGATCCACGAGGAGGGCGACGACTTCACCGCCGAGACCGGCCGCTGGGAGGTGCTGCTCAAGTGCGGCGACCCGTCGGTGGCCGAGGTCGGCGCGACCTTCTCGACCGAGACCACCAGAAACGGCTGGTTCGGCATGCCCGACAACTGCGCGGTGGACGCCGACGGGCGCCTCTGGGTGTCGACCGACGGCAACTCGCCGAAGGCAACCGGGCGCACCGACGGCCTCTGGGCGGTGGAGACCGAGGGCGCCGGCCGCGGCACGTCGAAGCTCTTCTTCCGCGTGCCGGTCGGCGCCGAGATGTGTGGCCCCCTCCTCCTGCCCGACATGCAGACGGCCTTCGTCGCCGTGCAGCACCCGGCCGACGGCGGCGAGGACTGGGAGGGCTTCGGCCGCCTGTCCTACTACGAGGACCTGTCCACCCGCTGGCCGGACTTCGACGACGCCATGCCGACGCGTCCCTCCGTCGTCGCGATCACGCGGCAGGGCGGCGGGCGTATCGGCTGACCGACCGGGGCGGACGATGATCGGCGGCGGCTCCTGGGACACCCCGGGGGCCGCCGCTTCCGTTCGGGTTCGGCCCGTCAGGGAATCACGATCCGCGCCAGAAGACCGCGGTGGTTGGAGCCGAAGGCGCTCGGCAGCGCTTCCAGCGACGTCACCACGGCGCCGCGCGTCAGGACATGGTCGATCGGCAGGCCGAAGCGTCCGGCGCCGGCCGGCCAGGTCGGCACGTAGAAGCCGGAAAAGCGCATGTCGGCGCGCGTCGCGAGTTCGATCAGATCGGGCGACCACGGCACGGCGTTGAAGTCGCCGGCAAGGATCACCGCCCCGCGCATCGCGCGCAGCCGGTTGCTGAGCACGAGGCGTTCGATCGCGGGCAGCTCGTCGAAATAGGGCTTCGTCAGGTGCGCGCCGACCAGCGTCACGCGGCGGCCACTGAGATCGAACGCGAACTCCGCGTATCGCTTGGCCGGCACCGCACCGAGCCAGGTCTGGCGCGAGGAAATCGGCGGGCGCCGCGACAGGAGAAGCGTGTCGCAGGGCTCCGGCGCCGTACAGCCGAGACGATAGGGATAGGCCGCCTGAAGGCGTGGAAGCTCGGCCTCGAACTGCGCCGCCTCGAAGATCAGGATGGCGTCGGCCCCGGAGGCGAGGAGGAACGGGATCGCCGACACGCCCTCCCGGTTGGTGGACAGCGCGTTGAAGCTGACCAGCGTGAACGGCGTGCCCACGACGGGCTTCGCCACCCGATGGGCCGACACGCTCTCGAAGCGCCACAGGGCCAGCGCGAGGATCGCAAGGGCGACGAGAGCCGTGCCGCCGGCCCGCCATCGACGTCTCAGAAGGGCAAAGCCGAGCGCCGGCAGAAACAGGGCGAAGCCGAGGATTGGCAGGAACTGCCCGATCATCGACACCAGCGGCGTCTGGGGCAGGAGGAGGCCGATCCCGACCACAAAGACGAGCTCGGCCGCCACGACCGTCAGCGTGCCGACCCATTCATCGCGTCGAAACATCCGGCACATCCGATCCCATCGGCGGGGGCGAACCCGTGTCGGTCGCCCCGCGACCAGCGTTTTCGCACTTGCGAAACATCCTGTGCAAGATAGCATCCGGCGCGATTCAGACCGGGGTGGCCCGGCCCATCGAAGGATCCCGCGCATGAGCGTACTCGTCACCGGCGGCGCCGGCTATATCGGCAGCCACATGGTCTGGGATCTCGTGGATGCCGGCGAGAGCGTCGTGGTGCTCGACCGCCTGTCGACCGGCTTCGAATGGGCCGTGGCGCCGGAGGCCGAACTCGTCGTCGGCGACATCGCCGACATGGCGCTGGTCGAGCGGCTGATCGCCGAGAAGGACATCCAGGAGATCATCCATTTCGCCGGCTCGATCGTGGTGCCGGAATCGGTGGCCGATCCGCTCGGCTACTACCTCAACAACACGGTCGCCTCGCGCGCGCTGATCGAAGCGGCGGTGAAGGGCGGGGTGAAGCACTTCATCTTCTCGTCCACCGCGGCCGTCTACGGCTCGCCGAAGACGATGCCGGTGCCCGAGACGCAGCCGCCGGCGCCCGAGTCCCCCTACGGCACGTCGAAGTGGATGACGGAGCTGATGCTGCGCGACACGGCGGCGGCCCATCCGATCACCTTCGCGGCGCTGCGCTACTTCAACGTGGCGGGCGCGGACCCGAAAGGCCGTGCCGGCCAGTCGACCAAGGGTGCGACCCACCTCATCAAGGTCGCCAGCGAGACCGCGCTCGGCAAGCGGCCGTTCCTGCAGGTGTTCGGCAACGACTACGACACGCCGGACGGCACCTGCGTTCGCGACTACATCCACGTGTCGGACCTTGCGAGCGCCCATCGCCGGGCGCTCGACTACCTGCGGGGCGGCGGCGCGTCGATCATCGCCAACTGCGGCTACGGGCACGGCTACTCGGTTCTGGAAGTGCTCGACACCGTGCGGCAGGTGGTGGGGCGCGACTTCGACGTGCGGATGGCCGAGCGCCGGCCGGGCGACGCCAGCGCCATCGTCGCCGATGCCACCACCGCCCGGCAGGCCTTCGGCTGGGAGCCGCTCTACGACGACCTGCCGCTCATCGTGCGCCATGCGCTGGACTGGGAAGAGGCGCTCGGACGCCGCAACGCGCTCTGAACCCGTGCGCCGGCTGAAAGGTTAGCCGGCGCACTCCCACTTCAGGGCGTGTCGCGCTCCGGTGGAACGCTTTGCACCGGCACGCCCGCCATGGCCGCGATGTCGGCGAGGGTCGACGCCTTCGGCTTGTCCTCGGGCGGCTTCGGCGGGCTCGGGAAGCGGAGCAACAGGTTCCAGCGCTCGACCTCGCCGCGTTCGCGCGACAGGACCACCCGCGTGCCGTGGGCGGTCTCCTCGAACGGATCGAGTGCGGCAATTCGCCGCCGCAAGCCGGCCGCGCCGTCCCAGTTCCAGCGATCGAAGAAGCCCGAGACGAGGCTCGCGATCTCGCCCGTGGCCTCCGCGCGGCGCGCCGCGTCGTAGAGGTTCAGCTTGACGCGGATCTCGAGCAGCGTCTCGCGACCGCGCAGAACCGCGAACGCCTCGGCCTGCTTCCGGCCGCCGAAGATCTTCGAGGCCACGCATTCGTCGAGGTCGCCGAGCGGGCTCGGGCCCCAGGACCCAGCGTCCCATCCGGCCATTCCGAAGGCCGCGCAGACCTCGGCGGGCGGTTGCGGCACGAGCCGGACGAAACGGAAGGCGCTGGCCTTCAGGCCGAGGTCGCGGGTGCCGGCGAAGCGCTCGACGACGAGGGGCTTCGGCCGGGGGCCGGGCTGGACCACCACCGATCGCTCGTCCTCCACGCGCGGCGCCCGTACCGCGACAGCGGCCCGGTCGTCGTCGGGCCGCACGGCCATCAGCGCGCCGTAGAGCGCGCCACCTGCCAGAAGCACGAGGGCGACGACACGCACGGCGCCGATGAGCGCCCCGCCGTCGCTGCCGCCGGCAGGCCGCACCGGCGCGACCGGAGGAGACTCAGGGGGCACATCCCAGCGCGAGGCCGGTCGCGGCGGCTCGGCTTCGGCTTCGGCTTCGGCTTCGGCTTCGGCTTCGGCTTCGGCTTCGGCTTCGGCTTCGGCTTCGGCTTCGGCTTCGGCTTCGGCTTCGGCTTCGGCTTCGG
>NZ_CAJYIU010000231.1 GCF_913775355.1 uncultured Aureimonas sp.
GCCTGAAGGTCTCGGCCTTCCGGGCCCAGTTCGTTCAGCCAGTCCGCCATCTCGATCAGCGTCGTCGGGCAGACCTCGGGGCAGTTGGTGTAGCCGAAATAGACAAGCGACGGGCGTCCCTCAAACACGTGCTCGGTCACCGTCCGGCCCATTGTGTCGACGAGTTCGAAGGGGCGCTTGACCGCGCTGTGCTTCGCCTGACCGACATAGACGAAGCCAAGGGCGGCGAGGAGCACGCCGAGAAGCGCGACGAGGCCGCCGATCGCGAGCATGCGGTTGGCTGAAGCGGGCGATGACATCGAGACGATCCTTTCGGTCTCCAACGCTGATCGGTGGTCGGGGCTGTCGGGCGGCGAGCCGGTCGTCAGGGTCTGACGTCGATCGTCGTCGCGATGCGCTCCAGGGTGAAGTCGTCGATCAGCACCTCCGCCTGGACGGCCCAGGTGCCAGGAACGGGCAATGTCGCATCCGCCCGCCAGACCCCGTCGCCGCGGTTCTCCGCCGTCCGCCGGATGGGGCCGATGCCGCTGGCGGCCTGTTCGAACACGAAGGTGACGGACGTCGGCGCGACGGGGCCGTAGTCGATGGTGAAGAGCGTCGCTTCGGCTGTGACGGGCCCGGCCCGGCCGGGGACCAGCGATAGGTCGGCCATGACGGTTCGTCCCATCGCGTGGGCCGAGACGGGCTCGGCCGCGACCGCCGCTTCGACACGCGGCGGAGGCGTGAAGCGCCACAGGGCGACCGCCGACAGGATCAGGACCGCCAAGCCGATCTCGACGACGATAACCCGGGCCATCGCCACGGTCGCCGACGGCTCGCCGCGCAACGACCGCTCCGTGAGGCGCCAACGATTGTAGGCCGCGAGCGAGAACAGGACCGCGAGGAGGCAGAGCTTGGCGAGGAGGACCCTTCCGTAAGCGGTGGCCCAGAGCGCGGAGACGACGCCGACCTGCACCACCGCGAGAACCGCGCCCGATACCAGTAGCGCGACGACGACCCACGGGATGACCCGGGAGAAGCGCCGCAGCGCCGCCGTGTTGACCGGAGGGCCGCCGCGCAGGCACGCGGCCAACGGTACGAGGGCGCCGATCCACAGGGCGACCGCAAGCCCGTGTACGGCGACCGCCGGGCGCGTCAGCCATGTCGGAGAGGCGTTCGAGGCGTGACCACTCGACGCCAAGGCGGCTCCGACGCCGAGCAATGCGGCGGACGACAGCAGCGCGGCAAGGAACTGGCCGGGCACCCACGTCGCCAGGAGCGCCACCGCCATGGCCGCGGCCGCAACCGCGAGCGTCCAGGCGAAGCTGGTTCCCGCGCCCGCCTGCCACACGTGGGGATCGGCGAGCGCCGCCAAAGGCGCGCCGAGGGCATCGAGCCCCTGGGCGATCAGCGCGACGGGTGTCG
This sequence comes from uncultured Aureimonas sp., assembly GCF_913775355.1. GTDB lineage: Bacteria > Pseudomonadota > Alphaproteobacteria > Rhizobiales > Rhizobiaceae > Aureimonas. The sequence continues at coordinate 1,405 of NZ_CAJYIU010000231.1, forward strand.
CGAGAAGTCCTGCCAGAAGGGCCGCACGGACCAGACGCAGTGCGGCGCCGGACGGCCGTGACCCCACGAGAAGCCCGGTCGCGCCGCCGACCCCGAGGAAGAGCCCGACATACAGAAGAACACGCGACGCCCAGACGAGCATGCGCACGCCGAGGTCGTCCGTCATCGTCGCGGTCGGGGTCGCGCTGGTGCTTCCGATGGAGAAGACGACCGAACCGGCGACGGGGTGGCCGTCCGCGGAGACGACGCGCCAGGACAGGACGTGCGTGCCGCGGCCCATGTCGGCAGGCGCGGGAACATCGAGCGTGTTGCCGGAGAGACTCGCGCCCGACAGGTCCCGGCTCGATCCGTCGGGGCCGACCAAGACGATGCGGAGAGGGGAGACGGGTTCGCTGAACGTCATCTCGTAGCGCGACGGCGCGACCTCGAGAACGGCTCCGTCGGCCGGGGAGGTGGAGACGAGGCCCGCATGGGCCTGGGCGACCCCGATCCCGGCGAAGAGCGCACAGACGAGAGCGATCAGGCCGAGCACGGCATCGCGAAGGATGCCCGGTCGCAGCGGGACGGTCATGCGCGCCTCCATGGCGGAGGCGGTGCGGCGGGACCGCACCGCCGGACCTTCAGTTCTTCGGCAGGAGCGTCACGCCCGCGGCCGGGTACTCGTAGTCGTCGGCGGTCTTCCCGGCTTCGGGGATCTCGATCCAGCGTTCGGCCTTCCCCTCCGGGCATTCCTGCACGACCGGGAACCAGAGCTTGCCCCCGGTGGCGAGGTCCGGCGTCAGGTAAACGCGCATGACGAACTCGTCGTAGTAGGCGTCGGGCAGGTTGCCGCCACTCCAGGTGACCTCGCGCACGCCCTCGGTGAGCGGCGTACCGTAGTAGTCGAAGGTCTTGCCGTAGGCTTCGGTCTTGGTCGCGATCTCCCAGCCGGCCTTCGGCATCGGCTTGACGGAGATGACGCCGTCCGGAATGCGCACGCGCAGGGTTGTCGTCGGCGCGCCCTCGCAGCCGTGGCCGACGCGGAAGACGGCCTTGTAGCTGCCGCCGATCTTGGCCTCCTGCGTCTCCAGGGTGACGTGCGCTGAGGCTTGGCCAAGCATGGCGATGGTGGCTGCCGCTGCGACAAGAATGCGTTTGGTCATGGAATGGTCCCTTCGGGTTTGCCCTAGCCTCGTCGAGGCCTTCGGGCGGATGCATCGGGTCGTTGGTTCGCTCGGTAAGGAGCCGGACGCGTCAGTGCGCTTGAGCCGGGTCCGCGGCGCCATGGCCGTGATCGTTTGCGGGCTCCTTGGCGCCCATCGAGCCGACCTCGAGCTCGACCTCGACGGGGCCGGCCTTCTCGAAGGTCAAAGTGACGGGCACCAATGCGCCCTGCTTGAACGGCTCCCTGATGCCGATCAGCATGAGGTGGAAGCCGCCCGGCGCGAGCCTTGCCTCGCCGCCGGCCGGGATTTCGATGCCGCCGGCAACCTGCTTCATGTTCATGACGCCGTCGACGATCGTCATCTCGTGGACCTCGACCTTCTCGGCGACCGGCGAGGCGGCCGACACGAGGCGGTCGGCGGTGGTGCCGGCGTTCGACAGGGCGAGATAGCCAGCGCCCGTCCGGGCGCCCGGCGGCGTGGCGCGGCTCCAAGGGTGCTCGATCTCGATCGAGCCGACCTTGAACTCGTGGGCCTGAACATTCGCCGTTCCCGCGGCGAACGTCGCGCCGAGGAGGAGGAGGAGGAGGCAGGCGGCCCGTCGGGCTCGTTTGTGGAGGGGGCATGTGTTCGTCGTCATCGAATGTCCTCGGTTTTTGAGAGGCGATCCGCAGGGGCTCACCTCTGTGGTCGCGTGTGAAAGAAGAGGAGGCCCGCCGTCGCTGCTGGGAAGGACGAGTGCGCGCGGTCCGGGCTAAGGTCAGGACACCGTGCGCGAGTCGAGACGTCGCAGCTTGGTAAGGGCGGTGTCGTGCCCTTCCTCGTAGGCGATGGTGCCGACGAACCCACCGGCCGCGTCCAGAAGAAGGATCGCCGCCGTATGGTCCATCGTGTAGCCGCCGTCCTCGGTGGGTACCCGCTTGAAGTAGATGCCGTAGCTCTTCACCATCGCCCGCACCGGGTCCGGCTCGCCCGTGATCCCGCGGATGCGGTCGTCGAAGGCGGAGAGGTACGTGTGCAAGATTTCTGGTGTGTCCCGCTCCGGGTCCACCGACACAAAGACGACGTTGAGCCGTTCGGCGTCCGGGCTGAGTTCGCCCATCAGTCCTACGAGTTCGGCAAGCGTCGTCGGGCAGACCTCCGGGCAGAAGGTGAAGCCGAAGAACATCGCCGTCGGCTTGCCCCGCAGGTCCGTGTCCAAGATCGGCCGGCCTTCGTCACTCGTCAGCCGGAACGGCGTACCGAGCGGAGGCGCCAAGCTGTCGCTCCGCTTCCAGGGATCAAGAAGGGCGGTCGCGCCGATGGCGCCCCCGAGGACCAAGGCGGTGGCGGCGAGCGAAAGAAGGACGCGGTTGCCACGGGTCATCGTGCCTGGCCGCTTCGCGTAGCACACGGGAGTGTAGCGGCGCCTTCGGACGAAACCGCCGGGAAGAGGCGGGCAAGCGGACGGCGCAGGGCCGCCATGCGCTCGGGCGCGCAACGTGTGAAATGCATGGGAACGGCCTCTCGTCGACCGAGCAACCCACGCAAAGGCGTAGTCCGGTCGCAGATGACGGATACGATCCCGCGGCGGACGCGGCGGGGGCTCGATCGTCAGGCGAAGAGAGGCGGTCCTCGTGTGCTTCGAGGTGTCTCGACGGCACCGGAGCCGACGTCCTCGTACAGGACGAACGGCACGGACAGGATGACCGGCGGGCGAGCGAGAAGGGATACGAGCGTCGGAGGCGGAGCGCCGGGCGCCCCGAACATGCCGCAGCCCATCGAGCAGCATTCCATGAGCTTGGAATGGTGGTCGGACTTGCCGGACGGCTTGTGGTTGCCGCCGTTGCCGTCGGTGACGCAGAGGACGTTGCCGAACTGGTCACGCGGGAGGGGGTCGGCGGTGGCGCCCAGGGAGAAGCCGAGCAGCGCGGCCTGAACGACGAACAGGAAAGCGGCGAGCCGCACCATCCATCCGTTCGAGCCGTTGCGCCGCGGTTCCAAGTCCCGGTCCCCCTCTGATGCAGGAGTCGTAGCACCTGCGAACCGCCGTGAAAATGACGGTGCGCTGGACAAACGGTCCTATGGCTTCGATAGGCGGTGCTCCTTCCCTCCGAAACAGTTTCCTTGTCGAAACGCAAAGGCCGGACCGTCCGCTCCCTGGCCTCTGTCGTGTCCAGCGGAAAGCTCGATCGGGGGCGAGAGCGGTCGAAGCTGCGTCTCCTGCTCGTCCGTCAGCCCGCGCGGCCATCTGATGTCGAGGCCTTTTGAGCGGAGCCCCAATCTGTTCTGGCGGCTTGGGGCGACATGCCGTCGTTCCCGCAAGGCGACAAGCCCCGTGGCCGCGCGATGGGGGTCGCAGGGCTGCCGCTTTCACCCCGAAGCCCTAACGAGGGGGCACCGTGTTCGAGACCCCGGCGTTTCCACCAGGGGCCGACAGGGCCGCATAGCCAGAAGGAACACTGAAAAGAGCAGGGTCTACCGGACCGTATGTCACCTTCGTGGCCTCCATGACGGTCATCGGCGCCCCGCCCGGCGGCGTGGCGACTGCCCGAAGCAGCACCCCGTCGTCGGTGATGCAGGACGTTCCCTGACCCGGTCCAGCCGCCACATCCCATTCCGTGCAAGCTGTGCCGGCCACCGTCGCGGTGCCCTTCTGCGTGAAGGTCGCTCCCGGCGGCACGCCCTGCGTCATCGCCTCCACCGTCGCCGGCGGCATCGCCATGGTGGACTTCTGCTCGTCCATCACCATCACCGCGGTGTTGGCCTTCCGGTCCACCAGCATCCATCCCATCCCGCCCGGCAGGTCGGTCCGCTGCTTTCCGGCCGTGGCCGAGAACGCCATCCGCATCTCCTGCGGCGCCGAAACCGCACCGGCCGTCGCCGGGGTGTTCATGCGGTAGGTGACCGTGACATCGCGCGTTGGTTGCAGGTTGGCCGGTTGCGCCCAGGCAGGGACAGAGACGAGCACGAGAGGAGCAACACGAGTCAGAAGGCGGATCATACAGTCTCTTTCTGATTCGAAGGCGCTGGCAGCCTTCAGTCGATGGTGTTCAGCTTACCCATAAGACGGCGTTATCTTGTCGACACCGATCGAACGGCAATGCGGCGGGAGCTTGCCGGACACCTTAAGGCTCCATCACAACATGGGCGATTGCGGGGCGGCTCTCCCGCTTCCGCCTCATCCCTGGAGCAACAGATGGGGCGCCAATTCCTACGGCTGCGGGAAAAGGACGGTTTCGCAGGTCCCGTTTGTCGAACCGTCATCCGATAGGTAAGTTCGCCCGTGATGTCGGGTCAGTCCGCATCACTCGCATCGACGGGTACCGGGCTCAGTGGGAAACCCGGATGAGTCGACGTCTCTCCACGTTCCGGTCGGATTTGACCCGAGGGTGCGGCTCCGCCGTCCGCCCCGTCACGCGACATCCGCTTCTCGAAGCGGAACATGCCGCCGTCGCCCGGCAGGTCCGGCTCGCCGGGACCGCGAGGATGGGCCGGATCGGGGAAGCCCTCGTGGTGGTATGCGGTGATGTGGAAGCCGCAGATGTTGACGTAGAAGTGGATGTTGCGTCGCTCGAAGGTCGGCGTGTGGGTCGTCCAAACGCGCGTCCAGGGATAGCGCTCCTCGATTGCGGTCCAAGCCTTGCGGCCGAGGCCGCGGCCGATCTCGCCGGACGCGATGTAGAAGAGGTCCAGGGCGTTGTGGCGTGTGTGCCGATCGATCGTGACGACGGCGCCGCCGACCCAGCGTCCGTTCTCCAGAACGCGGTGGACCACGGCGTTCGGCGCCTCGAAGGAACCGTTCACGACGTCGTCGGAAGGGATCGATCCATCCTGAACGGAGCCGAACGTTTCGACGACGGCGATCGAGAACGCTGCCTGGAGCTCGCGGCGGAAGCGGGGAAGATCGTCAGTCGAGGCGATGTCCAACGTCACGATGTCGGAGGCGAGGTTGGCGTTCATGAGGTGCCTTCGGGTTGGGGAGTGGTGGACGGAGCGGATGTCGCCCCTCGGCGTACGGCAAGCCGCATGACGAGGACGAAGAAGACCGGCACGAAGAGGACGGCCAGCACGGTCGCCGAGATCATCCCGCCGAAGAGACCTGTGCCGAGCGCGTTCTGCGTTTCCGAACTCGGACCTCGGGCGACCACGAGCGGCACGATACCGAGCGCGAAGGCGAGCGAGGTCATCACGATCGGGCGCAGGCGCAGCCGCGCTGCCT
>NZ_CAJYIU010000232.1 GCF_913775355.1 uncultured Aureimonas sp.
CCGCCACCGCGATCCGCCTGCCGAAGCTGCCGGCCGATTGGGCGGTCAGCGACGTCCAAGTGTTTCCGTCCCTTCACGGCCCCAGCGTCGAGGTGGCGCTGACGACGCGAGGACAGGCGACGGTCTCCCTCTATGCCGTGCGGCCGGGCGGCTTCGATGTCGTGGACGCCTCGCTCGCGCCGCCCGGTGAAGCGGACACTGCCTACTGGCAGATCGGCGAGGTCGCCTACGCGCTCGTCTCGTCGGGTGTCGACCGCGATCGCCTCGGCCAGTGGGCCGGCGAACTGTCGCTCACCCTCTACTGACCCCTTCCATCCTCAGGAGAACGATCCGATGAACACGCCCTTCCGGGGGTTCGGCGTCCGCGAGACCGGCGCCTACCAATCCCAAGCCCTCTTCGACGAAGGACTGCGCCAGCACATGCTGCGCGTCTTCAATTACATGGGCCTCGGCCTCGTCGTCACGGGCCTCGTGGCCTTCGTGGTCGGCAATACGCCGGCGCTCTACGTGCCGATCTTCCAGTCGCCGCTCAAATGGGTGGTGATGCTGGCGCCTCTCGCCTTCGTCCTCTTCTTCTCGTTCCGCATCCATGCCATTTCGGCAGCCACGGCGCAGGCTCTGTTTTGGGCCTTCTGCGCCACGATGGGCTTGTCGCTGTCGTCGATCTTCCTGGTCTTCACCGGCGCCAGCATCGCCAACACGTTCTTCATCGCCGCCGCGATGTTCGGCGCGACGAGCCTCTACGGCTACACGACGAAGCGTGACCTCACCCAGTTCGGCTCGCTCCTCATCATGGGCCTCATCGGCGTCGTGATCGCGAGCATCGTCAACATCTTCGTCGGCTCGTCGGCGCTGCAGTTCGCGATCTCGGTGATCGGCATCATCGTGTTCGTCGGCCTGACGGCCTGGGACACGCAGACGATCAAGGAACAATATGCAGAGAACCACGGTTCGGAGTCGCTTCAGAAGATGGCCGTGTTCGGTGCGCTGTCGCTGTTCCTGAATTTCATCAACATCTTCCAGCTCCTTCTGAACTTCACGGGCGAGCGCGAGTAGTCCGGCGCGGGTGCCGGCTTCCCTCCCCACCAGACACGAGGTCAACTCATGGACACCAACGACCGTCAGGCGATCGAAGGCCTCTTCCAGAAGCTCGGCACGCTCGAGCGCGACATGCCGCAGCGCGATCCCGAGGCCGAGCGCTTCATCAATGATCAGGTCGGGCGCAATCCGGGCTCGCCATACTACATGGCCCAAACCATCGTGATGCAGCAGATGGCGCTGGAGAACCAGCAGCGCGAACTGGAGGCGATGCGCTCGCAGGCGGCGGACACGCGCTACGCCAGCCCGCAGAGCAGCAGCGGCGGCGGCGGCTTTCTGTCGCGGATGTTCGGCGGCAGCGACCAGTTCCGCCAGCCGGCGCCGGCTCCCATGGGGGCACCGGGCGCGGCCGCCGGCCCCTGGGGCGGCCAGAGCCGCTACGGCGCCACGCAGGGCCAGCCGGGCATGATGGGCCAGCCGGGCATGCAGCCGGGCATGATGGGCGGCCGCGGCGGCGGCGGTTTCCTTGCCGGCGCGGCGCAGACGGCGATGGGTGTCGCAGGCGGCGTGCTCCTCGGCAATGCCATCGCCGGCATGTTCGAGGGCAACGAGGCCCACGCGGCCGAGGCGCCGGCCCCCGCGGAAGAGCCGCAGGTCGAAGAGACGGCCGACGAGGGCGGCTACTTCGACGACGGCGGCGAGTTCGACGAAGAAATCTGAGCCGCCTGCCGGTTCCTGTAAAACATTTACGAATTCGAGGCGCGATCCGTCGTAGGGTCGCGCCTCGTCATCTTCCGTACACGCCGCGCCCGCATGGTCCGGCAGCACCCACCCGGCACTCGCGAATGGCAGGCATGCGATGGAGGCTTTTCTCTCCGAACTCGGCGGACTGATCCAGGCGAACCCCGGCTGGGCGGCTCTGATCGTCGCGGCCATCTGTCTCGGCGAGTCGCTCGTGCTGGTCGGCCTCGTCATTCCGGCCACCGCCGTGATGCTCCTGATCGGCGGGCTGATGGGAACCGGCGTCATCGATCCGGTGGCGACCCTGATCGCAGCGGCCATCGGCGCCATCGTCGGCGACATCATCTCCTATTTCCTCGGCCGCTGGCTGGGGCCGGGCGTGGTGCACCGGCCTCCCCTGCGCCGCTACCGGCACGCGGTGGCCAAGACGCGCCTGTTCTTCCGCCGCTACGGGTTCTGGGCGGTCTTCCTCGGACGCTTTCTCGGGCCGATCCGCTCCACCGTGCCCCTCGTTGCCGGCATGATGGCGATGGACCAGAAGCGCTTCCAGATCGCCAACGTCCTGTCGGCCGTCGTCTGGGCGCCCGCGATGTTCGCGCCGGGCTGGCTCGGCATGAAGGGGGCGCAGGGCGTGACCCACATGTCCGCCACGGACGGCCTCCTGATCCTTGCCGCCGTCCTCGGCGTCACGGCAGTGGCCACCGTGATCGGCGGCCGCTACGTCAGCCGCGACCGGCGCGCCGAGCGCGGAGCCCGTCGGCGCACCCTGCGCAACCCGACCTGACGGAAGCTGGCTGTTTGTCCGTGACAGGAACCGTCAACTGGGCCGTCGTCGGGACGGGTGCGATCGCCCGCCGCTTCTCGGCCGACATGCGCTACGCCATGTCCGGACGCATCACCGCCATCGCGTCGCGCGAGCCCGAGCGAGCCCGCGTGCTGGCTCGGGCGATCGGCCCGGACGTGAAGGGCGACACGCTGGACGCGACCCTCGCCGACCCGTCGATCCAGGCGGTCTACGTCGCAAGCCCGACCTCGCAACATCGCGCGCACGCGCTGGCCGCCATCCGCGCGGGCAAGGCCGTGCTGGTCGAAAAGCCGCTGGCTGCCTCGGCGACGGAAGCGGAGGAGATCGCGGAAGCCGCGCGGCTGGCCGGGGTCCTCTGCATGGAGGCGATGTGGATGCGCTTCACGCCGGGTGTGCGTGCGGCGAAGCGCCTTCTGGATGAAGGGCGGATCGGCAGCCCCGTCGCGCTCGAGGCGACCCTGTCCTATCCGAAAGCGTTCGACCCCGCCCACCGGCTGTTCGACCCGGCGCTCGGCGGCGGCGCGCATCTCGACCTCGGCGTCTATCCCCTCTCGCTCGCGATCCATTTTCTGGGGCTTCCCGCCGACGTCGCCATGAACGCCGTGCGCGCGCCGAACGGCGTGCCGGTGGCAGGCGGCCTCGTTCTCGCCTTTCCCGGCGCGGTGGCGACGCTCGGCTTCGGCTTTCTCGGCGAAGGACCGAACGCGGCGACCGTCACGGGCACCTCGGGGCGCCTGCGCCTCGCCGCGCCGTTCCTCTGCCCCCCCGCCTTGTCGCTGAAGCGAACGGGTTCGGTGCCTGGACCCGCGAGCACGGACGATCAGCCGCTCGGGCCCGCACGACGCGGATGGAAGGGTGCGTTGCCGGCCGTCAAGGCGATGCTGCGCCCGCTGCGGGAACGGCCGATCCCGACCCTCTACGAGGGTTCGGGCCTCCAGTATCAGGCCGATCACTTCGCCGACATTCTGGCGAGCGGCGCGAACGACAGCCCGGTGATGCCGATCCGTCAGTCGATCGAAGTGTTGCGGATCCTCGATCGGTTCGGCGTCACCGATCCAGCGTGAAACGGCGGAACAGCTTGCGCGCGACGCGCCAGATGGGTTGCGGCGAGCGCGTATAGACGTGATGGGCGGCGATCAGCATCCACGGATGCCGCTGCCAGAACTTCGACATCGGCAGGACGAATGGGTTCTGCGCATCCCGTGCGGACCGCTCCACGATCTCGTCCATCTCCGCTCTCGACGCGCCCCCTTCGGCCGCATCGAGAAGAGCCGGCAGAGCCTCGGTTCCGGCCGCGAGGTAACCCTGACGGTGCGTGAGCGCCGCGAACAATCGCTCGGCGGCGTGAGCGGCCGTGCCGTCGAGTTGTCCGCGTTCAGGTGCAAACAGGCTGTCGAGCGCCGGATCGGCCAGCGGCGACAGGGCCTCCCGCCTGAACCAGAACATCGATCCCGCGGCAAAGCGCCCCTCTTCGAGCTCGCGGAGCGTCAGGTCGAGGCCGAGTGCCGAGATCATCCGGCGCGTGATGCGGCCATTGAGAACGATCCGTCCGCGAAGCCCGAGAAGATGCGCTTCCGAGACCACCAGTCCGAGCGACGGCACTTTTTCCATTGCCACCAACGGCGCGGGCACGCCGTCGCGGCCCGCCAGCAGCGAGCGTGTCAGGAAGCGGCGCCAGTCGTCGCCGTCGTCACGGTGGACGGACTTCTTGGTGTGCAGCTTGAGCCCGATCTCGAAGCCGTCGCCCTCATTGCGCAGCGCCTTCATGAACGGCAGGACGTCGCGCCCACGGTTCTCGACGACGACCCGGCGCGTGAAACGGACATGCGGGCTGTCCACGGCCGCGAGCGTCATCGCCGCGTCGCGGCATGTCAGCACCAGCCCGAACGGGCGCTGGATGGCTGTCGCGAGATCGCGTGCCATCTCCTCCCAGACGTCGGGATGATGGACGTGGACGAAGACGATCGGAACGCCGTTCATTTCGGCGCCCTCGCCCGCCCGGACGCGTATCGAGACACGATCAAGCCTTGGCCGCCCCGAGGCGCTGGCCGGCGTAGCGCTTTTCGCGGATCGGGCGCCACCAGTCGGGATGGTCGAGATACCAGCGGATGGTCTTCTCGAGGCCGGTCTCGAAGGTCTCCTCTGCGCGCCAGCCGAGTTCGCCCTCGATGCGGGTGGCATCGATCGCATAGCGCAGGTCGTGGCCGGGCCGGTCGGTGACGAAGTCGATCAGCGCGCGGCGCGGCTCGCCGCTTTCGAGCGGCGACAGGCGGTCGAGCGTGTCGCAGATCGTCTCGACGACGGTGAGGTTGGAGCGTTCGTTGCGCCCGCCGATGTTGTAGGATCGGCCCGGCTCGCCCTTCGTGACGACGAGCGCCAGCGCGCGGGCGTGGTCGTCGACGTAGAGCCAGTCGCGCACGTTCTCGCCCCGGCCGTAGACCGGCAGGCGCTTGCCCTCCAGCCCGTTCAGGATGACGAGCGGGATCAGCTTCTCGGGGAAGTGGTACGGCCCGTAGTTGTTCGAGCAGTTCGAAAGGACGACGGGCATGTGGTAGGTGTGGAACCAAGCCATCGCCAGATGGTCCGACGCCGCCTTCGAGGCCGAATAGGGCGAGGACGGCGCGTAAGGCGTGTCCTCGGTGAAGAGGCTGTCGTCGAGCGGCAAGTCGCCGTAGACCTCGTCGGTCGAGACGTGGTGGAAGCGGAAGGTGTCCTTCCGGTCGGTCGGCAGTTGCATCCAGTAGGCGCGGGCCGCCTCCAGAAGCTCGTAGGTGCCGACGATGTTGGTCTGGATGAAGTCGCCCGGCCCGTCGATTGAGCGGTCGACATGGCTTTCGGCCGCCAGGTGCATGATCGCGTCGACCTTCTCCTGCGCGAGGAGATCGGCGACGAAGGCGCGGTCGCCGATGTCGCCCTTCACGAAGCGGTAGCGCCGGTCGTTCTCGATCTCGGCCAGCGACGACAGGCTCGCAGCGTAGGTCAGCTTGTCGAGGTTGACGACGCTGTGGTCGGTGTCGCGGATCAGGTGGCGGCAGACCGCCGAGCCGATGAAGCCGGCGCCGCCGGTGACGAGGATTTTCACTTGGCATTCTCCCCGAAGCGGAAGGGCGTCTCGATGTCGGCAAGGCGCGGCGCGGCCTCGTCCTTGGCGGAGAGGACCGGATGCCGGCCACCGAGCGGCCAATCGATCGCGATGTCCGGGTCGTCGAAGCGGATCGAGCGGTCGTGCGCGCCGCTGTAGGGCGCCGACACCTTGTAGAAGACCTCGGTGTCGGGCTCGAGCGTCAGGAAGCCGTGGGCAAAGCCCGCCGGCACCAGGATCTGGTTGAAGGCGTCGGCCGACAGCTCCAGCGCGACCCATTGCCGGAAGGTCGGCGACCCCAGGCGGATGTCGACGGCCACATCGAGGACGCGCCCACGCAGCACGCGCACGAGCTTGTCCTGCGCGAACGGCGGCTCCTGGTAGTGCAGGCCGCGCAGCGTATAGGCCTCGGCCGAATAGGACTGGTTGTCCTGCATCCAGTCGATCTCGACGCCGTTCTCGCCGAGCCGCGCCCGGTTGAAGGTCTCGGAGAAGAAGCCCCGGTCGTCGCCGAACCTGCGCGGCACGATCTCGAGGACCTCCGGAATGTCCAGCCTGCGGACGTCGAGCATGGGCCACCCTTGCGGCTTCGATGAGATGGCCACGCTTTTGCGTCATCGCCGGGCCGCCCGCAAGGGAGACCGGCGCGCGCGCCAAGAACGATCTGGCAAGTTCGGCCCCCGCGCGATAGAGAACGGCTCCAATCGAGACGGATCGTACGGCAAGAGGGCGAACACCGATGAAGGGTATCATCCTGGCGGGCGGCAGCGGCACGCGGCTGCACCCGATGACGCTGACGGCTTCCAAGCAGCTCCTGCCCGTCTACGACAAGCCGATGATCTACTATCCGCTGTCGACCCTGCTCCTGGCCGGCATCCGCGACATCCTGATCATCTCGACGCCGCACGACCTGCCGCGCTTCAAGGCGCTGCTTGGCTCGGGCGAGCGCTGGGGCGTCTCCTTCACCTATGCCGAGCAGCCGAGCCCGGACGGTCTGGCGCAGGCCTATCTCATCGGCGAGGACTTCGTCGGCGGCGAACCCTCGGCGCTGGTGCTCGGCGACAACCTCTTCTACGGCCACGGCCTGCCCGAACTCCTGCGCGCGGCGGCGGGCAAGAGCGAGGGCGCGAGCGTCTTCGCCTACCACGTCAACGATCCCGAGCGTTACGGCGTCGTCGCCTTCGACAAGGCGGGCCGCGCCACCACGATCGAAGAGAAGCCCCAGAACCCCGCCTCGAACTGGGCCGTGACCGGCCTCTACTTCTACGACGGGCGGGCCTCGGAGCTGGCGCGCGGGCTCAAGCCCTCGCCGCGCGGAGAGCTCGAGATCACCGACCTCAACCGGATCTATCTCGAGGAAGGCTCGCTGAGCGTCCAGTGCATGGGCCGGGGCTTTGCCTGGCTCGACACCGGCACGCCGGACTCGCTCCTGGAGGCGGCCGAGTTCGTGCGCACGCTGGAGCACCGCCAGGGCTTCAAGATCGCCTGCCCCGAGGAGATCGCCTTCAACCTCGGCTTCATCGACGCCGACCAGCTGGAGCGCCTCGGCAAGGAACTCGGCAAGAGCACCTACGGCATCTACCTCCAGAAGATCGCCCGCCAGTCCCGCGACTGATCGGAAGCCCGCCCGGCTTGTGCGCCGGCACACCCGCAAGGTATCACGACCCGCCCGGAAAGGGCCGGGGCTCCCCCGTTCGAACGACGATGGCCGACGCTGCCGCAAAGGCGCGTCGTGAAGGACAAGACGCGTGAAAGCAGCCACCAGCGCCCGGACCTGGGTCACCGACGGCCACCAGGACCGCGCGGCCATGCTTCGCGCGGCCGGCGCGGATTTCCTCGCCGGGCTGCGCATGCACGAGCTCTGGCTCTTCCTCGGCTGGCGCGACGTCCAGAAGCACTACAGCCGCTCGGTGCTCGGCCCCCTGTGGCTGACGCTGTCGATGGGCATCATGGTGGCGGGCCTCGGCGTCCTCTACTCCCAGATCTTCCGGCAGGACATCAGCTCCTACCTCCCCTTCCTGGCGATCGGCTTCATCATGTGGGGCCTCATTTCGGGGCTGATCACCGGGGCCTGCGACATCTACTCGTCGGCCGCCGCCTCCGTGCGGCAGGTGCGGATGCCGCTCAGCGTCTACGTCTTCCAGTTCGTCTGGCGGCAGTTGCTGACCTTCGGCCACAACTTCGTCATCTACATCCTCGTCGCGATCATCTTCGGCATCTGGCCCGGCGTGACGGGCCTCCTCTTCTTCCCGGCGCTCCTGATCCTGATCCTCAACGGCGTCTTCGCCGGCATGATCCTCGGGCCGCTCTGCGCCCGCTTCCGCGACATTCCGTTGATCATCGCGAGCGTCGTGCAGGTCGTCTTCTTCATGACGCCGATCCTGTGGAGCTCGCACATGCTGCCGGACCGGGCCGTGCTCCTCGCGATCAACCCGTTCTACCACCTCATCGAGATCCTGCGCGATCCGCTGCTCGGCCAGCCGGCGCTCTTGCAGAACTGGCTGGCCTGCATCTGCCTGACGATCGTCACGGGAACGGTGGCCGTCCTCTTCTTCGCGCGCTTCCGCGCCCGCATCGCCTACTGGGCCTGAGCGTCATGGCGTCGATCACCTTCGAGAACGTCAGCGTCGACATTCCGGTCTTCAACGCGACCAATCGCTCGCTGAAGAACAACATCATCTCGGCCGCGACCGGTGGCCAGATCAGCCCGCGTGACACCAAGCGGATGAGCGTGCGCGCGATCGACGGCTTGAGCCTTCGCCTCGACCACGGCACGCGGGTCGGCCTCGTCGGCCACAACGGCGCGGGCAAGTCGACCATGCTGCGGGTGATGGCCGGCATCTACGCGCCGACCGGCGGGCGCGTCACCGTCGAGGGCGACGTCGCCCCGATGTTCGACCTCGCCTTCGGCATGGATCCCGACGCCACGGGCTGGGACAACATCATCCTGCGCGGGCGCCTGCTTGGCTTCTCGAAGTCCGAGATCCGCAAGCGGATGGACGAGATCGGCGCGGTCAGCGACCTCGGCGGCTTCCTCGACATGCCCATGCGCACCTATTCGACCGGCATGGCGACCCGCCTCGCCTTCGCCGTGTCGACCTCGATCCGGCCCGACATCCTGCTGATCGACGAGGGCATCGGCGCAGGCGACGCGGCCTTCATCCAGCAGGCCAAGGAGCGCATGCGCTCGTTCATCGGCGAAGCCGGCCTCCTCGTGCTGGCCTCGCATTCCGACGACCTCCTGCGCCAGTGGTGCACGACCGCGCTCTGGATGGAGCACGGCCGGATGCGCATGCACGGGCCGATCGAGGAGGTGCTCGCCGCCTACCAGGCGTCGCTACACGGCTGACGTCCGTCGGGGGAAAGCGGCTTGCCGTCGGGCCCCGCTCGTCGGCGGCACGCCGTTGAATGCAGCGCCTTCGATCAGCGCAGACGCAGCACCATGCGCCAGCCAGCACGCATGATCCGGAACACACCGATCCGCTCCAGGAACTGGGACCGCTCGAAGGAGCGCAGGACCCTCAGTCGGATGTGGGCTCGGCGCTGCATCCCATGCGGCAGGAACGGAATGATGTGCTGCAGATCAGCCACCGACCGATCGTAGAGCGCTCGGTCACGCAGCATGGCCGCGCGCTGCAGCTCCCCGAAGACCGTCATGTAGAAGCGCTGGGCGATGATCGACTTCCACTGCGGCATCAGCGGCATGTCGGAGTTGTCGAAGTCGTTGTAGAGCTTCTCGAAATAGATCATCCGCGAGCGGGCCATGCGCGGCGAGTACGACGTCGATCCGGTATAGATGCACCAGTAGGACAGCGATTTCGGCAGGAAGACGTTGTTCCAGCCGGCATAGAACAGCCGGATGAAAAGATCGTCGTCCTCGTAGCCGCTGAGACGCTCGTCGAAGCGGCCGACGTCCTCGAACGCCTCGCGGGCGATCAGGGAGGCGGACGGAAGAACGAACATATCTTCCGAGAGACAGCGCGCGAGCTGCGTCTTCGGGTGCTCCTGCGGCAGCATCCGGAGCATGCCGCGGTTACGCAGCCGCCCGAAGCGATCGCACTCGTCGAGATCGCTGTAGACCCACCCGAGCTTGAAGCGATCACCAGCCTCGAAGGGCTTGATGAGTTCGGCGATGTGGTCGGGATACCAGCCGTCGTCCTGATCGAGGAGAGCGATCAGGCGGCTGGTCGAGTTCTCGACAGCGAAGTTGCGAGCCGAGGACTGGCCGCCGTTTTCCTTTCGGAGAAGACGGATCGACGGGTATTCTTCGGCGAGGCGCTCGACGATGGCCGCTCCGTCGTCGGTCGATCCATCGTCCACGACGATGAACTCGTCGGGCTTGCGGGTCTGCGACAGGACCGTCCGGATCGAACGTTCGATGAATTCCGCGCCGTTATACAGCGCGATGATGGCCACGACGGAAAGCGGGGTTCCGCCGGCGGCCTCGGAGGTCACGGTCAAACGAACTGTCTCGCCAAATACTCAACTGCCCGCAGCATCTCTCACGTTTCCGGCGAAATTGAAATCGCCGAGCTCTGGAGTTGGCGGCGGACATCTCGTCATGGTTGCGAGACGTCGAACAAATTAGCGCGTGACGATTCCCTCGCCGCGTCGCCTAGGGGCAACGCTTCGAGTGGCCCTCGTTCTACCGGATCGCCATGCCCTGCGCGTCGAAGCGGTGCATCCGCCCCTCCTCCGGCGTCAGCCAGACCGTGTCGCCGTGGCCGACGCGGAAGTCGCCGGGTGAGCGCGCGGTGACCAACTCGCCCGTGTCCATCTTCACGTGGATGAAGGTGTCGGAGCCGAGATGCTCGGATACGCCCGCGGTCCCGCGAAGGGGGCCGCCCGTCGTCGAGAGCGTGAAGTGCTCGGGCCGCACGCCGACGGTGGCCGCGCCATGCTGGGCCGCATAGGCGCCGGCGAGGAAGTTCATCTTCGGTGAGCCGATGAAGCCGGCGACGAAGAGGTTGCGCGGGTTGGCGTAGAGCTCCAGCGGCGAGCCGACCTGCTCGATGTTGCCGCGGTTGAGCACCACGATCTTGTCGGCCATCGTCATCGCTTCGACCTGGTCGTGCGTGACGTAGATCATCGTGGTCTTCAGCTGCGCATGCAGCTCGGAGATCTCGAGCCGCATGTTGACGCGCAGCGCCGCGTCGAGGTTCGACAGGGGCTCGTCGAACAGGAAGCCCTTCGGCTCGCGCACGATGGCGCGCCCGATCGCCACGCGCTGACGCTGGCCGCCCGACAGCTCGCGCGGACGGCGGTTGAGGTAGTCGGTGAGGTTGAGCGTCGAGGCCGCGGCCTGGACCTTCTTTTCGATCGCCGCCTTGTCCATGCCCGCCATCTTCAGCGGGAAGCCGATGTTGGCCGCAACGCTCATGTGCGGATAGAGCGCGTAGGACTGGAACACCATGGCGAGGCCGCGCTTGGCCGGCGGCGCCTCGGTGACGTCCTTGCCGTCGATCACGATCGATCCGCCGGACACGTCCTCGAGACCCGCGATCAGGCGGAGCAGCGTGGACTTGCCGCAGCCGGACGGGCCGACGAAGACGACGAACTCGCCGTCGCGGATCTCAAGGTCGATCCCCGGAATGATCACGGCGTCGCCGAAGCGCTTCTGAACGTTCTTGAGGGTGATGGCACTCATGCTTGGATCTCCCGAAACGGCTTCTTACTTCACGGCGCCGAAGGTCAGGCCGCGGACGAGCTGCTTCTGGGAGAACCAGCCGATGATGAGGATGGGCGCGATGGCAAGCGTCGAGGCCGCCGAAAGCTTGGCGTAGAAGTTGCCCTGCGGGCTCGAGAACGACGCGATGAAGGCCGTCAACGGCGCCGCGTTCGTGGTCGTCAGCAGCAGCGTCCAGAACGCCTCGTTCCAGGCGAGAATCACGTTGAGGAGCACCGTCGAGGCGATGCCCGGCAGGGCCATCGGCGCCAGCACCCGGAAAAGCTCCTGCCGAAGGTTCGCGCCGTCCATGCGCGCGGCCTCCAGAATCTCGCCGGGGATCTCCTTGAAGTAGGTGTAGAGCATCCAGACGATGATCGGCAGATTGATCAGGAAGAGGATCACGATCAAGCCGAAGCGGCTGTCGAGAAGGCCGAAGTTGCGGAACAGGATCGTCACCGGCACCAGCGCGCCGACAGCCGGCATCATCTTCGTCGACAGCATCCACAGGAGGACGCCGCGGGTCTTCGGCGTCGGCGAGAAGGCCATCGCCCAGGCGGCGGGGATCGCGAAGATCAGGCCGAGCGCCGTCGAGCCGAGCGACAGGTAGACCGAGTTCAACAGAAAGGCGAAGTAGTTCCGCTGCTCCTGGATCGCCACGTAGTTCTCGGTCGTCCAGTCGAAGAACAGGAACTTCGGTGGGATCGAGATCGCGTCGAGCTCGGTCTTGAACGAGGTCAGGACCGTCCAGAGGATCGGAAAGAAGATCAGGAGACCGACGGCCCAGGCGAGCACCGTCATGCCGATCTTGCGCTGGGTGGAAACGCGGCGCGCCATGTCAGGCCTCCAGATTCTTGCCGACGAGGCGCACGAGGAAGATGGAGACGATGTTGGCGAGCACCACGGCGACGATGCCGCCGGCCGACGCCGTGCCGACATCGCCTTCCAGCGAGATGATCGAGGCGATAAGGAACGGCAGGTTCGACGAGGAGACGCCGCCGCCGGTCGTCACGAAGATCTCGGCATAGACCGAAAGGAGGAAGATCGTCTGGATCAGGATCACGACCGTGATCGCTCGCTTCATGTGCGGCAGGGTGATGTACCAGAAGATCGAGAGCGCCTTCGCGCCGTCCATCTCCGCGGCCTCCTTCTGGTCCTCCGACAGGGACTGGAGCGAGGTGAGGAGGATCAGCGTCGCGAACGGCAGCCACTGCCAGGCGACGATGATGATGATCGACAAGAGCGGATAGTTGGTGAGCCAGTCGATCGGCGGCAGGCCGATCGCGGTGAGCCCTTGCGCGATGACGCCGTAGACCGGGTTCATCATCATGTTCTTCCAGACGAGCGCGGCGACCGTCGGCATGACGAAAAACGGGGCGAGGACAAGCAGGCGCACCGGCGACTGGCCGAAGAACTGCTGGTCGAGGAGGAGCGCGATGAGCGTGCCGCCGATGACGGTGATGCAGAGGACCCCCGCGACGAGGATCAGCGTGTTCTGGAAGGCGCTGATGAAGCGCGGGTCGGTCAGGAAGTAGGTGTAGTTCTCGATCCCGATGAAGGGCGTCAGCGGATCGTAGAACGTGTAGCGGAGCGTCGAGAACCAGAGCGTCAGCGCGAGCGGAACGATCATCCAGATGAAGAGCGCGATGACGGACGGCGCCATCATCAGGCGCGCTGCGGACCGCGTGTGCGTTGTCGCCATGGGATCGCTCCGAAAAGGGCCGAGGCGGCGCGACGGGCCGGACCCTTGCGGTCGGCGTCCAGCGCGGCGACGGGAAAGTCTCACGGGGGAAAGCGGATGCGGCGCGGCAGGGCGGGCCGCGCCTGCCGTCCGAAGGCAGGAAGGCTCCCCGGCTGCAGAGCCGGGGAGCTGAAGACGGCTTACTTGATGTAGCCGGCGCGCGTCATTTCGCGGGTGGCCTGCGCCTGCGCGGCAGCGAGCGCCTGGTCGACGCTCTGCTGGCCGGACAGTGCCGCAGCCATCACCTGACCGACCGCGGTGCCGAGCCCCTGGAACTCGGGGATCGCGGCGAACTGCAGGCCGACATAGGGCTTGTCAGGGCCCGACGACGGGTCGGCCTTGTTGATCGCGGCCAGCGTCTGCGCAGCAAACGGCGCGGCCTTCGTGTAGTTCTCGTTCGCATAGAGCGAGGAGCGCGTGCCCGGAGGCACGTTCGCCCAGCCCTCCTTCGACGCGACGAGCTCGGCATAGGCCTTCGAGGTCGCCCAGGAGATGAAGGTCTCGGCGGCTTCCTTCTTCTGCGAGGAGGCCGGAATGCCGAGCGACCACGCCCAGAGCCAGTTCGCGCCCTCGTTCGGGCAGTTGTCGGTGCCGCAGGGCGCCGGCGCGAAGCCGACCTTGTCGGCCACCTGGCTCTGCTTCGGATCGGTCACGAACGAGGCGGCGACGGTGGCGTCCATCCACATGCCGCACTTGCCCTGGCCGAACAGCGAGAGGTTCTCGTTGAAGCCGTTGGCCGCGGCGCCCGGAGGGCCGTACTTCGTCATCAGGTCAACGTAGAGGGTGACGGCCTTCTTCCAGCCCTCGCTCTCGAACTGCGGCTTCCAGGACGCGTCGAAATAGTTAGCGCCGAACTCGCGGGCCATGTTGCCGAGGAAGGCCATGTTCTCGCCCCAGCCCGGCTTGCCGCGCAGGCAGATGCCGTAGACGCCGGCATTCTTGTCGGTCATCTTCTCTGCGGCCTGCGAGATGAAGTCCCAGGTGGGCTTCTCGGGCATCGTCAGCCCGGCCTTCTCGAGCAAATCCTTGCGGTAGAGCGTCATCACGCTCTCGGCATAGAACGGCGCGGCATAGAGCTTGCCATCGGTCGACAGCGCCGCGCGGATCGGCGGCAGGAGGTCGTTGGCGTCGTAGTCGGCGCCAAGGTTGTCGAGCGGTGCCAGCCACTGCTGCTTCGACCAGATCGGAACCTCGTAGGTGCCGATCGTCATGATGTCGAACTGGCCGCCCTTCGTGGCGATGTCCGTCGTCACGCGCTGGCGCAGGATGTTCTCTTCCAGCGTGACCCAGTTCACCTGGATGTCCGGATGAGCCTTGGTGAACTCACCCGTCAGACCCTGCATGCGGATCATGTCACTGTTGTTGACCGTGCCGATTGTCAGCGTCGTCTGCGCCTGCGCGGGCAGCGCGACCGAAGCGGCAAGCGCCATCGCGCCGGCGATCCAAAACCGTTGGTTCATAGTCAGAAGCCTCCCAGCCCCACATGGGCAAATACCCACTCTGCGAGCAAATTCTCACCCGCGTGCGCAGGTGTCAAATGATTCACACGCTGCAATGCAGCGTATCCCACGGTCTCTCCCGCCCGGCGCCCTCCCCGGCGCCGCGTTCAACTCTGGACCAAAGCGGATGCGGTGATCTCGTCGGTGATCAGCCCGCCGATGAGACCCCCTTTCAGGGCCGCAAGGATACTGTCGCGTTTCGACGCACCCATTGCGACGCCGATCACCTCGGTTCCGGCGGCGAGCGGGAACGGCGGGCTGACGACACGCTTGTTGAACGCGCAGTCGAGAATCCGCCCGTCGGCGTCGTAGACCCAGCCGACGACCTCGCCGATGCCTCCGGTCGCCACGAGCTCGTCCCGCTCCGATTCGGAAATGAAGCGATCCATCAGGAGCTGCGCCTGCGGCCCGACCTCGCCGATGCCGACGAAGGCGATATCGGCCTGACGGGCGAGTTCCAGCGACGCCTGAACCACCTTCTGCTGGTGCAGCAGCGCGCGCTCCTGCGGCGAGGTGGCGACCACCGGCAGCGGCATCGGATAGTGCGCCGCGTCGATCTTGTCGGCGAGCGAGAAAATCACGTTGTAGATCGCAGCCGAGCCATCCGGGGCGATGTTGCCCGTCAGCGAGACCAGCCGGTGCTGCGGGCATTTCATCCGCGGCAGGTTCTCGACCGCCGCGCGGAGCGTCCGTCCGGTGCCGACGCCGATCACCAGCGGATCGGGCCGCAGGAGCGTGCGCTCCAGCCGCGCCGCACAGGCCTCGGCGATCCCGAGGGTCGTCGAGGGCGATTCGGGATCGGACGGCACCACTTCGGCGGAGCGCAGACCGAAGCGCTCCATCAGGCGGGCACCGAGTTCGAGGCAGGCGGCGATCGGATGGTCGATGCGAACCTTGACCAGACCCGCCGACACCGACAGCGAGACGAGACGTTGGGCGCCCTGCCGCGAAATGCCGAGCTTGACGGCGATCTCCTCCTGCGTGTTGCCCGCGATGTAGTAGAGCCAGCCGGCACGCGCCGCGTCGTCGAGACGGGCCGAAGCCTCCTCCGTCGCCTTGCTCATCCCCGCCTGCTCCCTCGTCGTGATGCCGGACGCTGCGCGGACCGCTCTCATGCGCCAGAGAGCCGTCCGCGTCCCATCGCCTGGCCGCGTTCTTCGGCAGAATATCGCATCGGCGGCCCGTGGCATCTTGGAATCTCGCGCATTTCGCGCATTCTGATGCTGCACAGCAGCGAGGAGACGGGGCGTGGCTGGATTCGACGAAATGCTGAACGGAAGCGACGGCGTGCGTGCTCCCTATCGTCGTTTCCAGTCCTGGTACGAGAAGCAGGTGCCGGCGACGCTCGCCGCCAAGGCCGGCGAGGCCGAAAGCTTCTTCCGCCGCACCGGAATCACCTTCAACGTCTACGGCAAGGAGGAGGCCGCCGAGCGGCTGATCCCGTTCGATCTCGTGCCGCGCATCATTTCCGGCTCGGAATGGTCGGTGCTCGCCGAAGGGATCGAGCAGCGCGTGCGCGGCCTCAACGCCTTCCTCGACGACATCTACCACGACCAGGAGATCGTGAAGGCCGGCATCGTGCCCAAGCGCCTGATCGAGGGGAACGAGGCCTTCATCCCGCAGATGGTCGGCTTCCGGCCGCCCGGCGGGGTCTACACGCACATCATCGGCGTCGACATCGTGCGCACCGCCGAGAAACAGTTCTACGTCCTGGAGGACAACGCGCGGACCCCGTCCGGCGTGTCCTACATGATCGAGAACCGCGAAACGATGATGCAGATGTTTCCCGAGCTCTTCGCGCAGAACCGCGTGCGGCCGGTCGAAACCTATCCGCGGCATCTGCGCCGCTCGCTTCAGGCGACGGCCCCGGACGCCACGACCGGCGTTCCGCGCGTCGCAATCCTGACGCCTGGCATCCACAACTCCGCCTATTACGAGCATGCCTTCCTCGCCGACCAAATGGGCGTCGAGTTGGTTGAGGGCTCGGACCTCAAGCTCATCGACGGGCGCATCGCGATGCGCACGACCGAGGGCTACCTGCCGATCGACGTCCTCTACCGCCGGGTCGACGACGCCTATCTCGATCCCCTCTCCTTCAAGCCGGACTCGCTCCTCGGCGTCCCCGGCATCATGGAGGTCTATCGCAACGGCGGCATTACGATCGCCAACGCGCCCGGCACCGGGATCTCCGACGACAAGGCGATCTACTCCTACATGCCGGCGATCGTGGAGTTCTACACCGGCCGCAAGGCGATCCTCGAGAACGTCCCGACCTGGCGCTGCGCCGAGGCGGACAGCCTCGCCTACGTGCTCGAGCACCTCGCCGAACTGGTGGTGAAGGAGGTGCACGGCTCCGGCGGCTACGGGATGCTGGTCGGCCCCGCCGCCTCGAAGGCCGAGCGCGAGACCTTCGCGGCGAAACTGCGCGAGCGGCCCGGCAACTACATCGCCCAGCCGACGCTCGCCCTCTCGACGGTGCCGATTCTGACCGAAAAGGGCCTAGCGCCGCGCCACGTCGACCTGCGCCCCTTCGTCCTAGTGTCGGATACCGTCAAGATCATTCCGGGCGGGCTCACGCGCGTCGCCCTCACCGAGGGCTCGCTGGTGGTCAATTCGAGCCAAGGCGGAGGCACGAAGGACACCTGGGTTCTGGAGGACTGACGGAAACGACGCCCAGCCACCCGCACCGCACCGCTCACGAAGGATCGTCGACCGCCCATGCCTCTCCTCGGACGTACCGCCAACGGCCTCTTCTGGATGCAGCGCTACATCGAGCGCGCCGAGAACATGGCGCGCCTTCTCGATGCTGGCCTGCGCCTGTCGCTCACCAACCTGTCGGCGGAGCCCGACGAGTGGCAGTCCGTGCTGGTGTCAGCGGGTGTCGAGAGCGGTTACCTCGCCAAGTATCCGGAATACGATCCCGAACACATCATCGACTACATGCTGCGCGACCTCGACAACCCGTCGAGCGTCCTGTCCTCGATCGGCGTGGCGCGCACCAACGGTCGCATGGTGCGCACGGCCCTCACCCGCGAAACGTGGGAAGCGCTGAACGAGAGCTGGATGATCCTGCGCCAGCGCCTGTCGCGCCCGGTCACCGACCTGCCCGCGGTCCTCGATCTTGTGAAGGGGCGAACGGCGCTGATCCGGGGCACGTTCTACGGCACGATGCTGCGCAACACGATCTTCGACTTCTGCAACCTCGGCACCTTCGCCGAGCGCGCCGACAACACCGCGCGTATCCTCGACGTGAAGTACTGGGTGCTCCTGCCCGAACACTCCTCGATCGGCTCGTCGCTCGACAACTACCAGTGGGGCTCGATCCTGCGCTCGGTCTCGGCGCTGCGCTCCTACGCCTGGGAATACGACGCCGATTTCCGGGCGATGGACATCATCGACTTCCTGCTCCTGAACAAGCGCATGCCGCGCTCGCTCGCCTATTCCTACCGCTGCATCAACGACAGCCTCGACTTCCTCGCCCGCACCTACGGCGTCGAGCACGACTGCCACGCCACGGCGCGCGCGATCGCCGCGCGGCTGGAAGACCGCTCGGTGAAGGAGATCATCGACGCGGGCCTGCACGAGTTCCTAGAGACGCTGATCGTCGAGAACAATCGCCTCTCGAACGAGATCGCTAGCTCCTACAGCTTCTACTCCTGAGGCTATACCGTGCGGCCCGAAAGCCGCACCCGGAATATGTTCGTCGGAGCCCACTTGCCCGCGCGCGTGCCGCCGGGGATACCGCTTGTCCGATGGTGGGAGAACGCCGGGCGCGGCGTGGATGCGGAGACTGCAACGTGACCTATTGCGTCGGGCTTCTTCTGAAGCGTGGCCTCGTGTTCATGTCCGACACGCGCACCAACGCGGGCGTCGACAACATTTCCGTCGTCACCAAGATGCGCTCCTGGAATGTGCCGGGCGACCGCTTCATCACGCTTCTGAGCGCGGGAAACCTCGCGACCACCCAGTCGACGATCTCGCTCCTCGAGGAGCGCGGCCTCGCGCCTGCGCAGCGCAAGTCGGCGCTTCTGGCGCAGCCGTCGATGTTCCAGACCGCAAAGCTCGTCGGCGAGACGCTGCGCGAGGTGATCTCCTACACCGCCGACAGCGGACAGGAGGCGAGCGGCCGCTTCACCGGCAGCTTCATCCTCGGCGGGCAGATCGCGGGCGGCCAGCCGCGCCTGTTCATGATCTACCCGGAAGGCAACTTCATCGAAGCCGGTCCCGACAACCCGTTCTTCCAGATCGGCGAGCACAAGTA
>NZ_CAJYIU010000233.1 GCF_913775355.1 uncultured Aureimonas sp.
GACGGCGGGGGAGGGGGCGCTGACCGGCCTTCCGCTCCTGCAGCAGGCGACGCGCCCGACGCTCTGGCTCGAATGGTTCCGCGAGGCCGGGCTCGACGCGCGCGACATCCTGCGCGGCCACCGGTTCGAGCAGTTCGCGATGGTGGTGGAAGGGGCGGTCGCCGGCCTCGGCGTCGCGCTGGTGCCCGATTTTGCGGTGGAGCGGGAGCTTCGCGCCGGTCTCCTGACACTCGCCTCGCCGCGCCGCCTCGCGCTGCCCGATCCCTATACGCTTCTCCACCCTCCGCGCAGTCTCGAGCGACCGGCCTTCGCAAAGTTCCATCGCTGGCTGCGCGAGACGGTGGAACGGGAGGCGGCGTCCGCGCCCTGATCCGATTCCGAGCCGGGGTCGGCCGATGGAATCAACCGGGACGGGTGCGTCGCCGCCCGGAGCCGCCGACGGGACATCTATATGGGCCGGCGCCCCGTTCGCGTTCCTTCGGGCGAAAACGGCGCCCTGTCAGAGGGTTGATCCGTCTTCGGCCGTAGCTTGCCGCGATCGCGCGAAGGTTC
The DNA here is from genome assembly GCF_913775355.1 of uncultured Aureimonas sp. Classification (GTDB taxonomy): domain Bacteria; phylum Pseudomonadota; class Alphaproteobacteria; order Rhizobiales; family Rhizobiaceae; genus Aureimonas. The sequence continues at coordinate 553 of NZ_CAJYIU010000233.1, forward strand.
CCGCACAATTCATTCAAATCCTATCTTTTAACCTTTGGTGGGTAACTTTCGGACGTCAAGCAACCTAACGATCGGACCGACGTTGATGACGCCCTTCTCGCTCGGGTCCACCTGCACCCTGTCGCAGGCCGAGGCCATCCAAACCGCCTTGAGCGAGCATCTTCTCGACCATGCGGGCGAGGGGCTTCTCGTCGACGCCTCCGCCGTCGAGGAGGCCGACATCAGCCTCGTCCAGATCCTCGTGTCGGCCGGGCGCACGGCTGGAGCGCGCCACCTCGCCATGACGCTCAAGCCCTCGGCGGAGGTCTCCGCGCTTCTGGCGCGTGCGGGCCTTGGCGACTGGGCCGCCGGCCTTCGCGCCTGAGCATTTCGAAGAAAGGTCAGTTTCCATGGGCAAGCCCGTTCTCTGCGTCGACGACAGCGCGAGCGTCCGTCAGATGGTGTCGTTCACGCTGGAATCGGCCGGCTACGCGCCGACCACGGCCGAGGACGGCGTCGACGCGCTCTCCAAGCTGTCGGGCCACCGCTTCGCGCTCGTGATCACCGATCTCAACATGCCCAACATGGACGGGATCACGATGATCTCGAGGATCCGGGCCATGCCCGAGCATGCCGGCATGCCGATTGTCATGCTGACCACCGAATCCGACGACGCCAAGAAGGCGGCCGGCAAGGCGGCCGGCGCCACGGGCTGGATCGTCAAGCCGTTCGACCAGACCCGCCTTCTGGCCGTCGTCAACAAGCTGATCGGGGCCTGATGCCATGAACAGCGGGAACGCCGTCGAGATCTTTCTGAACGAGGCACGCGACCTCCTGGAGCAGCTGGAAGCGGCGCTCCTTGATCTCGAGGCGCGTCCCGACGATGCCGAACTCATCAACACGACCTTCCGCGCGCTCCACACGCTGAAGGGCTCGGGCGGCATGTTCGGCCCGCCCGACATGGCCGCCTTCGCCCACAAGCTGGAGGACGCGTTCGAGCGGGTGCGCCGGGGCGAGGCGCCGCTGACGCCCGCCCTCGTCGGCGTGCTCCTGGCCGCGACCGACCAGATCCGCCGCCTCCTGTTCGAGCCGGCGCCGGCGCTCGCCGCGCGCAGCGCCGAGCTCGTCAAGGCGCTGCAGGCCGCGGTCGGCGGCGAGGCCTCCGGCGCGCCGGCCGCCGCGCCCGCCGCCGCCATGCCGCAGGCGCCAACCACCAGCCGCTTCGTCATCACGCTGCGCCTGCCCGCCAACGCGCTCCTCTTCGGCACCAACCCGCTGGCGCTCCTCGACGAGCTGCGCGCGCTGGGCGAGGCCGAGGTCGAGGCGCTCACCGACGCGGTGCCCGAACTCGCCGTCCTCGCGCCGACCGAGCTGTATCTCGCTTGGCGCATCACCCTTTCCACCGATCAGGGCCTCGGCGCGATCGAGGACGTCTTCATCTTCGTCGACGAGCCGGGCGCCGTCACGATCGAGGCGCTCGGGGCCGCCGAAGCCGCGCCTGCGCCTGCGCCGGAGAGTGTCGAGCCGGTCGCCGTTGCGCCCGCCGCCGCCGCCAAGGTCGAGCCGGCAAGGGCCGAGGCGAAGAGCCAGGCGCAGCCGGAGGCGAGCGTTCGCGTATCGGCCTCGCGCCTCGACACGCTGCTAGACCAAGTGGGCGAGCTGGTGATCGCGCAGGCGCGCCTCACCGCCCTCACCCACCAGCGCCACGACCCCGTCCTCACCGCCGTGGTCGAGGAGATCGAGCGCATCTCGGCGGACCTGCGCGACAGCGCCATGGACATGCGCATGCTGCCGATCGACTCGCTCTTCTCGCGCTACCGGCGCGTGGTGCGCGACCTGTCGAGCGATCTCGGCAAGGAGATCGACCTCGTCCTGTCGGGCGAGGATACCGAGCTCGACAAGACCGTGCTCGACCGCCTCGGCGATCCGCTCGTCCACATCATCCGCAACTCGATCGACCACGGCATCGAGATGCAGGACCGCCGGCTCGCCGCCGGCAAGTCGAAGCGCGGCACATTGCGCCTTTCGGCCCGCCAGTCCGGCACCGAGGTCATCATCACGATCGAGGACGACGGCGCCGGCCTCAACCGCGAGCGCATCCTCGAAAAGGCGCGCGCCGCCGGGATCGTCGCCGACGGCGTGACGCCGCCGAACCGCGAGATCGACGAGCTGATCTTCCACCCCGGCCTGTCGACCGCGGCCGCCGTGTCGAACCTGTCCGGCCGGGGCGTCGGCATGGACGTCGTGCGCCGCACGATCGGCGAGCTGCACGGCTCGATCGAGATCGCGACCGAGCCCGGCCAGGGCACGCGCTTCACGCTGCGCCTGCCGCTGACGCTCGCCATCATCGACGGGCTCCTCGTGCGCGTCGGCGAGACGAAGTGCATCCTGCCGCTCGCCAATGTCGAGGAATGCGTCGAGCTCTCGGCGATCGAGTGCCGCACGTCGAGCGGGCGCAACTTCGTTGACATCCGCAACACGATCGTGCCGATCTTCCACATGGACGCAATCTTCGGCGCCGCCTCGGCCGAGGACGGGATCGTGGTGGTGGCCGATACCGACACCGGCCGCGTCGGCGTGGTGGTCGACCAGGTGGTCGGCCAGCACCAGACCGTGATCAAGCCGCTCTCGCCGCTGCACCGCGCGACGCCGGGCCTTGCCGGCGCGACGATCCTCGGCGACGGCTCGGTGGCGCTGATCCTCGACATCAACACCCTGGTCCGGCAGGCGGGCGCCGTGCGCGCCGACCGCCTCGCCGCCTGAGCCGGAGCGCGAACCGATGACGCAAGCCCCCGCCGCCGCGCCCGACCTCGCCGCCGCTGCGCCGCCCGTCGACTTCCTCACCGTCTCGCTCGGGCAGGACGTCTTCGCGCTCGCCGTCGAGGCGGTGCACGAGGTGCTCGACCCGCCGCCGGTCACCACGGTGCCCAATGCGCCGGCCTTCGCGCCCGGCCTCGTCAACGTGCGCGGCAACATCATGCCGCTGATCGATCTCCGCCGCCGCTTCGCCATGCCCGCGGTCGCCGACACCGAAAGCTCGCGCGTCATCGTCTCGCGCGTCGAGACGGGCGGCGAGGGCTTCTTCGTCGCGATCAAGGCCGACGCCGTGCATGAGGTCGTCTCGCTCGACCGTGCGGCCGTCGAGCCCGTCCCCGAGAACGGCACGCGCTGGCCGCTGCGCTTCCTGCGCGGCGTCGTGCGCCACGGCGGCGGCTTCGTGGTCCTCCTCGACCTCGAGACCGTGCTGCAGCCCGACCCCGCATCCCTGCCGAACTGAACGCGTCCTCCGATCCCGCCTGCCCTCCCGAACCCCTCGGCTCCCTTCCGACCCCGGACCTTTCCGATGCGTATCACCATCAAGACCAAGCTGATCTGCTCGTTCGGAGCGGTTCTCGCCCTTCTGGGAACCGCCGGCTATTTCGGCGTCTCCAGCCTCGGCCAGACCAACCAGTCGATGGCCGACTTCGCCGCCGGCCCCTTCCGCCAGCTCGGCAGCGACATGGAGATGAAGGTCGCGATGATGGACACGCGCCGCGCGCTCGTCGGCATCCTCCTCTCCACCGATGCCGCCGAGATCGCGAAGCTGAAGGGAGCGGTTCAGCAGAACTGGCAGGATATCGAGCACCAGAGCGCCCTGATGCTCGGGACCATGGACGACGAGGGGCGCCGGGCCGCCGCCGATCTCGCGCCCGCCGTGGTGAAGGCCCGTTCGGTGGTCGACGACACGCTGTCCCTTCTCGAGCGCGCCGACAACGGTGCGGGCGACAAGGCGATCCGCGAGGTGGGCACCGTCGTCGATCCGCTGCTCGCCGATCTGGCTGGGCTGAAGTCCGGCTTCGAGGCGTCGGGTGCGCGCAGCGAGGCGGCCCTTGCCGGCGACATGGCGTCGGGTCTGGAGCGGGCGCGCTTTGCCGCCGTTTCGGCCGTCGTTCTTGGCGATGCGCAGGCGATCCAGGGCGCGTCCGACCGCGTCGACGCGCTGACCAACGATTTCGCGACGAAGCTCGACGCGGTGGCCGCGAGCCCCGCGGCCGGCACCCAGGCCGTCCTCGTCCAGAAGCTGCGCGCCGAGTGGAATGCCGCCGACACGGTTCTGTCGCAGACCGCGGCCTTCGGCGTTCGCAACGATTTCGCCAACGCGCAGTCGGCCCTCGATACCAAGGTGGCCCCGACCCTCGGCGCCCTCAGCGACCGGCTCGACGAACTCGCCCGCCAGGCGTCCGAGAGCGCGCAGTCCTCGGTGACGAGCGCCCAGGCGAACTATGAAAGCACCCGCACCACGCTGATCGCAATCGTGATCGGTGCGCTGGCCATCGGCGCGGGGGCGGCGGCCTGGATGGCGCTGACCATCTCGCGCGGCCTGCAGCGCTCTGTGAAGCTTGCCGAGGACATCGGCGCCGGCGACCTGACGCAGACCGTCGCGGTGCGCTCCGACGACGAGATCGGCGACCTGACCCGCGCCATGAACACGATGACCGAGAACCTGCGCACCATCGTCTCCGAGGTGACGCGCTCGGCCGAGCAGGTCGCGGCCGGTGCCCAGCAGTCGGCGGCGACCGCCGAGCAGCTGAGCCAGGGCGCGACGGAGCAGGCGGCCTCCACCGAGCGCCTCGGCCAGGGGGCCGGCGAACAGGCGGCGGCGACCGAGCAGGCGTCGTCGGCGATGGAGGAGATGGCGGCCAACATCCGGCAGAACTCGGAGAACGCCTCGACGACGGAGAAGATCGCGGCGCAGGCCTCGACGAGCGCCGAAAAGAGCGGGCAGGCGGTGGCGAACTCGGTGGAGGCGATGCGCACCATCGCCGACAAGATCCGCATCGTCCAGGAGATCGCCCGCCAGACCGACCTTCTGGCGCTGAACGCGGCGATCGAGGCGGCCCGCGCCGGCC
>NZ_CAJYIU010000234.1 GCF_913775355.1 uncultured Aureimonas sp.
GTCCGACGCTTCGACCAAGACAGCTCATCCATGATAGCCCATCTTCCGACGTTCGGTCTCGCACCGTTGCTCCTCTCGGTCGTCCTGCCGACAACCGCCATGGCCGAGCCTTTGCGCGTCGTCGCCAACTTCTCCATCATCGGCGATCTCGCCGGGCAGGTGGGCGGCGAACACATCGAGCTGACGACCCTTGTCGGTTCCGACGCCGACGCGCACGTTTACGAGCCCCGCCCGGCTGACGCGAAGGCACTCGCCCGTGCCGACGTCGTGCTCGTCAACGGCCTGTCCTTCGAAGGTTTCCTGCCGCGCCTCGTTCAGGCCAGCGGCACCAGCGCCCCGCTGGTGGAACTCAGCGAGGGCGCCGACATCCTGAACGATCCGAACGGTGGCCACTATCACTTCAACGGTGACGAGGCGGTCTTCTACGCGACGCCGAACGATCCGCACGCCTGGCAGTCCGTCGCGAACGCTAAGGTCTACGTCCGCAACATCGCAAAGGCCTTCTGCGACGCGGACAGGCCGAACTGCTCCTTCTACGAGGCGAAGGCTAGAGCCTACGGCGAGGAGCTGTCCGCACTCGACGCGCAGATCAGGGAAGCGGTCGCTGCCATCCCGACTCACCGGCGAACCGGCGTCGTCGGACACAACGCCTTCCGCTACTTCGAGCGCGACTACGGCGTCACGTTCCTGTCGCCGCAGGGCGTCTCGACGGGCGCGGAGGCGTCCGCGGCCGACGTCGCCGCCCTGATCCGGAATATCCGCGACCAACGTGCCACGGCCGTTTTTGCGGAAAACATTTCCGATATGCGTCTGGTCAAGCAGATCGGGTCCGAGGCAGGCCTCGAGATCGGCGGCACACTCTACTCGGACGCGCTCTCTGCCTCAGGCGGGCCCGCCTCCAGCTACGCGGACATGATGCGCCACAACGCGCGAACCATTGCGGCGGCCCTGACTTCCAACTGAGGTCCGGCATCCCTTTCCCCGACTTCCTTCCCAACGGAGACAACGATGCTGCGATCCCTTGCCTGCGCGACGGGCATCTGGCTTATCCTGACGGCCAACGCGATGGCGCAGGACACCGACCACGCGCACGAGGACGTCACGCTGTACCGCGTGTTCGTCGGCGACCGTGACGTCCCGAAGGTCACGGCCTTCGACCTCGGCGACCCTGCCAGGCGGTGGACGTTCGAAACGACCGGTCAGCCCAAGCTCTACGGCGTCGACAACGGTTCGGCCGTTGTGGCGGTCCAGTCCGACGACGACCATGTCCACTTCATCCGCAGCGGCATATCCCTCCACTCCCATGGCGACCACTCGGACATCTCGATCGCCGACCCGGCTGCCGTGGACGGAGCCCTGACGGGTCCCCGCCCCTTCCATCTGATCGACCACGACGGCAAGGTCGTGATCAACTTCGACCGCGGCGGCTATGCCGCGGTCCTTGAGGCGCACACGCTGGCCGAGGGCAAGGTGGAAGCAACACGTCTTCCCCAGGCGCGAGCACATCACGGCTACGCCGCCCCGATCGGCGATGCGTGGGTCACGAGCGTCGCGTCCAACGCGCCCGTCGAGGGCGACGCAGCCCCCAAGCGCATCGGTCTCCAGGAGGTCAGGGTGGACGGGACGCCCGTCGGCGAGGTTCAAACCTGCACCGGGATCCACGGCGAGGCCTTCTCCGGCGCGTATCTCGCAACAGGCTGTGACGAAGGCATCCTGACGGTCACCGCCGGGAAGGATGGGCCTGCATTCAGGATGCTGCCCTATACCGCCGACCTACCAACAGGGGAAAGCACAGGGACACTGCTCGGCTCTAGAGCGATGCAGGTGTTCCTCGGCAACCACGGCGCCAAGGGTCTGGTGGTTGTCGACCCCGTCGACACGCCTCACATCCGGTACATCGAACTGCCCTTCCGGCGCGTCGATTTCGCGCTCGATCCCGCCAACGCCCGCTTCGGCTATGTGCTGACCGAGGACGGCACGCTGCACCGGATCGATGTCCTGGACGGCAAGGTCGCCGGAAGCGCCCGCGTCACCGAGCCCTACTCGATGGATGGGCACTGGAACGATCCGCGCCCGCGGCTCGCCATGGCGGGCGACGAGGTCGTCATGACCGATCCGAAGGTGAGCCTCGTCCGTCGCATCGCCAAAGACACACTGAAGGAGGCGGGCACGATTCCCGTCGAGGGCACGCCCTACAGCATCGCCGTCGTGGGCGGCAGCGGCGTCGTCCACGAGGATAATGGACACGACCATTCGGGCCATGCCCATAGTCACGGCGACCCGCAGATCTACGCAGGCTACTTCGAGGACAGCCAGATCCGGGACAGGCCGTTGTCCGACTATGTCGGCGACTGGCAGTCGGTGTACCCATACCTTCAGGACGGTACGCTCGATCCCGTTTGGCAGCACAAGGCCGAGACGGGCACGATGGATGCGGCCGGATATAAGGACGAGTACGAGACCGGCTACCGCACCGATGTCGAGCGGATCACCATCGAGGGCGACGTCGTGACCTTCTACAGGGACGGCAAGCCGACCAAGGGGACCTACGCCTATGGCGGCCGCGAGACCCTTACCTACAAGAAGGGCAACCGCGGCGTGCGCTTCATCTTCCAAAAGACGGACGGCGACGCCGCTGCCCCGCAGTTCATCCAGTTCAGCGACCACGGGATCGCTCCGGCCAAGGCCGACCACTACCACCTCTTCTGGGGCAACGATCGTGCGGCCCTTCTGGAGGAAGTGACGAACTGGCCGACCTACTACCCTTCGTCGTTGAAGCCCGCGCAGATCGTCAGCGAGATGATGGCACACTGAGCTAACCCAAGCCGCGAAAGCACAAGCGCCCGGCCAATTCGGCCGGGCGCTTTTCGTTCTTGGATGCCGCACGGATCCCAACGGCATTCCGAGGCGGAAGTGACAGGGACGGATGGAAGGCCGGACGCGCCGAGAGGACCCATCGCCGCTCCGGACCGCGATCGTCCGATCATCGCCCTACGCGGTTGGCGAAACGCTCAAGTCGGAACGACATTCAGCGGCCCATGGTCGTCGCAGTGGTCGCCGTGCGGGTGATGGAGCCTGCCGTTGACGAGATCGTCGACGTGATCAGCATGAGGAACGGCCCTGTGATCATTCTCCGGCGTGCAGCGCGCAGTGTTATTCGCGCTGGCCTCGATCACAGCCTCGGCCGCACCGCACCTCCAAGATGATGCGGGTGACCGTCGTGCAGATAGTCGACATGATCGCCGTGGCGCACGGCCAAGTGGCCGCAGTTCGCTCCGTGCTCGTATGGATGCTCGTCATACGTGAGATGATCGTGGTCGCTCATGGTGGTGTCCATGCTTGATCGCGTGACGTGCGAGCAGTCGAAGCCGTTCGCGTGCTCGATGACCGCTCGCACGATCTTGAGCCCATGTCCGTCGGCGAGCTCGCAACGGATGGACGGCCCCACCCGGCGGCGCCCAACCCGGGAGGCGGCATCGAGCAGACGCGGACGCGCAGAGACCGTACCAAGCTTTGCTCCTGTCGCTGTCGCCAGATCCGACACCGTGGGCTCACCGTCCGCGACGGTCAGAGGTGTCCTCAACCATCGGGCATCCGACGTTGTCGGGCGGAGGTTGACCCCTTTCCAACTCGTCCCGACGCATCACCGACTCTGCTCGTGATCCAGCGACCAACAGAGTATGCGAGAAAATGCAGCAGCAGGTCGGTTGCTGCACGCTCGTCCGGTCGGCCCCAAGCGGTCCCGGCGGAACGATTGCTAGTTGGTACCTCTCGGCAGACCGTTCAGTCCGCCGAAGCCCATGGGATTTCGCTCGCCGTCAGGACGGATCACGACGTCCGGCTCCGGAAACCCGAGGGGTTTTGAGACAACGGGGGTCGGCGGAAGCGGCGCATCGATCATGGGGGGAGCAACGGGGAACCATTGCGTAGCGGACAGGAGGACGCCGATCGTCAGAAGCCAGCTTCCGGCGATCCGTTCTCCGACGCGGGTCCAAGACCCTGTGATCGAGCGGCGCACGAGAGCGGCGGCCGTGGCAAGGCAGAGGCAGGCTAACGAGAAGCCGGCGGCGAACCCGTAGCCCTCCGAGGTCGGATCGTTCACCGCCGCCGTGAACCAGAGCCCCGTCGCCGTTGCGAAAGTGAGGATGGTCAGGAAGGGAGATCGCCAACGATTGTTGAGGAGGAGCCCGAGGCCCGACAGGGCACAGGCGGATGGCCCGACAAGGCGAACGAACCGGAAGATCGAAGGGTTGGAGAGAAGGGGCCAGAGGGCGGAATGCCGGACTGCGATGCCGGACACCGCGCCTCCTATCAGCGAGACCCAAATCACAGGGCGCGTGCGACGGTCCTGCGCCCCGAGCACGAGCCCTATCCCCAGGATGGCGAGCCACCAATCGGGAGAGGCCATCGAGAACATTGCGCCGGCTCGTACGCCGCCGATCCATTCGCCAGGGAACGCCAGCGCCACGACGATTGCGGCCAGCGCGCCTGCGCCTGCGCCTGCAGCAAGAAGGGAGCGGGCTCCGGTCACGGACGCGTTCCGCCGATCAGCCCAGCAGGAACCAGACACCGCCCAGCGCGATGAGGCCGCCGAGCGCCCGGGCCAAAACGCCTCGGAACGGTCTGGACAGGAGCAATCCCACCCCGATACCGAGTACGTGGATCATCCCTGTCGCGATCACGAAGCCGACGGCGTAGTTGGCGGGATCGGCGGCCCTCGGCAACTCGGCTCCGTGCGCATAGCCATGGAAGAGCGCAAACACCGAGATGATCGCAAGAGCGACGAACTCGCTCGGTCGCCAGGCCGCCGCGATGGAGGCACCGAGCACCATGATGGACAGCGCGATCCCGAGTTCGACGCTCGGCATCGGCAGCCCGGCCATCCCCGCGATGCCGCCGAGCGTCATGATCAGCGGAAACGTCACCGGCAGCGTCCAGACGGCACGGCCTCCCATCTGAGCGCCCCATATGCCGACGGCCAGCATGGCGAGGCAGTGGTCCAGTCCCGTCAGCGGATGTTCAAAGCCGCTGGAAAAGCCTGCGGCCTGGTCGACGATATGGGCGGCGGCCGGGTGATCCGTCAGAAGCAGGAGGCCGACTGCGAACGCCAGGACCGGCGTCCAAGGAGATCGCTGCGCGCCCGACTGCGGCGGCGTGAATTGTCCGGCATCTGTGACGATCACGCTGCCTCCAGTGCGATGAGCCCGCCGATGATGGGATGCATCGCAGGCCCAGGTTCCGCAAGTTACATCGCCGACATGTCGATCGCGGAGGCGCTACGTTGGCTGACCCAAGCGCTGCTCGTTCCCGTCCGACACGCAGTGTTCGTACCCATAAGAATGATGAGCCGAAGTCGTGGTCCAGGCACCGATCGTGAGCTCCATCATCGCCGCAAGACGACAATCAGCACGAAGAGTGCACCCGCCGCCGACGTGACGATGCCGACGGGAAGTTCCTGCGGCGCGAGGAGGACGCGGCTGGCGAGGTCGCTGGCGAGAAGCAGGATCGCGCCGAGAAGCGCCGAGGTCGCGACGAGGACGCCATGGCGCACGCTGACGAGCGCACGGGCGAGATGCGGCACCATCAGGCCGACGAAGCCGATCACCCCGGACAGCGCGACGAGCGCCGCGGTGGCGAGGGCCGCGAGCGCGAAGACCACGAGGCGCAGGCGATCGACATCGACGCCGAGCGAGACCGCCGTCTCCTCGCCGCCAAGGAGGGCGTCGAGCCGGTGGCGCAGAGCCATCCCCGTTCCGAACGCAAGCGCCGCGCCGACGAGGCCGAGCGGCAGGTTCGACCAGCTCGCCAGGCCGAGGCCGCCCGCCGTCCAGAACAGGACGGAATAGGCCGCGCGTTGGTCGCCGGAGAAGACCATCAGCGTCGTCAGTGCGCCGAACAGGAACGAGACCGCGAGCCCCGCGATGACGAGCCGCTCGGGACCCCGGCCGTCCTGGCGCAGCATGAGGGTCAGCACCGCCACGGCCGAGACCAAAGCCCCGGCGAAGGCGGCGAGCGGCAGCGTCCAGACGCCGAGGCGGTCCCCGAAGATCGTGATGACCGACACCGCGCCTGCCGCCGCCCCGGACGACAGGCCGAACAGGAACGGGTCGGCCAGATCGTTGCGCGTCGTCGTCTGAAGAAGCACGCCCACCGTGGCAAGGCCGATGCCAACGCAGATCGCGAGAAGCACGCGCGGCAAGCGCAGGTCGAGGACGATGCGCGCCACCGGCCCGTGCGGCTCGGCGCCGATCCCGAGCGCGCCGGCAAGAACGCGCAGTACCTCGGCCGGCGCGATCGGCGTCGAGCCGAAGGCGATGCCTGCGACGGCCAGGGCAAGAAGGAGACCCGCTCCGGCGATCCAGACGAGCGTGGCACGACCTCTCATCATTTCGCCGCGAAGGCGGCAGGATGCAGCGCCCTCGCCAGCGCCTCGACCGCATCGACGTTGGCGGGACCGGGCGTGATCTGCTCGTAGCGCAGCGGCAGGAAGCGCCCGTTCCGGACTGCGTCCGTCTCCTTCATCGCCGGGTGGGTCTTCAGGAAGTCGAGGAGCTTGGCGTAGCCGGCTCCGTCCTGGTAGTCGAGCAGGATCAGGAACTGCGGGTTCTTCACCGCGACGTCCTCCCAGGAAGTCATGCCCCAGCTCATGTCGAGGTCGCCAAGGATATTGGTGCCGCCCGCCGCCTCGATCAGCGCGGTCGGCATGGCGAACTTGCCCGCCGTGAACGGCTTGTCCTCGCCGGAATCGTAGAGGAAGACCGATACGGGAGCCTCGTCCTTCACGGCCTCAGTCACCCTGGCGACGCGGGCTTTCCAGCCATCGACAAGTTCCTTCGCTTGCGCCTCGCGCCCGAAGATCGTGCCGAGAGCCAACTCGTCGGTGTAGAGAAGGTCCATCGAGGCGCGGGGACGGGTCTTGTCCACCTGGGCGCAGCTTTCCGTCAGGACGTAGGTCTCAATGCCCTTGGCCTTCAGCGTGTCGGGCGTCACCTCGCCGCCGGGCTTCATGCCGTAGTACCAGCCGGCGAAGAAGAAGTCGGCCTCGACCGCCAGGAGGGTCTCCACGGTCGGGTATTTCGGCGCAAGCTCTGGGATCGCGCCCTTGGCGGCGTCGAAGGCCGGCGTCGTCTTGTACCAGCCGGTCACGCCAGTGACGCCCGCCATGTTCGGCTGGAGACCGAGGGCGAAGGCCATCTCGCTCATGTT
>NZ_CAJYIU010000235.1 GCF_913775355.1 uncultured Aureimonas sp.
GTAGAGCCAGACGCCGTCCCCGCGCACGAGATGCAGCGGCGTCTCGTACATCAGCCGATAGGCCGGCCCGAGGACGCGCGCGCGCCGCTCGACCAGCGCCTCGTTGTCGGGGCTGAGGTTGCCGCGCCCCGGCACGAAGGCGTTGGGCATGGAGAGATCGGCGGTGGCGCTCATGCTTGTCGGGCTCCGGCGGGTCGATCGACCGGGATCGGTCGCGGCGACCAGCCATCGGCCGCCGATTGCGATACATGATATACCAAAATTCCGGGGCGGAAAAGGCGATGCGGGGAGCTTCGAGGCTGGATGCCGACCGCATGAACCGTCGCCGGACGCCACCGCTTCGGCTTGCCGGATCATCGTATATGGTATATCAAAAATGGGCGGAGGGCCTGTCGGTTTTCCGCTTCACGAAGCCATCTGGCGAAAGGCCGGCCATGTCCCAGTCCGAGATCGCCGAGCCGCGTTCGGCCTTTACCACGGCAGCGCCCGCCTTCGGCCTCGACGAGATCGAGCGGATGGTGCGCGAGCGCTATGGGATCGCGGCCCGCGCCTCGATGCTGACCAGCGAGCGCGACCTCACGGTGCGCCTCGACGCCGAGGACGGCGCGCGCTTCGTCCTCAAGATCGCCAACGCCGCCGAGGATCCGGGCGTCTCGGAGTTCCAGAACCGGGCGCTCGAACATCTCGCCCGCACGGTGCCGGACGTGCCCGCCTCGCGCCTCGTGCGCACGCTGGACGGCGCGCCGGAATTCTTCGCGCCGTGTGACGGCGAGCACCATTTCACGCGCCTCCTGACCTGGTTGCCCGGCCGCCCGCTGTTCGGAGCCGCGCGCACGCCCGCCCAGATGCTGGCCCTTGGCACGGCGCTCGGCCGGCTCGCCAAGGGATTGGCGGACTTTTCGCACCCCGCCGCCGAGCACGAGATCGTCTGGGACATCCGGCGCTCGCCCGGCCTTCTGCAGCACACGCGCTATGTCGCCGATCCCGCGCTGCGGGCGCGCGTCACCCGGATCTTCGAAGCCTTCCGCGACGAGATCGCGCCGCGCGAGGACGCGTTGCGGATGCAGGTCGTCCACAACGACTTCAACCCGTTCAACCTCCTGGTGGACGAGGCCGACACCGACCGCCTGACGGGTATCCTCGACTTCGGCGACCTCGTCCGGACGCCCGCGATCTATGATCTCGCGATCGCCAGCGCCTATCAGGTGGCCGACGAGGGCCATCCGTTCGAGCCGGTGGCCGCGCTCGTGTCGGCCTATCATGCCGTGCATCCCGTGCCGGAGGCCGAGCTCGATCTCCTGCCGCAGCTCGTCGGCGTGCGGCAGGCGATGACGATCACGATCGGCGAATGGCGCGCCAGCCGCTATCCCGAGAACGCCCCCTACATCCTGCGCAACCATGCCAAGGCCCGCTCGGCCATGGCGCGCTGCGAGGCGGTGCCGCTTGATGAGGCGCGCGAGATGCTGCGCCGCGCCTGCGGGGTCTAGCCAGTCCCGAAGCCCGCGGTGCCGCCGCTGCCGAGGCGCGGCGAGGGCGTGTCGAGGCTGAGCGCGGCGTCGCGGAAGCGGATCGGCGTGCGCAGGCCCGGCACCCCGTCCGGCTCGATCCGCATGCCGCGGTGAAGGACCTGGGGGTCGGCGAAGACGTCGGCGAGCGTGTTGATCGGGCCGGCCGGCACGCCCTCGCGCTCCAGATCGGCGAGCAGCGCGTCGCGCGCCATGAGAAGAAGCCGCCCCTCCATGATCGCGACCAGCGCCGCCCGGTGGGCGACGCGGGCCTCGTTGGTGGCAAAGCGCGGGTCTGAGCCAAGGTCCGGCTCGCCGATCACGGCGGCAAGCCTTGCGAACTGCCGGTCGTTGCCGCAGGCGATGACCACATGCCCGTCGGCGACCGCAAAGCCCTGATAGGGCACGATGTTGGGATGGGCGTTGCCGAGGCGCTTCGGCGCCGTGCCGCTGGCGAAGTAGTTCAGCGCTTGGTTGGCGAGCACACCGGTCATGCAGTCCATCAGCGCCATGTCGACATGGTCGCCGCGCCCCGTCCGCTCGCGCCGCGCCAGCGCCGCCTGGATCGCGATCACGCCGTAGAGACCGGTGAAGATGTCGGCGAACGCGACGCCGATCTTTTGCGGCGTGCCGTCGGGCTCGCCGGTGAGGTCCATGATCCCGCCCATCGCCTGGATCATGAAGTCGTAGCCGGCCCTTTGCGCATAGGGGCCGTCCTGCCCGAAGCCGGTGACCGAGCAGTAGACGAGGCGCGGGTTCGCCTTCGACAGCGTCTCGTAGTCGAGGCCGTATTTCACGAGGCCCCCGACCTTGAAGTTCTCGACGAGGACGTCGGCCTCGAGCGCAAGCCGGCGTACCAGCGCGCGGCCCTCCTCGGTCGAGAAGTCGGCGACGACCGACCGCTTGCCCCTGTTGGCGGCGTGGAAATAGGCGGCCGTCCTTTCGCCGTCGTGGGTGACGAAGGGCGGGCCCCAGCGGCGGGTGTCGTCGCCGTCCGGCGCCTCGACCTTGATCACTTCGGCGCCGAGATCGGCCAGCGTCTGGCCGATCCAGGGCCCGGCGAGGATGCGGGCGAGTTCGAGGACCTTGAGGCCCTTCAGCGGCGCATCCGCCATCAGAAGAAGGCCTGGAGCCCGGTCTGCGCGCGGCCGAGGATCAGCGCGTGGACGTCGTGCGTGCCCTCGTAGGTGTTCACCGTCTCGAGGTTCTGCGCGTGGCGCATCACGTGATACTCGCCCATGATGCCGTTGCCGCCGTGCATGTCGCGGGCCTCGCGCGCGATGGCGAGCGCCTTGCCGCAGTTGTTGCGCTTGACGATCGAGATCATCTCCGGCGCCATGCGGCCTTCATCGAAGAGGCGCCCGACCCGAAGCGAGGCCTGGAGGCCGAGCGCGATCTCGGTCTGCATGTCGGCGAGCTTGCGCTGGACGAGCTGCGTCTGCGCCAGCGGGCGGCCGAACTGCGTGCGCTCCAGCGTATAGCTGCGCGCGCGGTGCCAGCAGTCCTCGGCAGCGCCGAGCGCCCCCCAGGAAATGCCGTAGCGCGCCCGGTTGAGGCAGCCGAACGGACCCTTCAGGCCCGAGACGTTCGGCAGCAGCGCGTCCTCGCCGACCTCGACGCCGTCCATCACGATCTCGCCGGTGATCGAGGCGCGCAGGCTGAGCTTGCCCTCGATCTTCGGCGCGGTCAGGCCCTTCATGCCCTTGTCGAGCACGAAGCCGCGGATCGCCCCGTCATGGGCGTCCGACTTCGCCCAGACGACGAAGACGTCGGCGATCGGCGCGTTGGAGATCCACATCTTGGCGCCGTTCAGGACATAGCCGCCGTCCGTCTTGCGCGCCACGGTGCGCATGCCGGCGGGATCGGAGCCGGCGTCGGGTTCGGTGAGGCCGAAGCAGCCGATCCATTCGCCGCTGGCGAGCTTGGGCAGGTATTTGCGGCGCTGTTCCTCCGACCCGTAGGCGTAGATCGGATACATCACCAGCGAGGACTGGACCGACATCATCGAGCGGTAGCCCGAATCCACACGCTCCACCGCGCGCGCCACCAGCCCGTAGGACACGTAGGAGGCGCCGGCGCAGCCGTACTCCTCCGGCAGCGTCACGCCGAGAAGGCCGAGTTCGCCCATCTCGCGGAAGATCTCGGGGTCGGTCGTCTCCTTGAGATAGGCCTCGACGATGCGCGGGCGCAGGCGCTCCTCGGCGAACCCTGCGGCCGTCTCGGAGATCAGTCGCTCGTCCTCGCTCAGCTGGTCGGCGAGGAGGAACGGGTCGGTCCAGTCGAAGCTCGCCTTGGAGGTCCTGGCGAGCGTGGCGGACGGGACGGCGCTGGCGGGAAGGGCGGACATGATCGCATCTCCTGTCTGATGCCAGCGACTTTGCGCCCGCTCGCGCGCCCGCGCAAACGATGATATCGGATCGAAACATTCATGAATTCGATGAAGTCGGCCGATGCGACCCGCCTATCACCCGACGATCGCCGAGCTGCGCGCCTTCGTTGCCTGCATGGACAAGGGGTCGGTGACGGAGGCCGCCGCCGGCCTCAACCTCACGCAGAGCACGGTCAGCCGCTCGCTCGCGCTCCTGGAGGACAAGCTCGGCGTGCCGCTCTTCCACCGCGTGCGCAAGCGCCTCGTGCCCTCCGATGCCGGGCGGCTCTTCGCGGTGGACGCGGCGGCCATCCTCGCCCGGCTCGACGAGGCGAGCGTCAAGACCATGGCGTTCGGCGGGCGGCGCGAGATCCTGAACTTGGCCGTCCTGCCGACCTTTGCCGCGCGCTGGCTCGCCCCGCGCCTCGTCGCCTTCTCGCGCGCCGAGCCCGGCATCAGCCTCAACGTCAGCGCGAGGCTCGGCGCGGTGGACTTCGACCGCGACGGGTTCGACGCGGCGATTCGGCGTGCGGGCGCGGCGGCGGGAAGCGGGGGCGGTCTCGTCCTCCAGGCCGACCGGCTCTGCGCGGTCGCGAGCCCCGAGCTTCTCGCAGGGCGCGAGACGGCGGGGGAGGGGGCGCTGACCGGCCTTCCGCTCCTGCAGCAGGCGACGCGCCCGACGCTCTGGCTCGAATGGTTCCGCGAGGCCGGGCTCGACGCGCGCGACATCCTGCGCGGCCACCGGTTC
>NZ_CAJYIU010000236.1 GCF_913775355.1 uncultured Aureimonas sp.
CGTTGCGACGCCGTTGCGGTGGAGGATGCTCCTGTCAGACGGAGCGCCGCACGATGAAAGCCATGATCTTCGAGACCTTCGGGACCGAGCCGGACATCCGGCAGGTTCCCGATCCGACCCCGGCCCCGGACGGCGTCGTGATCGAAGTCATGGCGACGGGTCTATGCCGCAGCGACTGGCACGGCTGGGTGGGGCACGACACCGACATCCGCGTGCCGCATGTGCCGGGACATGAGTTCGCTGGCGTCATCGCCGCCGTCGGGCGGGATGTGCGGGGCTTCACGCCGGGCGAGCGTGTCACCGTCCCCTTCATCGCCGCGTGCGGGCATTGCCGCGAGTGCCACGCCGGGCACCAGCAGGTCTGCGAGGCGCAGTTCCAGCCCGGCTTCACGCATTGGGGCTCGTTCGCCGAATTCGTGTCGATCGATCGGGCGGACAACAATCTGGTGCGCCTACCGGAGAGCATGGATTTCCGGACGGCGGCCAGTCTCGGCTGCCGCTTCGCTACATCGTTCCGCGCCGTGGTCGACCAGGGACGCGTGCGAGGCGGCGAATGGGTCGCGGTGCATGGCGCCGGCGGCGTCGGCCTGTCCGCCGTCATGATCGCGGCAGCACTCGGCGCGCGCGTCGTTGCGATCGATGTTGCGGACACGAAGCTTGAACTGGCACGCAGGATGGGAGCGGCTGCGACCGTCAATTCTCGCGAGGTTTCCTCCGTGGTCGAGGCGGTCCGCGAGATTACCGGAGGCGGGGCGCATGTCTCGCTGGATGCGCTGGGTCATCCCGAGACCTGCTTCAACTCCATCGCCAATCTCCGTCGCCGCGGCCGCCACGTGCAGGTGGGGCTGATGCTGGCGGACAACGCGAAGGCGTCGATCCCCATGGCGCAGGTCATCGCCCATGAACTGGAAATCTACGGCAGCCACGGCATGCAGTCGTGGCGGTACGACGCGATGCTGGAGATGATCCTCGCTGGCTCGCTGCGTCCCGATCGACTGATCGGCGAGACGCTGTCGCTGGAAGCGGCGGTCCCCGCTCTCGTCGCCATGGGCCGCAGCGCGCCGGACGGCATCGCGATGATCGACCCGAAGATCTGAACCGTTCCCGCAGCACAAACGAAAGAGGGCGCCTCGCGGCGCCCTCTTTCGTCATAATCACTCGGCGTCGTCGTTCGGATCCGGGCCGCCGTTCTGCAGAAGCTGCTCGGCGATCAGCCCTGCGTTCTGACGGATCGCGGACTCGATCTCGGTGGCCACCGCCGGATTGTCGCGCAGGAACTGCTTCGAGTTCTCACGGCCCTGTCCGAGACGCTGCGAGTTGTAGGAGAACCAGGCGCCCGACTTCTCGACGATGCCGGACTTCACGCCGAGGTCGACCAGCTCGCCGACCTTCGACACACCCTCGCCGTACATGATGTCGAACTCGACCTGCTTGAACGGCGGTGCGAGCTTGTTCTTCACCACCTTGACGCGGGTCTGGTTGCCCGTGACCTCTTCGCGCTCCTTGATCGAACCGATGCGGCGGATGTCGAGGCGCACCGAGGCGTAGAACTTCAGGGCGTTGCCGCCCGTCGTCGTCTCGGGCGAGCCGAACATCACGCCGATCTTCATGCGGATCTGGTTGATGAAGATGACCATGCACTTCGAGCGCGAGATCGAGCCCGTCAGCTTGCGCAGCGCCTGGCTCATCAGGCGAGCCTGCATGCCGGGCAGCGAGTCGCCCATCTCGCCTTCGATCTCGGCGCGCGGCGTCAGCGCGGCGACCGAGTCGACCACGAGCACGTCGATCGCGCCGGAACGGACGAGCGTATCGACGATCTCCAGTGCCTGCTCGCCCGTGTCCGGCTGCGAAATTAGGAGGCTGTCGAGGTCGACGCCGAGCTTTCTGGCGTAGACCGGGTCGAGCGCGTGCTCGGCATCGACGAAGGCGCAGACGCCGCCGCCCTTCTGGGCTTCGGCGACCGTGTGGAGCGCCAGCGTGGTCTTGCCCGACGACTCGGGGCCGTAGATCTCGACGATGCGTCCCTTGGGAAGACCGCCGACGCCGAGCGCGATGTCGAGCCCCAGCGAACCGGTCGAGATCGTCTCGATGTCGAGCTTCTCGGTGGCACCGAGCCGCATGATCGAGCCCTTGCCGAAGGCCCGCTCGATCTGCGACAGGGCTGCGTCGAGCGCCTTTGTTTTGTCCACCGATGTATCCTCAACGAGACGGAGTGAATTCTGGGCCATGGGTCAGGACCTTATTCCATGAGCGATGGTGGGGTGCAACGTCGTTACCGTGGCTCTTCATGTACCTCTTTTGTTCTCATTTTGCAAGGCATGATCCCGATGTGTTCTCGTGTTTGCGGACTGATTCGTTCGCGTGAACGTCGTCGGAGTGGGTGAGCGAACGTTGACGGCCGACTTGGCGCTACGCCCGGCATCGATCGTGCTGGTGGGTGCCGCCCACGTCGACCAGATCGCGATATCCGACGCTCCGTTCCACCCCGGCTATTCCAATCCCGGGCGTGTCATCGAGCGTGTTGGCGGCGCGGCCTTCAACGCCGCGAAGGCGCTCCGCGTCTTTGGACACGAAACGGCTCTCGTCAGCGCGTGCGGCGGCGACGAGGCGGCGGAGCGGATCGGCGCGGAGTTCGACCGTCTCGGAATTTCCGACGCACGGATCGCGTGGCTCGATCGCCGCTCGGCCACCTATACCGCCCTCGTGGACGTCGGCGGCGATCTCGTCGGCGGCGTCGCCGACATGGAGATCTACGATCGACTGAACCCGCGCGTCCTGTCGCGGCGTCATGTCCTCGACCGCGTCGCGAACGCCGATGGCCTCATCGTCGATGCGAACCTGTCGTCGGCAGCGCTGGCCCATCTCGCTGCGCTGAAACCGGCCAGCCTTGCCGCTATCGCCGTCTCGCCCGCCAAGATCGTCCGCCTCGCCCCGGTTCTGCGAAGCCTGTCCGTCCTGTTCGCCTCGCGGATCGAAATCGCGGCGCTGCTCGAGTTGCCGACCGAGGCGAGCGACGGCGAATTGGTCGCGGCCGTCCGGACGGCCGGGTTGGCGCGAGCGGTGGTGACGGACGGGGCGCGACCTATCCTCGTGGTCGAACCGGCTTCAAGCTGGCGGCAAGCGCCGCCGACAGTCGACGCCGTCGTCGACGTCGTCGGCGCCGGGGATACCTTGGCCGGCACCGCGTTCGGCGCCTGGCTCGGCGGCTTCGCCTTCACGGACGCGGTGCGCCTCGGTCTCGCCGCAGCGTCGTTGCGGATCGGTTCCGGCCTCGACGAGGCCTCGGCCAGGCAAGCCCGTGCGATCGCTGCCGCCCTTCCAAACCCCGATTTCATTCTGACTTGACGGAGCGTCGCGTGTCCCAGCCCTTCCAATGTTCCCCTGCCGTTCAGGCCGCCCTCGACGCCGGGCGCCCGGTCGTCGCCCTCGAATCGACCATCATCACACACGGCATGCCGTGGCCGCAGAATATCGAGATGGCGCGCGGCGTCGAAGCCCTGATCCGTGCGGAAGGCGCCGAGCCCGCGACGATCGCCGTCCTGGATGGCGTGTTGCGCATCGGGCTCTCCGACGACGATCTGGTGGCGCTCGCCCAGACGACGGGTGCGATGAAACTGTCGCGTGCCGATCTCGCCTTCGCGATGGCGACCGGACGAACGGGTTCGACGACGGTCGCAGCGACCATGATCGCCGCGGCGCTCGCGGGCATCGCCACGTTCGCCACCGGCGGCATCGGCGGCGTGCATCGCGGCGCGGAATCGAGCTTCGACGTCTCGGCGGACCTCGACGAACTGGCGAGAACCACGGTCATCGTCGTGTGCGCCGGGGCGAAGGCTATTCTCGACCTTCACAAGACCTTCGAGGTCCTGGAAACCAAGGGCGTACCGGTGATCGGCTACGCGACGGACGAACTGCCGTCGTTCTGGTCGCGTGGTTCCGGCATCGCCGCGCCGCTGCGTCTCGACAGTCCGCAGGAGATCGCAGCGTTCCAGCGCGCGCGTGAGGCGATCGGCCTGGAGGGCGGGATGCTCGTCACCAATCCGCTCGCGCCCGATCTCGAGATCGACCGCGAGACGGTCGGCGGCTGGATCGAGGCGGCGCTCGCCGACGCCGACGCGGCCGATGTGCGGGGTAAAGCGGTGACGCCGTTCCTCCTGAAGCGGATCTTCGAACTGAGCGGCGGTCGCTCGCTGGAGGCGAACATCGTGCTCGTGCGCTCGAACGCGCGGCTAGCCGCTCAGATCGCCGTCGCCAGCGCTCGACGCTGATCGCCTACTCTTCGAGCGCTTCCTTCACGGCCACGGCCAACTCACGGAGCGAAAACGGCTTTGGCAGGAACCCGAACTTCTCGCCGTCGGGCAGGTTCTTGGCGAACGCGTCCTCGGCATAGCCGGAGACGAAGATGAACTTGAGGTCCGGCCGCTGCTTGCGCATCTCGCGCAGGAGGGTCGGGCCGTCCATCTCGGGCATGACGACGTCCGAGACGACGAGGTCGACCTTGCCGCCGATCTCCTCCATCACGTCCAGCGCCTCGAGACCGCTCGACGCCTCGTGGACCTCATAGCCCCGCATCTTGAGCGCGCGCACGTTGCCGGCTCGCACGTTGTCCTCGTCCTCGACCAGAAGGATCGACGCGGTGCCGGACAGGTCCTGCTTGGCATTGGAGGCGGCCGGGGACGGCAGTTCCCCCTTGGCGGCGGGCACGTCGACCGGGATGTGCCGCGGCAGGAAGATGCGGAAAGTGGTACCCTCGCCCGGCTTCGTCTCGACGAAGATCGATCCGCCCGACTGCTTGACGATGCCGTAGACCATCGACAGCCCGAGACCGGTGCCCTTGCCAATCTCCTTGGTGGTGAAGAACGGCTCGAAGATGCGCTCGGCGACGTCCGCCGGCATGCCGGAGCCGGTGTCGGAAACCTCCATCAGGACGTAGTCGCCCTCGCCCAGCTCGCTGTAGCCGAACTGGGCGGCCTCCTCCGCCGGCACGTTGCGGGTCGAGATGATGACGCGGCCGTTCGTCGACATCGCGTCGCGCGCGTTCTGCACGAGGTTGGTGACCACCTGCTCGAACTGGCCGATGTCGGCCATCACGGGCCACAGGTCGCGCGCGTGCTGGCGTTCCAGCTTCACGAGGTCGCCGGAGATGCGCTTCAGGAGAAGGTGCATATCGGCGATCACGTCGGTCAGGTTGAGCATCTTGGGACGCATCGTCTGACGACGGGAATAGGCGAGAAGCTGGCGCACCAGCGAGGCGGCGCGGTTGGCGCTCTGCTTGATGAGAAGGAGATCCTGGAACGAGGGATCGCCCGTCCGGTGGTTCAGGAGCAGGAAGTCGACCGACGCGGTGATGATCGTCAGGACGTTGTTGAAGTCGTGCGCAATGCCGCCGGCGAGGTTGCCGATCGCCTGCATCCGCTGCGACTTCGCGAACTGGTCCTCCAGCGTCCGCTGCTGCGTGATGTCGACGCCGTAGAGGATCGCGACCTCGCCCGATCCGTCGCTGACGTCGGCGTTGGCGCTGAGGTAAAGGCGTGCCGAGCGGGTCGGCTCGCTGGTGAGGTCGACGTCGAGCGACGGAATGCCGGCCTGGCCGCGCATCGCAGCCGAGACGGCCTGACGCAGGGCTTCGCGATTTTCCTCCCGCAGGCAGTCCGAGACCGCCGCTCGCCCCATCGCCGCCTCGTCTCCGAAGAGGGTGGCAAAGGCGGCGTTGGCGCGGGTAACGCGGCCATTGGCATCCATCGCAGCGATCGCCATCGGCGAGGAATTAAAGAAGCGCGTGAAGCGGATTTCCGCGGCGCGCAGGGCATTCTCGTCGTCGCCGCGCGGCGCGCGGTCGAGGACGAGGGTCCGCGTCAAGCCGGGCGCACCGTCGGCGGTTCGGGTCGCATTGCGCAGGAGCCGCACCGGCAGACGCTGCCCGCCCGAGGTGACGAGATCGAGGTCGAAGCTCTCAACGGCGCCCGGCGCGCGCTGGTCGCCGGCGCGACGCAGGAAGCTCGACGCACCCTCGCCCAGATAGTCCTGGATCGAGCGCGAATAGGGTTTGAAGGTCGCCAGATCCAGCGACAGCCAGTCCGCCAGCGTCGCGTTGATGTAGGCGATGCGCCCCTGCTCGTCGGCGGCGAAGAAACCGGCGGGGGCGTGGTCGAGATAGTCGATGGCGTGCTGCAGGTTCTTGAAGAAGGACTCCTGCTCCTCGCGCTCGGGCGTGATGTCGGCGATCTGCCAGAGTTGCAGCCCTGCCGCAGCGTCGCCGAACGGTCCGACCGAGGCACGATACCAGTGCGGCGAGGACGGACCGGCGCTGCCGAGACGACGCGTCAGGCGAAATTCCTCCTGCCCCGGCTTGTTCTCGCGCGCGATATTCGCGAGCCGGTAGATCGCCTCGGAGGCCTCGGCCTCGCGCGACAGGAGCCGTTCCAGCGTGCGGACGGACGACGCTCCCGCGGCGCCGGTTTTCTCGCCATAGGCATTGTTGGCGTAGATGATCCGACCCTTGCGGTCGGTCACGAGCATGCCGACCGGAAGCGAGTTGAGCGCTTCGCGGGCGATGTCGGCGTCGGCGATCCGCGGCCCGACATGGAGGAACCCGAGCGCGAGGCCGAAAACGGCCGCAATCCCGCACATCGCGAGGATCGCGAACATAACGAGCAGCGCCAGCGCGCCGTAGGAGTGGCCGAGAAGCGCCAGCGTCGCAGCGAACACGAAGACGAAACCGGCAAGGAACAGAAGACGGCGAACGCCGCTCGAATCGGACCGTCCGTCGATCAGCGGCTTATCGCTCATGTGCGTGGCGGAAGCGGGCGTCTGGTCCACAGCAGATGTTCCATATGCGAACGATCGACCCTTCCGAGGCAAAGCCGAACAGATTAATGCGGGACGGCACGGGCATGAGAATCTGTCGAATTTGCGCCATCCGCAATCTCTCGACATGATGGCACGGCACTATGTTCCGAAGCTGACGCGGCGCTGGAGCCTGATCGGCGGAACTCTAGATGGCAGGCATGGCGTCGTCCGGCGGAACCGTCCCGGTTCCATCGCATACGAAGGCCCAGGAGGATATGGTAAATGCGTGAGTGGCTCGCGAGCATCGTCGGCGAAAGCCTCGCCCCGATCATGACGGTGATTCTGGCGGCCGCGCTGGTGGTGCTCTTGGCGCTCGTCCTGATCGGGCTGGCGAAGCGCGTGTTCGCCGGCAGCGGCGGCATCGGTGGCCGCTCGCGCGCCCCACGCCTCGCGGTGCTGGACATGGCGCCCGTCGACCCGAAGCGCAAGCTGGTGCTGGTTCGCCGTGACGATGTGGAGCACCTCATTCTAATCGGCGGCCAGAACGATCTCGTCGTGGAGCCGGGGATCGTGCGCGGCCAACCTCGGCGGGCGCGCCAGGAGCCCGGTTTCGCCGAGCCCGAGCAGCGCACGGCACCGCAGCCCCAGCCTCAGCCCCAGCAATCGCTTCCCCACCGTCGCACGCCGCGCCCGACCGTCCAGCCCGTCCCGAACGACGGGCAGCAGACGGGCGAACACCCGTCGCTGGCGCCGATCGCCGAAACCCCGGTCATGCCTGTTCCGGAGCCACGCCAGCAGCCCGTTTCGCGCGCGCAGGCGTCAGCGCCGGAGCGCGTCGCTCCGATCGAACCTCGCGTCGTCCCGCCCGTTGCAACACAGCAGCCCCAGCCGCAAGCCGTGGAGCCCCACGTCGAGCCGGAGATTATTCCCCCGCTGATCGTCGCCCCGACCGTGCCCGTGGTGCCTGCACCGATGCCGGTCGCGGCTTCACCCGTTCGCGCGGTGGAGGAGCAGATCCCTGCCCGCCGCTCGGAGCCGGCTTTCCCCGTCGAGCCCGCAGTGCCGTCGCGCCGCGCGGGAGACGTGACGCCGCCGGTGTCCGCGCCGCCGTCGCGCAGTCTGCCGACGACGACCTTCGTCGAGCCGCCCGCGCGCCGGTCCGAGGCCCCCCCCGCCGTTCCCGTCGCCAGCGCCCAGACCTATGAGCCGCCGCGGCAGGCCATCATTCCGCCGGCACCAATCCAGCGTCCGCCCGCCATTCCGGTCTCTCCGGCGGCGGCCGGGCCTATATCGCCTGCGGCGCAGCCGCAGCAGCAGCCGAACGCAACGCGCCTCCCCGCAGCCCAGCCAACGCAGCCGCCTGCGACACCGCCGGTGTCCGCGCCGCCTCGCTCGATGGCGACACCGACACTGCCTCAGCCCTCCCGCGCGACGCCCGTGGCGCCGCCCGTTCGCAACGAAGCCGACGTGACACCGGCGCGCTCGTTCTGGTCGACGACGCCCGCGGCGCCGGCCGTGGGGTCGTCGCCCGCGGGACGAGACGACGAGGCTCTGCGCTCCGAGCCCGAGGACGTGAGAAGCGCTCCGCCAAGCGTTCCGCCGTTGCCGGAGCGCATCCCGGTGCGCTGGCCGTCCGCCCCGGTTGCTCCGCGCGCCGATGCCGACGCGGACGCCGAAGTCGGGTTTGCCGGTCCCAAGGCGGATGCCGATACCGCAAGCCCCGCGCCGCTCTCGGTCCGCAGCTTCGCGTCGACGATACAGGATCGTCGTGCGTCGCCGCCGGTCGAGGCCTCGCCCGTCGTAAACCCGCCCGCGCGCACGTCGCCCGTGACGCCTCCGCCGGCCCCGCCCGTCTACGCCGCCGCTCCGATCGCTCCAGCCGCGCCGGTCGCCGTGGCCTCGGATGTGCAAGGCTCGGATCCGCAGAGCCTGCCGCATGAGGAAGCGGAACGGACACTGACGCTCGAAGAGGAGATGGAGCGCCTGCTCCACGACTTTACGATCGACGTTTCCGAGCGGCGCTGAACCGTCGAAGCCAACGAAAAAGGGCCGCGCGAGCGGCCCTTTTTCGTATCCGATCCAAGTCCGCGAAACGGCCTACTCGTCGCGGTAGACCTTCTCGCGGCGCTCGTGGCGCTCCTGGGCTTCCAGCGAGAGCGTGGCGATCGGCCGGGCGTCGAGGCGACGCAGGCTGATCGGTTCTCCGGTCTCCTCGCAGTAGCCGTAGGTCCCGTCGTCGATACGCTCGATGGCGGCATCGATCTTGGCGATCAGCTTACGCTGCCGGTCGCGGGCGCGGAGCTCGATGGCCCGGTCGGTTTCGGACGAGGCCCGGTCGGCCGCGTCGGCCAGATTGGCGTTCTCGCTGGCGAGAGCCTCCAGCGTCTCACGGGACTCGCGAAGGATATCCGCCTTCCATCCGAGGAGCTTCTTGCGAAAGTACTCCTTCTGGCGGTCGTTCATGAAGGGCCCGTCTTCCGGCAAGCCGGTTCCCAACGGAAGGGTTTCACTCATGCGGATCCTCCATCTGCACCTTGCGCGGGCTTATAGCGACCGTTGGAGAACCGGACAAGTTGCCCGGCGGACCCTGCGGCTTTTGCTCTCGCCATCGCTAAACCGCGAAAATCGCAGCGAATTTGTGACATCCCGGTTCCGACCTCTTCGCTTCGTCAGCCCGGGTCCAGCCCCGACGGTCGCCGGGACAAGCGAACCGACTTCGCGCTGCGGTTGCGGACCGCCTCAACCGACCGCCAGCCGATTCTCGACCTTCGGTGCGGCTTGTCCTAACGAGGAAACATGACGGCTGAACGCACGATCCACATTCTCCGCCACGCCCATTCCTCGTGGGCCGTGCCCGGGCAGCGAGACCATCAGCGTATTCTCGACGATCGCGGGCGTGCTGATGCAGCGTCGCTCGCGGCCAAGCTGCGCGAGACGGAGGTCCCCGTCGGGTCCGTCGTCTGCTCGACCGCGGTGCGCGCGCGACAGACGCTCGATCTCGTCCGCAGCGCTCTGCCCGCTGAGGTGCCGGTGCGGTTCAGCGACGATCTCTACGCCTTGGGGGCCGAAGCTTATCGAGCGGAGATCACTGCATTCCAAGGGCCGGGTGAACTGCTGCTGGTCGGCCACAATCCGACGATCGAGGACCTCGCCATGTCTCTGTGCGAGATGGATGCGGCATCACAGG
The DNA here is from genome assembly GCF_913775355.1 of uncultured Aureimonas sp. Lineage (GTDB taxonomy): Bacteria > Pseudomonadota > Alphaproteobacteria > Rhizobiales > Rhizobiaceae > Aureimonas. The sequence goes on from NZ_CAJYIU010000236.1 coordinate 9,977, forward strand.
GGCAACTGCGGGGCGGCGTCGGAACGGCATATTGGCTGATCGTCGATCTTCACCGAGGACCGGATCTCGACGGTCGCCTGCGAGCCATCATCAAGCCTTGAGCCCGCCGGTCTGTCGAGAGCGTCGGACGCCGACTATATGAGCGCGACCAGGATGCCTCTCCAAGACCCGATCGGTTGCCCATGCCATCCATTGCCGACGAAGCGCGGATCGTCTTCGACAATCTCTCGGATCGAGGGTCCGGGCTGTTTCATCCGACGCTCCGGCTTGGTGTGGCCGGTCTGTCGCGGGCCGGCAAGACGGTCTTCATCACCGCGCTCGTCCATAATCTCCTGCATGGCGGGCGACTGCCGATGTTCGAGGCCCAGAGCTCCGGGCGCATCTCGCGCACCTATCTCGAGGAGCAGCCCGACGACGCCGTACCGCGCTTCCAGTACGAGGATCACCTGCGCGCGATGCTTGAGGATCGCGTGTGGCCGCAGTCGACCCGCGCGATTTCGCAGCTCCGGCTGACGGTCGAGTACGAAACGGCGTCCGGCTGGATGCGCTTTCTGTCGCCGGGCAAGCTGTCGATCGACATCGTCGATTACCCCGGCGAATGGCTCCTCGATCTGCCGCTGCTCGAAAAGGACTTCGCGACCTTCTCGGCGGAATCGCTCGAGCGTGCCCGCCTGCCGTCCCGCGATCGCATGGCGCGCCCCTTCCTCGATGCACTCGCCGCGATCGATCCCGCAGCGACCGCCGACGAGACGACGAGCCAGCGGCTGAGTTCGACCTTTGCGGACTACCTGCGCGCCTGTCGCGAGGACCGGACGGCGCTTTCGACCCTTCCACCGGGCCGGTTCCTGATGCCGGGAGACTTGGAAGGCTCGCCTGCCCTCACCTTCGCACCGCTGCCCGTCGAGACGGGCCGCACCTATCCGAAGGGGAGCTACGGTGCCGTGCACGCGCGGCGCTACGAGGCCTACAAGACCGTGGTCGTGCGCCCCTTCTTCCGCGACCACTTCGCCCGGCTCGACCGGCAGATCATCCTCATCGACGCGCTTCAGGCGATCAACGCCGGTCCCGAGGCGGTGCAGGATCTCGAGACGGCCCTCAGCGACATTCTGGCCTGCTTCCGCCCGGGTCGGGCGTCGTGGCTCGGCTCGATCCTGACGCCCCGCATCGATCGCATCCTCGTTGCCGCGACCAAGGCCGACCATCTGCATCGCACCAGCCACCAGCGCCTCGAGAACATCGTCCGCCGGCTCGTCGACGGCGCGGTGGATCGCGCTCGCCTGTCGGGCGCCCAGACCGACGTCGCCGCAATGGCCGCGGTCCGCGCCACGCACGAAGCGACCGTCACGGATCGCGGCGAGACGCTGCCGGTGATCGTCGGCACCCCGATAGAGGGCGAGGAGATCGGCGGTCAGCGCTTCGACGGCCGCACGGAAACGGCTGTATTTCCGGGCGACCTGCCGGACGACGCGTCCCGTATCCTGCGCGCCGGTCCGGACGGCACGGGGGCACTCGATCCGCTGACGTTCGTGCGGTTCCGCCCGCCCCGGCTGGAGCGATCCGCCGAAGGCGCGACCTTGTCGCTGCCGCAGATCCGTCTTGACCGCGCGCTCCAGTTCCTCATGGGAGATCGACTGGCATGAGCGAAACGCCCCGTCGCCCGTCGGCCTTCCCGATCGATCCGCCGGCTGCCCCGCCGCCCATCCGGTCCGCGCGCGAGCCGCGCAGCATTTCCGATCTCGCACGCGTGACGATCGAGCCGGACGACGCGCTGGAGGCAGAAGCCGCAGCCCGTCTGGACGCCGACCCCGCGACCCGCCGCCGACGCGGCTTCTCGTTCGGGAAGCTGGCCATGGGCGCGCTCGGCGCCCTCGCCTCGCTTGCCTTCGGCCTCGCCCTCGACAGCCTCGTGCGCGACCTCTTCCAGCGCTCGGACTGGCTGGGCTGGGCGGCCCTCAGTCTCGCCGGGCTTCTCGTCGTGGGCCTCCTCGGCGTCGTCGGCCGCGAGGCGATCGGGATCATGCGGCTGAACGACGTGGAGCGCGAGCGGCGGGACGGCCGCCGTGCCTTCGAGACCGATTCCGCCGCCGAGGCGGAGGCCGTGGTGGCTCGGCTCTCGAAGATCGTGGCGTCGCGCCCCGAGACCGCGGCCGGTCGCGAGAGACTTCATGCTTCGCGCCACGACGTGATCGACGGACGCGACCTCGTCACCCTCGCCGAGCGCGAACTCCTCCTGCCGCTCGATGCCCGGGCGCGCGCGTTGGTCGTCGCCTCGTCGAAGCGCGTGTCGGTGGTGACGGCCGTCAGCCCCCGGGCCTTCATGGATCTCGCCTTCGTCCTGTTCGAAACGGTGAGGCTGATCCGGGTGGTGTCGTCGCTCTACGGCGCCCGGCCGGGGGCGCTCGGCCTCGTGCGGCTGGTGCGCGACGTTCTGGCGCATCTCGCGGTGACGGGTTCGATCGCCGTCGGCGACGGCATTGTCGGACAGGTCGTGGGCCATGGCCTGGCGGCCCGGCTATCCGCGAAACTCGGCGAAGGCCTCGTCAACGGACTGCTGACGGCGCGCATCGGCATTGCCGCGATGGACCTCTGCCGGCCGCTGCCGTTTCTGAGCGTCCAGCGCCCACGGATCGGCGACTTCCTCAACGAACTCAAGCCGATGGGTGGCGAGAAGCCCTGAGCATTGCCAGGACGACGGGCAGCGTGCGAAAGGTTCGGTTAACCGTTCCGCGCGATAGATAGGCCCATGTCCTTGCCGCTCCGAAGGCCCGCCATGTTCCGTCCCGCCGTCGCCGGATTGTCGCTTCTGTCGCTCGCCTGCGTCGGCTCCCTGCCGGCTCGCGCGGCCGATGTCGACCAAGCCTTCTTCAACTCCGTGTTCGGGCGCTGGTCGGGACCGGGCGAGATCGTGGCCGGCAAGTACAAGGGCACGAAGTTCGTCTGCGACCTGTCCGGGCTCCAGCCCGACAAGGCGGTCGGCATGTCGCTCGATGGCGCCTGCCGGGTCGGCATGTTCTCGCAGCCGATGAACGCGACCTTCACGAAGGGCGGCTCGTCCTACAAGGGCACCTTCCTCGACGGATCGGGCGGCAAGGGTCTCGACATCGTTTCGGGCGACGTGTCGGGCAACAAGGTTGTCGTCGGGCTCGATCGCAAGCAGCTGAAAGGCGCGATGGTTGCCCGGCTCGAAGACAAGAACAAGCTGATGATCACCATCTCGGTGCAGGTCGCGGGCGAGCTCGTCCCGGTCATCGGGATGACGCTGAAGCGCGACGAGAGCGTAAAGCGCGCCGCCCTCGCCGACTGACGGCTCAGGCCGTCCGCCACCAATCCGCGGCCAGATCGCGCCGCTCGATGCCCGACGTGTCGAGCGAGCGCAGATGCTCGATGACGGACACGCCTTCGACCGAAAGTTGCGGGGCGATGTCGGCCAGGGGCACGAGCACGAAGGCGCGGTCCGCCATCCGCGGATGCGGCAGCGTCAGCCGATCGCTCGCAAGGCTCCTGCCGCCGAAATCGAGAAGGTCGAGGTCGACGGTTCGCGGACCCCAACGCACGCTCCGGTCGCGGTGCAGGCTCGCCTCCACCGAAAGGCAAAGCGCCAGAAGTTCCTCCGCCTCCAGGCTGGTCTCGACGCATGCGCAGGCATTGAGGAACGGCGGCTGCTCGACAGGTCCCCACGGCGGGGTCCGGTAGACCGGCGAAACGGCGGCGACGCGTGTCGCCGGGTCCGCGTCGAGCGCGCGAAGCGCCTCGGCCATCGCGTGGACGGGGTCGCCGATATTGCCGCCGAGCCCGAGATAGGCCGTGGTCATCGCCGCCCCCTCGCGAGCGCTGCATCGACCACCGCCAGCGCGTCGCGTGTCGGGGCAATCGCGTGCACCCGGAAGATCGAGGCCCCGCGCTCGCGCATTAGGACGCTGGTCGCCGCGGTGGCGATGTCGAGATCGCCCTCGTCTCCGTCGAGAACCCCGCGCACGAAGCGCTTTCGCGAGGTACCGACGAGGATCGGAAAGCCGAGCGGGGCAAGTTCTCCAAGACGCATCATCAGTTCCAGGTTCTCGCCGGCATCCTTGGCGAAGCCGAATCCGGGATCGATGACGATCTGCTCGTCGGCGACGCCTGCTGCTCGCGCGATTTCGATCGAACGGGTGAGAAAGGCAATCTGATCCGCGATCACGTCCGTCCGCTTCTGCCGCTCGCGGCCCGTGTGCATCAGGCAGAGCCCAGCACCAGTACGCGCCGCCACGCGCGCAAGGTCGGGCTCGCGCTGGGCACCCCACACATCGTTGACGATCGATGCGCCGGCTTCGACGGCAAGCGAGGCTGTTTCGGCGCGATAGGTGTCGATCGAGATGGCGACCTTCGAGCGGGCGCGCAGCGCCTCGATCACAGGCAGCACCCGCCTTTGCTCTTCCGACGCCTCGACCGGCTCGGCGCCCGGCCGTGTGGATTCGCCGCCGATGTCGATGATCTCCGCGCCGTCCTCCACCATCGCCAGCGCAGCATCGACCGCGCGTTCCACATCGCCGTCGAAGCGTCCGCCATCGGAAAAACTGTCCGGCGTGACGTTCAGGATGCCCATGATCGTCGATTTCGGGCCGAGATGCAGCGTACGACTGTGCGCGAGGCGCCACGTGCGGTCGGTTGTCACGCAGGCTGGCGACATCATCGGTAGTTCCCCTGCCCGTTACTGACGACCGCAATATTTCCGCAATCGTCTCTTGTAACTCTTGGGAACCCGCGTAGCGTAGGGGTCAGATGTTTCAAGGGTCGAGGCCAGCGACGATGCGGCGACTTCTGATCTGCAGCCTTGCGGCTGGATGCATGTCCACCGGCTTGGCCCACGCGGCCGAGATCACCGAGCGCACCACCTATTTCATGGTGCGTGGCGCGACCTTCGCCGAGCTGGACAAGGCGCTGGGGTCGAACGGTCCGCTTCTGGGTGGCGGCGAGCGCCATGCGGGATCGACCAAGGTCACCTTCAGCCGCGACCTGGAGTTCAAGACCGAGAAGACGGGCTGCCACGTTTCGCGCACCAACCTCCGGCTCGACCTCGTGACGACGCTGCCCCGCTGGAATGCCCCGCGCGGGGCCGACGTGCATACGCGCACGATGTGGAAGGTGCTGCAGCACGATATTGCCGAGCACGAGGCGAAACACACGGCGATCGCCAAGTCCTGGCTCGACCGGATGAACCGCGAGCTTCTGGCGCTGCCCGCCGAACCCACCTGCGCCCGCATGGAGATGACCGCATCGCGGCGCTCTCAGGACATGCAGCTCGCGCACGCCAAGGAGCAGAACGGCTTCGACCGCGCGGAGACGCGGGTGGTCGACTCCCGCCTGAACGCCAAGCTCAGCGCCGCCATCAAGTCCGTGCGCTAGCACCGCAGGACGACCGGTCAGGCCTGCCGGGCAGGCACCGTCAGGGTCAGTCCCGCCAGTTCGGGCCTGACACGGATCTGGCAGGACAGTCGCGAGTTCGGCCGCACATCGAGCGCGAAATCCAACATGTCCTCCTCCATCGCCTCCATCGGCGGGAGTTCGGCGAGCCGGGCCTCGTCGACATAGACGTGGCAGGTCGCGCAGGCGCATGCCCCGCCGCAGTCGGCATCGATACCGGGAACGTCGTTGCGGATCGCAGCCTGCATCACGCTCCCGCCGTCGGGGGCGTCGAGGTCGTAGCGGGTCCCGTCGGAAGTGATGAAGCTGATCGCGGTCATGCTCCGCGGGTAGAACGACGCCGGCCCCGGGTCAACCGTCTCGTAACCGCGCGATCCGCCGACAGGCCCGATGGTTATCAACAGGCGCGTGACCGCGCTGCCTCGCGGGACGTGATCGCGAGAATGCGACCCAATCGATTGACGCGTCCTCGTGCCGCAAGGGGCGCCCGATTTGATTCGGCCCCGCAAATGCAGGTCGACGCGACGTCATGTCGGGGACCGGGTCGAACCCGCTTCCGCCGATCGCAGTCAAGAGAAGGCTATCGGCGAAACCGGCATTTCCAAATCGGCGTTAACCAAATGTTTAAACTTGTATCAAAGCCCGGAATTGCGGGTTTCCTTCCGCCGCGGGGGCCTCTAATTTGAGAGCATGTAAAAGGCCCGCCCTCCGTGTGTCCGAGGGTGAGCCGGTAATGGCCGGGTGTTTGTTGGCGCGCGACAGGGCGGCGGGTCAGCGATCATCCCGCGAGTAAACGAGTACGGGGCGGCGGGTCATGTCGAAGATCAAGACGGCTGAACAGCTATCGGACGAAGCAGTCACCGAGCTGGAGGCGGCGCTTCAGGACACGGATTTCCTGGGCTCCGACCCCGAGCAACCGCAGGTGAGCGGTACGGCCGAGGGGCATGTCGAGAACGACACGCTGGCCGCGTCCGAGATCAACATCGAATTCGCCCTGAACGAGTTCGACCGCTCCGTCGAGGAGGCGACCAGCGCCCTGCGCGAGGAAAGCGCCGTGATCCCGGCTGCGCCGTCCGAACCGCCTGCCACTGACGCAGACGTTCCGCCCGAGCCGGACTTCCAGATCGCGGAGGAGGAACTCATCGCCTCTCTCGGCGAAATCGAGCGCGTCGATCCGCCCGCCGCCTCCGATCGCCTCGGAAGCGCCGTGCCGCCGGTCGCCGCGGCGATCGCTGCCGGGACCGCCAGCACCGCCGCTCAAGACGCCCCTTCCGCCCCGCCCGTCCGCCGAGAGGCAACCGCGAAGCGACCCGAGCCTGCCGCCGCTCCCGAGCCCGTGCGGCCGTCCCGAACGCGGGACTTCAAGGCGAGCGTCGCCAATGACGAGCAGCGTTCCGCAGCGGTTCGTGCCGACGCCCTTCTCACCCGCCGTTCGTCCCGCCGCACGCTGGTCATCGGCGGTGTCGTCGCCGCAGCCTGGGCCCTTCTAGCCGGTGCGGCGTCCTTTGCCTTTATCAGCGCCGGCAGTTCGCCGGTTCCCGAGGGGCTGACGCTGTCGCTTGCCGCGTTGGCCGTGGTGCTCCCGGCCCTCCTGATCATGGCCTTCGCCGTGATGGTGCGCCGCTCGCAGGACCTCCGTCTGATGAGCCGGTCCCTCGCCGAGGTCGCGCTGCGACTGGCGGAACCGGAGAGCATCGCCGCCGAGAAGGTCGCCAGCGTCGGCAACGCCATCCGCCGCGAGGTTGCGGCGCTCGGCGAGGGCGTCGAGCGCGCGCTGTCGCGAATGGGCGAACTCGAGGGCATCGTCCACAACGAGGTGTCCTCGCTCGAACGCGCCTACGCCGACAATGAGGTCAAGATCCGCTCGCTCGTGACGGACCTATCGTCCGAGCGTGAGGCGATGCTCAGCCATGCGGAAAAGCTCCGCTCGTCGGTGGTCGGCTCGCACGACCGGCTGATCGGTGACGTCGACACGGCTTCCACCCGCATCATCCAGCAGGTCGAAGAGGCGACGCAACGCTTCCACTCGCTGCTCGACGAGCGCGGTGCCGCGCTGTCGCAGGCCTACGAGGATCGCAGCCAGGCGCTGACGGCCATGTTTGACGCTCGCAGCCGCGAGATCGAGAGCGAACTCACCGGCAGCAGCACCGCCGTCATCCAGCGCATCGGCGAGACCGCCGAAGAGACTACCCGGCGCCTGGCGCAGACCGGTGAAGAGCTCGCCCTCTCCCTGCGGGCCCAAGCCGAAGAGCTTCAGGCTCGCTCCGACGAGCTGGTTCAGCGCGTGTCCTCGATCAGCGAGGACGCGGGCGAGCGCCTGCGTCAGTCGAATGAGGTCGTCCTGCGCCAGCTGGCCGAGCGGACGGAGAACCTCGCGACCGGCTCGGAGACCTTCGACCGCCGCCTGACGGAAACCCTCGACGAACGCTCCGCTCGCATGATCGGCGAGAACGAGGCTCTCATCGCTTCGCTGACCGCCGGTCTCGACCAGCGCCTGACACATCTGGCCACGGAGACCGAGCGCCTTCTCGGCCGTCTCGACGAAGCGTTCGACAGCCGCATCCAGAATGCCACAGCCCTCCTCGGCTCGCGCAACGACGACGTTCTCGGCCGCTTCGACGAACGGCTGGCGCAGCTGGAAGCCGCGCTGTCCGGCAAGGGCGCCCAGCTCGTCCAGACCATCGAGGGTCAGGCGCAGGCGATCGATCGCACGGCCGATCGACTGGCTCTCACGCTCTCCGAAAGCTCCGGCAGCTTCGCACGTACCGTTGCCGAGCGTGCCGACGAGATCCGTCACGCCATCGACAGCGGTCGCGAGGGGCTGACCGCAGCCGCCGAGAGCGCCCGGCAGGGGATCGACGCCAGCTTCGCCAATCATTCCGATCACGTGCGCTCGACCTTCGATGCCCAGATCGGCTCGCTCGGCGCCGTCCTCAGCGACCGCGCTGCCGATATCGACACGTCGCTCGCTTTCGCCCAGCAGACGCTCCTGGCCCAGTTCGAGGAGCGCGGAAGCGCCCTCACCCAGTCAATTGAAAGCAATGTCGCCCGCATGGAGGCGATCATCGGCGGCGCGGAAGGTCGGATGGTCTCCGGCGTCGCAGAGCGCGCCGAGAAGCTCGAGGCGGCGCTAGCCGCCGCCGATACGCAGGCCGACGACCGGTTCCAGACGCGCCTCGATCGCATGAATGCCCTTCTGGCCGAGCGTGGATCGGCGATCGAGGTCGCGATCGACCAGCGCACGCAGCTCCTCTCGAATGAGTTCGAGACGCGTCTTGCGTCGCTTGACCGCCTGCTGGCCGACCGCACCGAGCGGTTCGTCGCCGACTTCGACGAGCGCAACGAGACGCTGACGACCGGCCTCTCGGATCGTATCGCAGCCAACGAAGCCTTCATGCGCGACAGCGGCGAGCGCCTGTCCATGTCGCTCGATCTCTACACCTCGCGCGTCGGTGACGACGTCATCGGGCGTTTGGAGGCGGCCCTGATGATGGGCGACGATCGTCGCCAGGAGTTCCTCGCCAACCTCGAGACCCGCACGGCCGGGATCGAGGCAAGCTTCGAACAGTCCGTCGAGCGCGTGGTCAACGATCTTGCGCTGCGCGTCCGCGAACTGTCGGACACGGTCGACGCGTCGCATCAGGGTCTGACCGCGAACCTCGACGAGCGCACCGCTCGCTTCGCCCGCGACATCGACCACAACGCGGGGACGGTCCTGTCCGCGGTCGAGAACGCCTTGTCGCTCCTGATCCAAGGGCTCGACAGCCGTGGCACCTCGCTGCGCGATGCCGTGGAGAACGCCCGTGGCGCCATCCTCGACGGACTCGACGAGCGCATCCTCTCGATGCGCCAGATGGTCGACGCCTCGGAAAGCTCGCTGATCTCCGATCTCGACGAGCGCACGACCCGGCTCGCTGCCACCCTCGACGGCGGCAACGCAACCATCCTCTCGACGCTCGAGACCCGGATCACCGCGCTTCGCCAAGCGCTGGTCGAATCCGACGGCCTGCTGGCGACCGCGATGGACGAGCGTCGCGACAACCTCACCTCCGCGATCGAGGACGTCGCCGGCTCGTTGGCCGCCACCCTCGGTGACCGCGCCGATGACGTGCGCCGCGTGCTGGAACAGAGCGCCGGCAACGTCACGACGGCTCTCGAGACCAAGCGCGAAGAGATCGTCGCGGCCCTGGCTGCCGGCACGGTCAGCCTCGCCGCCGCCGTCGACGAGCGGACCAACGCCATCACGGAAAGCCTCGAGCGTGGTCTCGGCAACGTCGAGCGCACGCTCTCCGGCCGTACGGCACTGATCGCCGACACGCTGCGCGAGTCGATCGTGGCAGCCTCTACCAAGATGGGCGAGGAAGCCGACCGTGCCCGCGCCGGGCTGGAAACCGAAACCCAGAAGATCGCCATCATCATCGGCGAACTCGGCTCCACGTTCCGCTCGTCGTCCGCCGAGGCCCAGGCCGAGTTCGTGGCCGAAGCCGGACGCTTCGAGGAGCGCATCAAGGCGGTCGTCCAGTCGGTGCAGGAGACGAGCCTGACGGCACGCGACGAACTGACGGGTCAGAGCGCGCAGATCGCCGAGGGCATCGTCCTGTCGGCGGAGTCGATCCGTCGCATCGGCCAGGAAGCGCAGGAGCGTTTCGCCGCCGAGGCGCAGCAGCTGGGCCGGCAGGTCACCGACGTCGCCGGGCGCATGCGCGCGGATGCCGAGGAACTGCGAGAAGCGCTGGCCCTCGAAGGCGACGCCTTCACCACGCAGATCGGCGGCGCTTCGCTGGCCATGCGCAGCGAGGCCGAGGCGGCCCGCGAGCGCCTGTCGGAGGTCGCAAACGAGTTCGCCGGCGGTCTCGAAGCCATGGCCGATCGCCTGCGCCAAGACGCCGAGGCGGCTCGCCAGATCGTTCAGGATCAGGCGCAGTCCCTCTCCGGTGACATCACCGACGCATCGGACAGGCTGCGCCTTATTGGCGACCGGACCCGCGAGCAGTTCGCGACCGACGCCGCGCAGATTCGCGAGGAAGTCGCGGCTGCCGCGTTGCAGGTGCGCGAGCAGTCCGATGCGCTCCGCCGCGAGGTCGCGGAACAGACCGCCGCGATCGGCGCCGAGTTCACGGACGCGAGCGGGCATCTGCGGGAAGCGGGTGAGCAGTCGCGCCGCAACCTCCTCGACGATGCAGGTCGCATCACCGGCGAGGTCGCCCGCGTCGTCGAGGCGATGCGCGGCGAGACGGACCGTGTCCGCGAGCGGATCGGCGAGACGGCCGGGCAGATCGTTGCCGAGCTTACCGGCGCGACCGATCGCTTCGAGGCGAGCTCCGGCGACGTTCGCGAGCGCTTTGCGGCCGATGCCGCGCGGGTCGTCGGCGAGATCGACGCCGTCGCGTCGTCGATGTCCGAGCAGGCCGAGGGCGCCCGTCATCGCTTCCTGGCCGATGCCGAAAGCTTCGCCGAGCGCGTTCGCGGTGCATCGACGCTGATCCGCGACGAGACCGGCCGCAGCGTGTCGCTTCTCGGCGAGCGGGCCGATGGTTTCGTCGGGGAACTGGCGACCTTGTCCGATCGTCTGGCGACGCTTCTCTCCAACACGTCCGGTGGCCTCAACGAGAGCCTGTCGCGGTCGATCATGGACCTTCGCGCCGAGATCGATGGAACGTCGGAGAGCATCCGCAGCGACATCCTCTCCGTGGCGGCCAACATCCGCGACGAGACGGCCCATGTCTCCGGCGAAATCCTGCGCGAGGCCGAGCAGGCCCGCACGGCGCTGAGCGCCGAAGGCTCGCAGGTCGTGCTCGGCCTGTCGGCCGCCGCGACCGCGCTGCGGCTCGAGGCCGAACGGGCCCGCGACCAGATTGCCGAGATCACGACCGGTTTCGGTGCCGAGATCGCCGATCGTGTCGCCTCCTCCGAGCGCGACCTGTCGGACAGCTCGGACCGCGTCGCGGAGCGCTTGGCCGAGCGCACCCGCGCCCTGTCGCAGATCCTGGCCGACCGCAACGCTGAACTCGCCAACCTCATCGAAACGCGGACGCAGCCGATCGTCGACGCGCTGTCCCAAACCGGCACGGCTGCGATCGAGGCTTTGGAGGGAACGTCGGATCAGGTCGCCGAGCGCCTCCGTGCCGAGAACGCGGCTGTCGTTGCGGACTTCATCCAGCGCACGGAAGAGCGCGTCCAACGCCTCAGCCGCTCGTCGTCGGAACTGATCTCCGCCCTTGACCTTCGGTCCGAAGAAGCGGCGACCCGCGTATCGAGCATGCAGGGCCAGTTGGGCCAAGAAATCACTCAGCTCCTCGATCGTCTCGACAACAGCAACGAGACCCTGCGCACGATGCTGGAGGATGCCAGCGGCTCGATCGGCCGCGTGGAGACTTCGCTCATCGACACCCGGGACCGCTTCCGCACCGAAGCGCTCCGCCTCGAAGACGAGATCACCTCGTCGTCCGACCGTCTCGAGCAGTCGATCGCCCGCATGGACGGCGTCACGTCGACGGCCTTCATGCAGATCGGCGGCATGACCGAGAAGTTCGCCGAGCATGGACGCCTCCTGTCCGATGCCGCGCGTCTTCTCGACGAAACGCAGACCAATCTGCAGGCGACGCTGGAAGAGCGCCATGAGGGGCTCACGCTCCTCGCCGGCACGCTGGCCGACCGCTCGCGGGACATCTCGACCACCCTCAATTCGTTCGAGGGTGTCGTGGATCGCCTGTTCTCCGAGGCCGAGGCTCGGGCTCGCGCCGTGGCCGCGACCGTCAACGGCGAGCTCGGCTCCAGCCTCGGCGAAGCCGAACAGCAGCTGGAGGAGACCGAGCGTCGCTCGCAGGCAGCTGCCGAGCAGATCCGCGAGGCTCTGCGCTCGGTGATTGAGGAAGCGTCCGAGAAATTCGCGGGGGCGACGGCCGATATGCGCCGCGCCGCCGGGGACATGCGACGCGAGTTGGAGACGGCCCGCACGGAAATCCGCCGCGGCGTCTTCGAACTACCGGAGGAAACCCGCGAGAGCACGCGTGCCATGCGTCGCGCGGTGTCTGACCAGATCCGCGCGCTGCGCGAACTGAGCGACATCGTCTCGACGTCGGGCCGCGCTCTCGATGTTCGCAAGCCGTCCACCGAGGATCGCGGCACCCGCGCTGCGCCTGCTGCCGAGGTGGAGCGCCGCGCTGCATCGCCGGCTGTCGGCGGAAACCTTGCCTACGACGTACGCGGCAATGCCGAAGGGTCGCGGATGCTTGCATCCCAGCCGACCGCCGCTCCGGTCCAGCCTGCCCGGTCCGGCGAGTTCTCGCCGCTTCGTCCGGCCGCTCCGGCTTCTGCATCTGCGATCCCCGCGCCGACCAACCCGGCCGCTCATCAGGCGGCGGGTGATGGCGATGGCGGATGGGTGTCCGACCTCCTGCGTCGCGCTTCGCAGGATGAGGACGATGCACCCGAGGCGCCGGTGACGACGTCGGCACCTGAGGCCGCCCGTGCGGAGCGCAGCCAGGCCCACGTCGTGGACTCGCTCAACTCGCTGTCGGTCGATATCGCCCGCGCCATCGATCACAACGTCTCGGTGGAACTCTGGGACCGCTACCGCAACGGCGAGCGCAACGTCTTCACCCGTCGTCTCTACACGATGAAGGGCCAGCAGACGTTCGACGAGATCCGTCGCAAGTATCAACGGGATGCCGACTTCCGGCACGCCGTGGATCGCTACATCGCGGACTTCGAATCCCTGCTGCAGGACGCGTCCCGCCGCGATCCCGACAACACGCGGAGCAAGTCGTACCTGACCTCGGACACGGGGAAGGTCTACACGATGCTTGCGCATGCCTCCGGGCGCTTCGACTGAGCGAAACCGACGAGACATGCGAAACGAAAATGGGCGGAGCTGCGAGGCTCCGCCCATTTTCGTTCAATGAAGCCGGCAGGCGGGAAGGATCAGGCAGACTAACGCCGAAGGTCTGGATTCGGGTTGCTCGCACGCGATCGCTGGGACCCGTGCGTAACGGAGAACGGTACAACTCTTTTCACGCCGCACTGAGCTTCATAAGACCGATATCCCGCTCCTCGATCCCGACGCGAACGTTCTCACCGCTGCCGGATCTCGTCGATGGTGAGCGGTTCGGATCGGAATATTCCGACCAGCGTCGCATGCTCCTGATCGATCGTGATGACCTCGACGTCCAGGTCACGCAAACCCAAATCGGGAGACCACCCTTCGTCTCTGCAACTTCGCCGGACAGCACTCGTCAGCCGTGAGGCTGACGGTTCACCTCAACTGACCAACGAGCGAGACCAAGGGCGAAGCCGATGCGGAAAGACTATCAGCCCAAAGCGTTTTCCGTCCGGGTGAGATGGTTGGCATGGCAGTGATTTCGGTTCGCGCCGAGGGGCGTGAAGAGAGCGACGCCGTCGCATCGTGGCCGACGAGCAACATCGATGTGAAGCGAAGGCTAGTCGCACCGCGAAAGCCCCCACGGAGCAACGGGTGTCCGAAGGACGATATCGACCCTTCAACTCGATCAGAAAGCGCTCCAGGCCTCGATCGTTAATCGCATGCCTGAACGCGATTGCGATCAACCGACATCCGGCAATAAAAAAGCCCGCCGAAGCGGACTTTTTTTTTCGATCGCAGATCGCCCTCGGTCAGACGAGGCGGATCATCCACGTGACAATCTCATCGGCGACTTGCCCGAACGCCTGGTCAAGTGAGGTGACGTATCCCGAGGGTTGGCCGTTCGCCACCGGCACCTCGGCGCGGAAGATGCGGGTGCCGCGCACGACGCCGGTGCGGTCGTTCAGCGCCTTGACCGAAATCTCGACGACGGCGGTGGCACCGGGCTCGAAGGCGATCTCGAAGCGGCGCAACTCGGTGACGACTTGATAGTCGATCGCCAGCCCCTGCCCCGGCACACCGGCTGCGCCGATCCGGCCCGTGTTCTGAAAGGCCTGCAGCAGGCGCAGCTGGACTAGGCGCGGGAGGCGGTCGCTCCACTGGCTGTCCGCGAGGTTCTCGATGGTCTGCGGCGTGGGCTTGACGATGATGCGCTGGCTGTCGAGCGTCTGCGTCGCGGTCGGCTCCGGCAGCAGGATCTGCGAGCGCGTCGATGCCAAGCCGACCGACGCCGGTCCCGGCGGCGAAAGCTCGAAGGTCGCCGGTGGCGTCTTCAAGGACGCACAGGCCGAAAGCGCGATCGCCGCCACCACGAGGCTCGACCATCTTGCCGCTGCGTATCGTGCCATCTTCATCCTCGACGCATACAGGCGGAAAGCCGAAGCTGGATCGCTTCCCGCGGGTTTGAAGGAGGCGGGGCGTACCGGTCGGACGCCTCGCGCAGCATGTTTTGCCGACAAGCCGCATGGCCTGCCGGCGCCTTGTTCCTAGCGGCGGACGCGACCATCGAACTGGCGAACCTCGCCGGCGCCATCGCCACCGTAGATGACGCGGCTCGGGTTGTTCGCGAGGTCGAGGATCGCCCGTTCGATGCGCGAGACGGCCTGCGTCGTCTCGCGGATGAGGTTTCGGGCGTCCTGCAGGCCTTGGCCGGTGAAGTTCTGAAGATTCGCCGCGATCGGGCCGACCGACCGCTGGATCGTCTCCGCCGTCGTCCGGATGCTCTGAAGCGTCGCGCGTGCCTCAGCCGTCAGCCCCTTGCCGTCCGGGCTGTTGAAGAGACCGTTCGCGGAGTTGATCAGCGTCTGGACCTGCGTGGACGCCACCTTCAACGACGCGCTCGTGTCTTCGACATTCGTGATGATGTCGTTGATGTCCTGACGGCGCGAATTGATGTTGTCGGCAACACCGCGCACGGAGTCGGCCGCCGCGGCGATGTTGTTGGTCGCGGACGAGACGTCGTTGACGGCCTGGTTGATGGTCGAGGCGCTGACCGCCGAAAGCAGCGTATCGATCCGGGCGCGGGTTCCGTTCAGGCCCTCCAGCGCGCCGTTCAGCGTCTGCAGCATCGTGTCGGCGCCGGCGACGACGGAGCCGACGCGGCCGGACTGGGCGTTCAATGCGTCGGTGAAGCCGGACACGCTGTTGATGGTCGAGCGTACCTGATCCGGGTTCACCGCGGCGGTGATCTGGGAGACGTCGGCGAGCGTCGAGTCGAGGCGCGTCGCCACGCTCGTGGCGGTCTCGGAGATCGGGCCGAGCCGCTGCAGGAAGGTCTGAACGCTCGGGAGATTCTGGGTGATCGTGTCGCCCACGGAGCCGAAACCGGCGACCGCCGAGGACACGGACTCGATCGCGCGTGTGACGTTGCCGGTCTGGTCGCGCAGCGATTGCGAGATAGCAGCGACGTTCTGGATCGACTGGTTGACGGCCGCGACGTCGAGAGCGCCGATGAAGGTGCTCGCACGGTTCATGAGGTCGGGAAGCTGAACGGCGACGTTGTTGGCGCTGCGCGAGAGATCGGCGAGGCTTGCGAGGAAGTCGTCGATCTGGTCGGCGTTGGCGGCGAGGCTGTCTGTGAAGGTTCGAACGTTGGTCGAAGTCTGCGCGACGTTGTCGGCAGTCGTGCGCACGGCCGGTCCGATCGCCTGCACAATCTGCTCGAACTCGCCGAGGATGTTGTTGGCCCGATCGGCGATGTCGCGGGCGGTGGCCAAGATGTCGGTGACGTCGGACGGATTGGCTGTGATGACCGGCGTCGCGCCCTGTTCCAGAGCCGACTGGATGATGTTGCGATCGTTGACGTTGCCGCCCGTCAGGCCGATGAAGCCGATGCCCGTGAGGCCCTGAAAGCCGATCGTGGCGGTGGTCGAGGTGGTGACCGGCGTCGCACGGTCGATCTGCGTGGTCGCGATCACGACCCGCGGATTGTTCGGGTCGATCCGCAGGTTGGTGACTGAACCGACGGCAAGACCGTTGAACAGCACCTGGCTGCCCTGGCTGAGGCCGGAGACGGAGCCTTCGATGCGCACGAGCAGCGGCACGCGCGAGTCGCGATCGGACACGTTTGCGGACCAGTAGACGAAGCCGAAGCTTGCCAGGAGCACCGCGACGGTGAACACACCGACGAGGATGTAGTTGGCTCTGGTTTCCATCACTCGTTCCCGCTGAAGTACGGATTCTCGTCCTTGGGCACGACGTACCGCGCCCGCTTTCCGTGGAAGTACGACTTCACCCAGTCGTCGTCGAAATCCAGCATGGTCTGAAGCGGCCCTTCCACGAGGACCTTCCTCTTGCCGAGCACCGCGATGCGATCGCAGGCCTGGAAC
This sequence comes from uncultured Aureimonas sp., assembly GCF_913775355.1. Taxonomy (GTDB): domain Bacteria; phylum Pseudomonadota; class Alphaproteobacteria; order Rhizobiales; family Rhizobiaceae; genus Aureimonas. Next base: position 26,585 of record NZ_CAJYIU010000236.1, read on the forward strand.
AGGCTGTCGAGGTCGTGCGTCACCATGTAGACGGTCAGCCCGAGCGTGTCGCGCAGCGTCATGATAAGTTCGTCGAAGTCGGCGGCGCCGATCGGATCGAGGCCCGAGGTTGGCTCGTCGAGGAAGACGATGTCGGGATCGAGGGCGAGAGCGCGAGCCAGCGCCGCGCGCTTGATCATGCCGCCGGAAAGCTCCGAGGGGTATTTGTCGGCAGCGTCGGCGGCCAGCCCCACGAGGTCAATCTTCAGCCGCGCCAGTTCGTCCATGAGCTTGGGCGAGATGTCGAGATACTCGCGCATCGGAACCTGGATGTTTTCCAGCACCGTCAGCGACGAGAACAGAGCGCCCTGTTGGAACAGAACGCCCCAGCGCTGCTCGACGCTCAGGCGCGCGGCTTCATCGGCGCGCTCGTAGTCGACACCGAACACCTCGATCGTGCCCGACTGCTTGGCGTTGAGGCCAAGGATCGTGCGCAGGAGGACGGACTTACCGGTGCCGGAGGCGCCGACGAAGCCGAGGATCTCGCCGCGACGCACGTCGAGCGACAAGCCGTCGAGAATCGTCTTCGAGCCGAAGCGGACCGTCACATCCTTGGCGCGGATGATTACGTCGTCGTCCCGGTTGTGAGGCGTGGTGTCAGTATCCGATGGCGGCATAGAAGATCGCGAATACGGCATCCAGAAGGATGACCAGGAAGATGGATTTCACGACCGAAGCCGTGACGTGGCGGCCGAGGCTTTCGGCGCTGCCGCCGACCTTCAGCCCTTCGAGCGAAGCGACGACGCCGATCAGGATCGCCATGAACGGCGCCTTGATCAGGCCGGCGAAGACAGTACCGATGTCGATCGCGCTGCGCATGCGCGTGATGAAGGCATCGGGCGTGATGCCGGAATAGATCCAGGTGACGACGATGGCGCCGAGGAGACCGGCGATATCGGCGATGAAAGCGAGGAGCGGAAGGACGATCGTCAGCGCCACGAGGCGCGGAAAGACGAGGACGCCGATCGGGTTGAGGCCGATGACCTGCAGCGCGTCGACCTCCTCGCGCATGCGCATCGAGCCGATCTCGGCGGTGATGGCGCTGCCCGAACGACCGGCGATCATGATGGCGGTCAGGAGGACGCCGATCTCTCGCAGCTGGAGAATGCCGACGAGATCGACGACGAAAATTTCCGCACCGAAGTTGCGAAGCTGAAAGGCGCCTTGCTGCGCGATCACAGCGCCGATCAGGAAGCTCATCAGGGCGATGATTGGCACGGCGCGCACGCCCATGCGGTCCATCTGGCTGACGATGGCGGCGGGCCGCCAGCTCTGCTTGCCGGTGATGCGCCGCCCGGCGCCGTAGAGCGAGGCGCCGACGATGTTGAGGCCCATCATCGTCTCGCGGCCGACCGCGAAGACATTGGCGCCGATCGCCGCGAAGAAATCCGCGACGGCCGAGGTCTTCTTGGTCTTGGTCTCGGGGCGCGGCGTGTCCATCGCCTTGCGGACCGCGCCGAAGAGCTTGGTCTCCGCGTCCCCGAGCCCTTCTGAGCGCACTTCGGCGCCCTTCTCGGCGAGGGCGCGCTGCAGCCGCTCCATCAGGAGCGCGCCCGAGGTGTCGAGGCGTCCGACCGAGGAGAGGTCGAAGGTGACGGACTTGCCGAGGTCCGCCTTACGCGTCTCTTCGACGACGCTCTCGACATGCCCGATGGTGCGGGCCAGCCAGTCGCCGGAGAAATGCAGCACTACGCCGCCCTTGCCCTTCTCCGCTTCGAGCGAAGGCGAGGCGCCGTCGGGGCGACCTTCCTTCTTCGGTGCCCCTTCGGGGTGCGGAGTATCCAGCATGCGATCGCTCGGGTCGTAGGATGGCGGTATAGGAAAAAGCCGGAACACCGCTCGGGCCGGCTCAAGGTCGTGGTGCCAGAGTTAGCTTGCGTCGTGTGCGATGCAATGCCCGTTAAGTTTTGCGAAGGAAATATGCCGATGCGTCGTCTTTCGGTCACAGTGGACCGCTTCCCGCTGGCACGGCGCTTCACCATCGCGCGCGGCTCGAAAACGGAGGCCGCGGTGGTCACCTGCACGATCGAGGACGGCAGCCTTCGCGGGCGCGGCGAGTGCGTTCCTTATGCGCGGTATGGCGAGAGCGTCGAGACGGTCTGTGCCGCGATCGAGGGCGTGCGCGCGACGCTGGAAGCAGGTGCCGACCGCGCGGCGCTCCAGTCGCTCCTGCCGGCGGGTGCCGCCCGCAACGCGGTCGATTGCGCGCTTTGGGACCTCGAAGCCAAGTCCGCAGGGACCAGCGTCGCCCGCCTCCTCGGCATCGGGACGCCGCATCCGATCGACACCGCCTTCACCATCTCGCTCGACACGCCCGAGGAAATGAACCGGGCCACCGCGGCCGTCGCGAACCGGACCGTCCTCAAGGTGAAGGTCGGCGGGCCGGAGGGCGACGCCGAGCGAATGCGCGCCGTCCGCGCGGCGGCGCCGTCGGCGCGTCTCATCATCGACGCGAACGAAGGCTGGCGCCCCGAGACCATCCGCGACCACATGCTGGTCGCCGCCTCGATCGGAGCCTTCGTCGTGGAGCAGCCGCTGCCGGCCGGTCAGGACGAGATCCTCGCGCGGATGCCGCGCCCGGTGCCGGTGTGCGCCGACGAGTCGGTGCACGGAAGCGACGACCTCGCCGCGCTCGTCGGACGATATGACTACGTCAACCTGAAGCTCGACAAGACCGGCGGCCTGACCGAAGGACTGCGGTTCCTGGCGGAGGCGCGGCGGCTCGGGTTCGGCGTGATGGCCGGTTGCATGGTCGGCTCGTCGCTCGGCATGGCGCCCGCGGTCCTCCTGGCGCAGGATGCGGAACTCTGCGACCTCGACGGACCGCTGCTTCTGGCCGAGGATCGGCCGGATGGCCTGCGTTACGACGGCTCGACCGTCGGCGTCCCGCAGGCTGCGCTCTGGGGCTAGTGGCGCGTCAGGCGGCGCGGGCGGGCTCGAGCGTGCGGGCATCCTCCAACAACGGCTTCTCCACGATCTGGGGCATCGGCATCTGCATGCCGGTCCAGGTCAGGAGTTCCAGCGTCCCGTCGTTACGCTCGGCGATGGCGGAGCAGCTTTCGACCCAATCACCACTGTTGACGTAGAGGATACCCGAGCGCTCCGCGATCTGCGGGTGGTGAATATGCCCGCACACGACACCCTCGCAGCCCATCCGGTCGGCTTCCGCCGCGAGCAACGTCTCGAAGGCGCCGATGAAGGACACCGCGTTCTTCACCTTTAGCTTCGCCCAGGACGAGAAGGACCAGTAGCCGAAGCCGAAGCGGCGGCGGAATCGGTTGAACACGAGGTTGATCGCGATCGCCGCGTCGTAGGCCCAGTCGCCGAGGTAGGCGATGAGACGCGCATTACGGACCACGACGTCGAACTCGTCGCCGTGCATGACGAGGAGCTTGCGGCCGTCGGCCGTCTCGTGAACGTCGGTGAGGCGCACCTCGATGCCGCCGAAGTGCTGGCCGGGAAACCCGCGCAGGAATTCGTCGTGGTTGCCGGGAATGTAGACGATCTGCGTGCCCTTGCGTGCCTTGCGCAGGAACGCCTGAACCACATCGTTGTGCGACTGCGGCCAGTGCCACGCGCGCTTCAGCCGCCAGCCGTCGACGATGTCGCCGACGAGATAGATCTTCTCCGCGTCGTGGACCGCCAGGAAGGCGAGAAGCTGCTCGGCCTGCGCCGCCTTGGATCCGAGGTGGACGTCGGAGATGAAGAGGGTGCGAAAGTGCCGGTGCGTGCCCGGCTGACTCGTCGGCGTCATGGGCTTCGGCCCCTTCGATTGCCAATGCGGGCAAAATCGCCGGTTTGCATTGCATCCATGTGACGGCAGGGCGTCCGGTCGAAGGTTGTTTACCACCTGCCCGGCTGGCATTAGTCGATCGAAGCCCATCGTTGCCGACATGCCTCAGCGCGTCGGCGCGATTCGAACGACTGGAGAGCCAAGCATGTCGAGCGCCGACGAAACCAGAAACACCTCCGCCAAGCGGGATCTGGACGAGCAGGCGCTCTTCTACCACCGCCATCCCAAGCCCGGTAAGCTCGGCGTCCACGCCACCAAGCCGCTCGGCAACCAACGCGATCTCGCGCTCGCCTACTCGCCGGGCGTCGCCGCGCCCTGCCTTGCGATCGCGGACGATCCGTCGGTGGCTGCCGACTACACCAGCCGTTCCAATCTCGTGGCCGTGGTGTCCAACGGCTCGGCGGTGCTAGGCCTCGGCAATATCGGCCCCCTCGCCTCCAAGCCGGTGATGGAGGGCAAGGCCGTCCTCTTCAAGAAGTTTGCCGACATCGACGTCTTCGACATCGAGATCGACGCGACCAGCATCGATCGCATGGTCGACGTGGTCTCGGCGCTGGAGCCGACGTTCGGCGGCATCAACCTCGAGGACATTAAGGCGCCGGAGTGCTTCGAGGTCGAGGAGCAGCTTCGCGCCAAGATGGGCATCCCCGTCTTCCACGACGACCAGCACGGCACGGCGATCATCGTCTCGGCGGCGGTGCGCAATGCGCTGCTTCTGGCGGGCAAGCGCATCGAGGACGTGCGGATCGTAACCTCGGGCGCGGGAGCCGCCGCGCTCGCCTGCCTCAACCTCCTCGTGTCGCTCGGCGCCAAGGTCGAGAACATCATCTGCACCGACAAGGAAGGCGTCGTCTACGAAGGCCGCGAGAAAGGCATGGACCGTTGGATGGCGGTCTATGCGAAGAAGACCGAGGCGCGGACGCTGGCCGACGTCATCGCGGGCGCCGATATCTTCCTCGGCCTGTCGGCCGGCGGCGTCCTCAAGCCCGAGCTTCTCGAATCGATGGCCGAGAAGCCGCTGATCATGGCGCTGGCCAATCCGACGCCCGAGATCATGCCCGACCTCGCGCGGGCCGTGCGCAAGGACGCGATGATCTGCACCGGGCGCTCGGACTTCCCGAACCAGGTCAACAACGTCCTCTGCTTCCCCTACATCTTCCGCGGCGCCCTCGACTGCGGCGCGACATCGATCAACGAGGAGATGAAGATCGCCGCGGTCGATGCGATCGCGGCGCTCGCGCGCGAGGAAGTGTCGGAAGTCGCGGCCAAGGCCTACGGCTCGGAAACTCCGGTCTTCGGCCCGGAATACCTGATCCCCTCGCCCTTCGATCCGCGGCTAATTCTCAAGATCGCCCCGGCGGTCGCCCGTGCGGCCGAGGCGACCGGCGTCGCGCTGCGCCCCGTTGCGGACTGGGACGCCTATCTCGATCGCCTCAACCGCTTCGTCTACCGCTCCGGCCTCGTGATGAAGCCGATCTTCGCCTTCGCCCGCAATTCCGAAAAGCGGGTGATCTTCTCCGATGGCGAGGACGAGCGGGTCCTGCGGGCAGCGCAGGTGCTTCTCGAAGACAAGGTCTGCCGTCCGATCCTGATCGGACGCCCGAGCGTCATCGAGACCCGCCTGCAGCGGTTCGGTCTTCGCATTCGTCCGCATCAGGACTTCGAGGTCGTGAACCCCGAGGACGATCCGCGTTACCGCGACTATGTCGATCACTACTTCTCGAAGGTCGGCCGCCGAGGCGTCAACCCGGACACGGCGCGTGCGCTGGTGCGCACCAATACGACGGTGATCGGCGCAGTCTCGGTCTCGCGCGGCGACGCCGACATCCTGATCTGCGGTCTCGCCGGTCGGTTCTCGCGGCAGATCCGCGACATCCGGCAGATCATCGGCGTGGCGCCGGGCGTCGGTCGTCTGTCGGGGCTGAGCCTTCTGATCTCGCAGAACGCCACGACCTTCTTCGCCGACACCTACGTGCAGGACAGCCCATCGGCCGAAAATCTCGCCGAGATCGCGCAGCTTTCGGCGCGCATGATCGAGCACTTCCGCATCAGGCCGCGCGCGGCGCTCCTCTCGCACTCGAACTTCGGCACGGCCGACACGGCGGACGCCCGCAAGCTGCGTGCAGCACTGGCTCTGGTGCGCGAGCAGATGCCCGACCTCGAGATCGACGGCGAGATGCACGGCGACACGGCGCTCTCGCGCGAGCTGCGCCAGCGCGTCATGCCGAATTCGACGCTGACTGAGGACGCCAATCTCCTCCTGTTCCCGACGCTCGATGCCGCCAACATCACGATGAACGTCGTGAAGACGATGACCGACGCGCTGCATGTCGGGCCGATTCTCCTTGGCACCGCCAAGCCGGCTCACATCCTGACGCCGTCCGTCACCTCGCGCGGCGTCGTCAACATGGCGGCGATCGCCGTCGCGGAAGCGTTGCAGCGCGACGAGGAAGCGAGGGGCTGACTCTCTCGTCAGCCGGCGCCCATCAAGGGCGCCGGCTGACCGCCCGCTCCGGGCCGATCAGCGGCTGGAGGTCCGCCAGCTCCGGCCCGTGTTCCAGACCGGTGAGCGCAAGGCGCAACGGCATGAACAGGGTGCGTCCCTTGCGGCCGGTCGCCGCTTTCACGCGCTCCGTCCACAGCTTCCACGTTCCGGCGTCCCACGGGCCGTCGGGCAGGAGATCGAAGGCCTGTCGCACGAAGGCGAGATCGTCCGCCGACCAGTCCGGCGCGCCAATCGCTTCCCCGAACACGATGTCCCGCCAGATGGCCGCGTCGCGCACTCGGCCGCAGTTGCGGCGAACGGCAATCCAGAACGCTTCGGCAGCATCGTCCGGCACACCGAGCGCGTGGAGGCGATCCGCCGCGGTCGCGAAGGGCATGGCGTGAACGAGTTCGGCGTTCAGGCGCTCGAGTTCAGCTGGGTCGAACTTCGAGCTGGACGCCGAGACGTGGTCGAAGTCGAGGCGCGCCTCCAGAGCCTTGAGGTCCGGCATCGCCTCGATCGAGCCAGATAGGCCGGTCAGCACCGCGAGGGATGCGACGGCCATCGGCTCTAGCCCGTCCTCGCGAAGCGAGCGAAGCGAGAGGGCTCCCGTACGCTTGGAAAGCCCCTCGCCGTCGATCGTCGTCAGAAGGTTGAAGTGGCCGAAGGCGGGCACGGCATGGCCCAGCGCCTCGAAGATCGCGATCTGGACGCCGGTGTTGGTGACGTGATCGTCCCCGCGCAGGACATGGGTGATCCCCATCTCGCCGTCGTCCACGACCGAGCAGAAGGTGTAGAGGTAGGTCCCATCCTCGCGGATTAACACGGGATCGGACAGCGACGCGAGGTCGACGGTCTGGCGGCCGCGCACCACGTCGTCCCAATGGACGTCCGTTCGCTGAGGGTTCAGCGGGTCGCTGGCGAAATTCGGGAGGCGGAAGCGCCAGTGCGGCCGGGCGCCGTCCGCTTCCAGCCGTGCCCGGTCCTCCGCGCTCAACCGCAGGGCGTCGCGGCCATAGACCGGCGGCAGGCCGCGCCCCATGCGGCGCTTGCGCATCCGCTCCAGCTCGTCGGCCGTCTCGTAGCAGGGGTAGAGGACGCCGCTGTCGCGCAGGAGATCAGCGGCTGCATCGTAGTGCGACAGCCGGTCGGACTGCCGAGCCACGGCATCCGGCCGAATGCCGATCCAGGCGAGGTCTTCCGCGATCGCCTCGGCGTATTCAGCCTTCGAGCGATCACGATCCGTGTCGTCGTATCGCAGCAGGAAGTGGCCGCCGTGACGCTGGGCGAACAGCCAGTTGAACAGCGCCGGTCGCAGATTGCCGATATGAAGGTAGCCCGTCGGGGACGGGGCGAAACGGACGAAAACGGTCATGCCATCCGCGATAGACGGCGAGCGTTCCCGTGGCAATCATGCCGTCGCGAACGGAACCGGCCAACCGAAGAGCGCGGCGCCGCCGAGCCATAGGCCGAGGATCGCCGCCAAAGCGAGACAGAATAGCCCGACGCCGAGCTGTCGCACCGCATGGCGCCGGTTCGGCTCCATCGCTTCGCCGAACGCGTGAGGACGTGTGACGCCCCGCCAAGCCTGCGGCTCGCTCGGCCATCGGTCGCCGATTTCGCTGCGGATGCGACGCAGCGACAGCGCGAATCGGAGGAGAAACAGGACGCCGACCGCAAAGGCGGCCGCCAGCAGATCGGTGGGGGCCGGTGTATCCATCGCGCGGCTTCCTCGTCCTATTCCGCCCATAACCCAGAATGATGCCTGCGAGGTGTCGAAGACGGGCAACGGAGGCCAGCGAGAGCACGTCACAACGCCTCACGCAACGGAGAGATGCGCCTCCGACGCTTGCCTCCCAATTGCAAATCGCGCATTCCGCCCGACATAGGACGCGAGGGAGAAGCCTCGCACGACGATGACGCCTGCGGAGACCGTGTGTACGAAATCCTCTCTCTGATCGACCGGTTCGGTCCCGGCATCGTCTTCGCCGGGACGTTCTTCGAAGGTGAGGTCTTCGCCATTATCGGCGGTTTCCTCGCCTATCGCGGGTCGTACCCGATCGAACTGATGGCCGGGCTCGCCTTCGTCGGATCGTTCTGCGGCGACCTCGCGGTGTTCCTGTTCTCGCGCTACTTCTCGGACAGCCGATGGGTGGTGCGCTGGAAGAAGAAGCCGAAGTTCGCCAAGGCCCTGCGCCTCGTGGACCGGTTCCAGGCCTACTTCGTGATCGTCAACCGATACGTCTACGGGCTCAGAATGCCCGGTTTGATCGCGCTCGGCCTGTCCTCGATCACGGTGCCGCGTTTTCTCGCGCTCAACTTCATCGGCGCCGCCATCTGGGCCGGCCTGTTTACGACGATCGGCTACGTCTTCGGCTACTCGATCACGTCCGTGTTCCAGTGGCTCGAGCAGATGGAGCACGGCGTGATGATCGGGCTGGCGGTGCTCTTCGTCCTGCTGGCGCTGTTCTTCGCTTGGCAGCAGGGCGGCTCCGTGATCCGGGACAAGATCCTCTCGCGCGGCCGCGACGACGAGGATGGCGAGGGTCTGAAGCCCGTCGCCTCGCATGCGTCCGGGCGGCGAGACCGTAAGTCGAAGGATTGATCGCAGACCCGAGGCGGGATTTGAAAAAGGCCGGGTGCTGTCGCACCCGGCCTTTTTCGTATGGAGACGATCGGTCTCGGCTCAGAAGCCCACGGCCTGCGGCGGCCGATAGGCTTCCTGCTCCTTCTTGATCCGCTCGGCGGTCAGGAAGGCGAGCTCCAGCGCCTGATTGGCGTTGAGGCGCGGGTCGCAGTGGGTGTGGTAGCGATCCGACAGATCCTCGGCCAGAACCGGACGCGCGCCGCCCGTGCATTCCGTGACGTCCTTGCCGGTCATCTCGATATGGATGCCGCCGGCATGGGTGCCCTCGGCGCGGTGGACGTCGAAGAAGGCCTCGACCTCCGAAAGGATGCGGTCGAACGGGCGCGTCTTGTAGTCGTTCACCGTGATCGTGTTGCCGTGCATCGGATCGCACGACCAGACGACCTTCCGGCCTTCCTTCTGCACGGCGCGGATCAGGCGCGGCAGGTGGTCGGCGACCTTGTCGTGCCCGAAGCGCGTGATGAGCGTCAGACGCCCGGCCTCGTTCTGCGGGTTCAGGATGTCGATCAGGCGGATGAGTTCGTCCGCCGAAAGCGACGGGCCGCACTTGAGGCCGATCGGGTTCTTGATGCCGCGGCAGTACTCGACATGGGCGTTGTCCGGCTGGCGCGTGCGATCGCCGATCCAGATCATGTGGCCCGAGGTCGCGTACCACTCGCCGCTCGTCGAATCGACGCGCGTCAGCGCCTCTTCGTAGCCGAGAAGCAGGGCCTCGTGGCTAGTGAAGAAATCGGTCTCGCGCAGCGACGGATGGCTCTCGGAATTGATGCCGATCGCCCGCATGAAGTTCATGGTCTCGGAGATGCGGTCGGCGAGCTGGCCGTAACGCTCCGCCTGCGGGCTGCCGGACACGAAGCCGAGCATCCACTGGTGGACGTTGTCGAGATTGGCGTAGCCGCCCTGCGCGAAGGCGCGCAGGAGGTTGAGCGTCGCCGCCGACTGGCGGTACGCCATCTCCTGACGCTCGGGCGCGGGGATGCGCTGGCCTTCCTCGAACTCGATGCCGTTGATGATGTCGCCCCGGTAGGACGGCAGCGTCACGCCGTTCTTCGTCTCGTTGCCGGACGAGCGCGGCTTGGCGAACTGGCCGGCGATGCGGCCGACCTTCACCACGGGCGAGGACGCCGCGAACGTTAGGACGACGGCCATCTGCAGGACCGCGCGGAAGAAGTCGCGGATGTTGTCCGCGCCATGCTCGGCGAAGCTCTCGGCACAGTCGCCGCCCTGAAGCAGGAAGGAGCGCCCTTCGGCCACCTCGGCCAGCGCCTTCTTCAGCTTGCGCGCCTCACCTGCAAAAACGAGCGGCGGAAAGGAGGCCAGACGCTTCTCGGTTTCGGCCAGCGCAGCGAGGTCGGGATACGCCGGCACCTGCTCGATGGGCTTTGCGCGCCAGCTCGACGGGGTCCAATCCTTGGCCATGACATCTCCTCACCCGATCGTGTGCCCGGTTCCTGTTTCTCGTTCGGGCGGAATGGCTCACGGACGCGGGGGCGCCCGGAGCGATCGGTGGCGGCTTACTGACACGAACCCGGCCGTTTGTCACCAAAGGGTTGACGCACACCGTTCAACCGGGGTCGACGATCCGTGCACCTCGTTCGGACACGAGACGATCGAACAGATCCGCTTCGCCGGCCGAGAGGACGACCGAACGTGGATACCGCGGCGCGGCGCGATCGCCGAGGATCGTCGTCTCGAACCCTTCCGTCTCGGCGACGAAGCGCCGGACGCCCGCCTCGCCATAAAGCGATAGGAAGCCCTGCAGCACCGCATCGAGATAGGACTGGAGGATGAAGGCGTCGACGTCGGCAGCATCCGGCGTGGTCGGCGAGGCCTCGTAGATGAAGAGCGGAACGTCGCTCGCCGGCGCGTTCTCGATCGCGACATGGCCGGGCATGACGACACGCCTAATATAGCCGGCTTCGCGCTCGTCGACGGCGGGAAGATGGTCGGCAAGGTCGTAGACGACGACGCCTTGCGTCGTGAACCCCTCCTCCGGTCGAACGGAGAGGAGCGCTGCCTCGGGCGCGAGCCGCGGCATCCAGAACCGCCGCCAGCCCGTCACGCTCGCCCGGCGAATGCCGAGAAACTTCGTGCGCAGGGTCGCGCGGTTCACCAGCGAACCGTAGCCGAAATAGGCGACGATCCGCCCCTCCAAGGCCAGCGCGGCAAGGTCGGGATCGTCGGGGTGGACGTTGCCGCCGAGCGGCCGCTCAGCCATCGACGCGCTGGCCATTTTGGACGCGATAGCTCGGCTCATAGAGCGTGACGAGTTCCTCCGCCGCGCTTGGATGCAAAGCCATGGTCCGGTCGAAGACATCCTTGGTCAGGCGTCCCTTCACACAGACGCCGAGAATCTGCACGACCTCCGCCGCGTCCGGCCCGAAGATGTGCGCTCCGACGACACGTCGCGACGCCCCGTCGACGAGAAGCTTCATCAGCGTCCGGTCCTGGCGCCCCGACACGGTGTTGCGCATCGGACGGAACGTCGTGCGATAGACCTCCACGTCGTCGAACGCCTTGGCGGCCTCCGCTTCGGTCATGCCGACCGTGCCGATCTCGGGCTGCGAGAACACGGCGGTCGGAATGTCGTTGAGGTCGGGCTTCGTCGGACGATCGCGGTAGACGGTGTCGACGAAGCACATCGCTTCGTGGATCGCGACCGGGGTCAGCTGGACGCGGTTGGTGATATCGCCGAGCGCCCAGATGTTCTCGGCCGTCGTTCGCGAATAATCGTCGACCTTGACCGCACCTTTCTCGTCGAGCTCGACACCCGCCTTCTCGCAACCGAGGTGAAGCGTGTTCGGCATGCGCCCTACTGCCAGCATCACCTCGTCCGCATCCAGCAGCGCGCCGCTCTTCAGGTGCGCCTGGAAGCGGCCGTCGGCCTTCTGGGCGACCTGGACGATCGTGTCCTCGGTCAGGACGCGGATGCCCTTGGCCACCATCGACGCCTGCAGCGCGTCGCGCAGGTCCTCGTCGAAGCCCTGCAGGACCTTCTTGCCGCGGTAGATAAGCGTAACCTCGGAGCCGAGACCATTGAAGATGTGGGCGAACTCGATCGCGATATAGCCGCCGCCGAGGATCACGATCTTTTGCGGCAGGCGCTTGAGATGGAATGCCTCGTTCGACGTGATGCAGTGCTCAGCGCCGGGCAGATCGGTGAACGGGTTGGCGCGGCCGCCGGCGGCCAGCACGATGCGCTCGGCCGTCACCACCTTGTCCGTCGACAGAAGTCGGATCTCGTGCGGGCTTTCGAGCACCGCGCGGGATTTCAGGATTTCGGCGCCGGCGTTCTCGACATTGCGGGCGTAGATCGCCTCGAGACGTTCGATCTCACGGTCCTTGGCGGCGATGAGTTCGGCCCAGTCGAATCTCGTCTCGCCGACCGTCCACCCGAAGCCCTTGGCGTCCTCGAAGTCCTCGGCGAAGTGCGAGGCGTAGACCATCAGCTTCTTGGGGACGCAGCCGCGGATGACGCAGGTGCCGCCGAAACGGTATTCCTCGGCGATCGCCACCTTGTGGCCGAGCGCTGCGGTCCTCCGGGCAGCCCGGACGCCTCCCGATCCTCCACCGATCACGAAGAGATCGAAATCGTAAGCGCCCGATGCCATGACCACTCCTGCCTTCATGAAAAAGGGCGGCTCGAGGCCGCCCCTTGCATCCGATTATAGAGCCCCGGTCGGAGGCGTCACTGCGTCGAGGTGGCTTGTGCCGGCGGAGCGAGCTTCGCCGCGCCGTTGATCGAGGCGTTGCGCAGGTCGCGCACGATGCCGCTCGCCCAGACGTCGGCGGCCGACATCATCTCGCGCGAGGCCGTGGGGCCCTGCGCGAGAAGCTTCTTGCCGGCTTCGCCCTGATAGAACTCGGCGATCTCGCGCAGTTCCTGCTCGGTGAAGAGCTTGGCGTAGATGCGGGCGATCTCGTTCTCGAGGTCGCCGCGGCGCGGGGCGAGCTTGAGCGCCTCGTCGTCGACCATGTTCGAGATTTCGGACTGCAGATTCGGATTGTTGACGATCAGCTCCGCCTTGATCTGCGTCGCTGCGTTCAGGAGAATCTGATCGAACTGCTCGGTGGTGTCGAGAGCGTCCACGGCCTGACGCGCCGCCGCGATGTGCGACGGGCTGGCGTCCTGCGCGAAGGCCGGAGCCACGGACAGGCCGAGCAGCGCGACGGACACGCACAGTCCGCGACGCAGTGTTTCGCTAGGAAGCTTCAAGTTCCCACTCCATTGATCTCGATGGGGCTATTGCGGCCCAAGTGCCAAACTCTGAATTGCGCCGCAAGCCCCGCCGAGCATTCGCGAGGGTCCGTCAGCGCGGCGCGACGTGTTCGATCCCGTCCGGTCCCGCCAGGAGTGCCGCGCTTGCCAGCCCCAGGAACAGCCCATGCTCAACCACGCCCGGAATCGCATGAAGGGCGGCCGAAAGCGCTTCTGGATCGGGAATACGGCCAAAAGATGCGTCCACGATCAGGTGGCCTCCATCGGTGACGAAGGGGCTCTCGCCGATCTTGCGCAAAGCGAGGTCGCCGGTGAGCCCGAGGAGGTGGCCCGCCTTTTCGATGGCGATCAGCGAGGCGACGATGCCGAAGCCGTTGACCTCGATCGGCAGGGGAAAGGCGCCGAGCATCTCCACCTTCTTCGACACGTCGGCGATCACCAGCATACGCGCGGAGGCGCCAGCGACGATCTTCTCGCGCAGGAGCGCGCCGCCGCCGCCCTTCACGAGGCGGAGCGCGCCGTCCATCTCGTCCGCACCGTCGATGGTGAGGTCGAGTTCGGGCACCTCCTCCAGCGTCGCCAGCGGCACGCCGAGGTCGCGGCACAGCGCCGCGGTCCGTTCGGACGTCGGCACCCCGACGATACGAAGTCCCTCACCCACGCGAACGGCGAGCGCGCGCACGAAGGCTTCCGCGGTGGAGCCCGTGCCGATGCCGAGGCGCATCCCGGTCTCGACCTCGGCCGCGGCCGCCTGTCCGACCTTTTCCTTCAACGATGCCGCGTCCATTGCCGCCCCTTCGCGCAAAATTCTACCGTCGGCCTTATCCGATCGAGCCGCGAGGGCAAAGCCGAAGCCGCGAGGGCCGGTGCAACTCTTTGTTGGTGAATCGCGGCTTAACCTGTGACCCGAATGTTCCAGCGTAGCGGCAAACCGGCGCTTTCGCGGGCTCGACGCCGTTCTCTGCCCTCGCCTTGCTTGACCCGAAACCGAAGGTCCCCAAAGTCCGCGTCGATGAGTGTCGCCCGATCCATTCCCTTCGCCTGCCCAGCCGTCGTTTCCCTGCCAGAGCAGTCTCCGGCGATACGAGATCGGCCGCTCGAGGGTGCGACCGTCGTGTTCGATCTGGACGGGACGTTGGTCGATACTGCACCCGACCTGACCGGCGCGCTCAACCATTGCCTCGTGTCCGTCGGTCTACCCGAGACCTCGCTCGACAGCGTGCGGCCGGATGCGGGCCATGGGGCGAAGGCGATGCTGGCGGCCGCCTATCGGCGCGCCGAGCGCCGCCTCGGCGATCCCGAACTGGCCGACCAGACGGCGCGCTTCCTCGCCTTCTACAGCGATCACATCGCCGTCGCCTCGACGCTCTATCCCGGCGCGCTGGAGACGCTTCAGCGCATGGCCGACGCCGGTGCGACACTGGCGGTCTGCACCAACAAGACCGAAGCGCTCGCGATCCGGCTCCTGCGCGAACTCGGTCTCGCCGAACGGTTCGCCGCAATCTGCGGCGCGGACACGTTCATCGGCCGCAAGCCCGACCCGATCCACCTGTCGGGAACGATCGCGCTGGCAGGCGGGCGGACAGACAGCGCCGTGATGATCGGCGACACCGACACCGACGTCGAAGCGGCCAGACGCCTCGGGCTTCCATCGATCCTCCTCGGTTTCGGCTACGATGCCGACCGTACGGCGCGTGAGAAGGCGACCGCCGTCGTCTCGCATTTCGACGAGATCGATGTCGCGCTGGTCGAACGGCTGATCCGCTGACGCCGGCCAGCTAGCGGATTGACGAGCCCGGCGCGGGCGACTATAGGCAGTCTCGTTCGCAGCTGGAAACGCCCGGCGCGACGGGCGATTAGCTCAGCGGGAGAGCACTGCATTCACACTGCAGGGGTCACTGGTTCAATCCCAGTATCGCCCACCATTTCCAAATCACCATGACGCGCCGATGACACGACGGGCCGGGTTCGAACCGGCCCTTTTCGCGTTCAAGGCTTCCAGACGGGTTCCTCGGCCGGAACGGCCGCGAGGTCCGCCGTCCAGGCGTGCGGCACCGCGTCGGACGGCGCGCGCCAGTCGCCGCGGGGCGACAGACTGCCGCCGGCCGAGACCTTCGGGCCATTGGGCATCGCCGTCCGCTTGAACTGGGCGGTCTGGAAGAACCGGACGAGAAACCGTTCCAGCCAATGCCGAATCGTGGCGAGGTCGTATTGGTTCTTGCCGCCGTCCGGAAAGTTCGCCGGCCACCGTCGGGCGGCCGCGTCGCGCCACGCATGCCAAGCGAGGAACGCGACCTTGGCGGGCGGCTGGCCGTAGCGCATCGTGTGGAAGAGGAAGAAGTCGTTGAGCTCGTAGGGCCCGATCTTGGCCTGTGTGCTCTGGATCGCGCCCGACGCATCGGCAGGCACGAGTTCCGGCGAAATCTCGGTCGCAAGGATCGCCGTCAGCACCCGGCCCGTCGCCTCGTCGAACTGGCCGCTCGCAACCGTCCAGCGGATGAGATACTGGATCAGCGTCTTCGGTACCCCGGAATTTACGTTGTAGTGACTCATCTGGTCGCCGACACCGTAGGTGCACCAGCCGAGCGCCAGCTCCGACAGGTCGCCGGTGCCGATGACGAAGCCGTTGCGCTGGTTGGCGAGGCGAAATAGGAAGTCGGTCCGAAGCCCCGCCTGCACATTCTCGAACGTGATGTCGTAGACGGGCTCGCCTTTCGAAAAGGCATGCCCCATGTCGCCGAGCATCTGCCGGGCGGTCGGCTTGATGTCGATCTCGGCCGCCTCGATGCCGAGCGCGCGCATCAGCGTCCAGGCGTTGGCCTTCGTGTCGTCGCCCGTCGCGAAACCCGGCATGGTGAAGCCGAGGATCGTGGTGCGCGGCAGACCGAGCCAGTCGCAGGCCTTGGCGGCCACGATCAGCGCATGGGTGGAATCGAGACCGCCCGAAACGCCGATGACCATTCGGTCGCCCGGCGTCGATTCGAAGCGCTTCACCAGCCCATGAACCTGAATGTTGAACGCCTCGTAGCAATCCGCGTCGAGCCGATCCTGGGCGTTCGGTACATAGGGAAAACGGCGCAGCGGGCGACGGAGGCCGAGATCCCGGAAGCTCGGTCGATGCTCGAACCGGATGCGACGAAACTCCTGTTCGGGATGCCCTTCGAACGCGGCCGCATCGTTAAAGGTCGGCGTGCGCATGCGCTCGAGCCGCAAGCGCTGAAGATCGACGTCCGCGACCGTTAGTTGCGGCTCGCGGGCGAATCGCTCGGATTCGACGAGAAGGTCGCCCATCTCGTAGATCACCGCCT
>NZ_CAJYIU010000237.1 GCF_913775355.1 uncultured Aureimonas sp.
CGCCGGGCGCTCCAATGTCGGCAAGTCGTCGCTGATCAACGGGATCGTCGGCCAGAAGGGGCTCGCGCGCACCTCCAACACACCGGGGCGCACGCAGGAGCTGAACTACTTCGTGCCCGACGGCTACTCCGGCGAGGCCGGCGACCTGCCGCCGATCGCCCTCGTCGACATGCCGGGCTACGGTTACGCGCAGGCCCCGAAGGAGCAGGTCGACGCCTGGACCAAGCTCGTCTTCGACTACCTGCGCGGCCGCGCGACGCTGAAGCGCGTCTTCGTCCTGATCGATGCCCGCCACGGCATCAAGAAGAACGACGCCGACGTGATGACGCTGCTCGACAAGGCGGCGGTGTCCTACCAGATCGTGCTGACCAAGGCCGACAAGATCTCGGTCCTCGCGCTGCCGAAGCTCGAGGCGGCGACCCGCGAGGCGATCCGCAAGCGGCCAGCGGCCTTCCCCGAGATCATCGCGACGTCGTCGGAGAAGGGTTTCGGGATCGAGGACGTGCAGGCCGCGATCGCCTTCTTTGCCGAAGGGCGCGGCTGAGTTCGCCGCGCCTTGCGAATGTCAGTCGATCCCTTGCGCGTCAGGCACGCCGGGGCTCGTATCCGGCCATGAACAGGCGGACCGCCGAGGCGACGACGCGCGCAATCTCGTCCTCCGAGATCGCCGGCGCCTCGTCGTCGAAGAAACGGCGGCGCAGGATGCCGGCGGTGGCGAGTTCCACGAACTGGGCGGCCGCCAGGGCGACGTCGGGGATCTCCAGCGTGCCGGCCGCGCAGGCCTTTTCGAGATAGGCCGACAGCAGGGCAAGGCCCCGCTGCGGCCCGTGCCGGTAGAACTCGCGCCCGACCTCGGGCATGCGGGCGGCGACCGCGATCACCGTGCGCTTGGCATGCATCGCTTCGGGCGACATCACGAGCCGCGCAAGGCGCTGCCCGTAGCGCGTGAGCGTTTCGGCGGGGTCGCCGGGATCGGTGAGAAGCGCCTCCACTTCGGCGAGATAGGCTTCCCGTTCGCACTCGATCAGCGCGCGGAACAGCTCTTCCTTCGACCGGAAGTAGACGTAGAGCGTCGATTTCGAGACGCCGGCCTCGCGCACCACGTCGTTCATCGAGGCCGCGTCGAAGCCGAGGCCCACGAACGCCCGGCGCGCGCCCTCGAGGATCTGTCGCCGCTTGGTCGGGTCCTCTCCGGCTGCGGCACGACGATCGCCGGGAGCCGACGGGGTTTGTACGAGATCGAGGGTTGCGGTCACGGTTTCGAGAGCACTTTTCGATAAGGATGCCGAAATAATCCGGACGTCGGCGGAGGATCACCCTTGCCCTGCCCGGTCATCACGTCTATGTCAACGTCGAACCGAACGGTTCGGTTCGATTTGGGTTCTGCCACTATGTCGAAGTCCGCGTCTCAAAAGTCAAATCCTTCGCTCGAGGCCGAGCGCGTGTCCGACGCGCCGAAGCTGGAGGTCGTCGGCCGCAAGACGGGCGAGACCGCGCCGCCGGCGGCCAAGCCCGCCGACGCCACGCCGACGAAGAAGAAGGGCGGGATCGGCAAGAAGCTGCTCCTGCCGCTCGTCATCGTGGCGGCGCTCGGTGGCGGTGGCTGGTACGGCCACCAGTGGTGGGTGGACGGGCGCTTCCTCGTCTCGACCGACGACGCCTATGTCGGCGCCGACATGGCGGTGATGACGCCGAAGGTGACGGGTTATGTCCGCTCCGTGCCGGTGGTCGAGAACCAGCCGGTCAAGGCGGGCGATCCGATCATCGAGATCGATCCGGGCGATTACGAGCTCGCGCTGCGCTCCGCCGAAGCGAAGATCTCGTCGCAGAAGGCGGCGATCGGCTCGATCGAGGCCCAGCGCGAGGCCGCGCTCGGCCAGGTCGGCGAGGCCGAGGCCAACGTCAC
Organism: uncultured Aureimonas sp.; assembly: GCF_913775355.1. Lineage (GTDB taxonomy): Bacteria > Pseudomonadota > Alphaproteobacteria > Rhizobiales > Rhizobiaceae > Aureimonas. The sequence goes on from NZ_CAJYIU010000237.1 coordinate 1,907, forward strand.
GGTGGCGGACGCCACGGTCGGCCAGGCTGCCCTGAACCTCCAGCGCGCCGAGCAGCTGGCCCGTTCTGGCGCGGGCGCGCAGGCGCCGCTCGATCAGGCCCGCTCCGCCAAGGCCGAGGCCGATGCCAAGCTCATCGGTGCCAAGGCGGCGGTGACGTCGGCCAAGGCCAATGTCGGCGTCCTGGATGCCCAGATCAACCAGGGCAACACGACGCTCGAGGGCCTCGAGGTCGCGCGCGATCAGGCCGCCCGCGACCTCAGCTTCACGACGCTGCGCGCGCCCTATGACGGGGTGATCGGCAACCTGTCGGTGCAGGAGGGCGATCTCGTGTCGCCGAGCCGCCGGCTCGCCTCGGTGGTGCCGCTCGACAAGATCTACGTGGACGCGAACTTCAAGGAGACGCAGCTCCACGAGATCCAGGTCGGCGAGACCGTGCGCATCGAGGTCGATGCCCTTCCGGGCGTCGAGGTGAAGGGGACCGTGGTCTCGCTTGCCCCGGCCTCGGGTTCGGTCTTCTCGCTGCTGCCGGCCGACAACGCGACCGGCAACTTCACCAAGATCGTCCAGCGCGTGCCCGTGCGCGTCGCCGTCGATCCGGCCGAGGCCGCCAAGGGCAACCTGCGGCCGGGCCTGTCGGTGACGGCCTCGGTCGACACCCGCACCGCGCCGGCCGGCTCGCACGCGCTGGCCGAGGCCGACTAACTCCACCCTTCGTCACGGCCGGTCCCGCAACGGGGACCGGCAAGGCAGGCTCCCATGTCGTCGATCACCGCCGATACGCCCGTCGTTCGCGCCGACGCGGATCATGTCCCGATGCGCCGCGTCCTGGCCTTCATGGCCATGGTCTTCGGCATGTTCATGTCGATCCTCGACATCCAGATCGTCTCGGCCTCGCTCGCCGAGATCCAGGCCGGTCTGTCCGCCTCGTCCGACGAGGTGGCCTGGGTCCAGACCGCCTACCTGATCGCCGAAGTCATCATGATTCCCCTGTCCGGGTTCCTCGCCCGGATGCTGTCGACGCGCATCCTCTTCACGCTGGCGGCCGCCGGCTTCACGGCGTCTTCGGCGCTCTGCGCGACGGCGTCCAACATCGACCAGATGATCCTCTACCGGGCGCTGCAGGGCTTCATCGGCGGCGCCATGATCCCGAGCGTCTTCGCCGCCGCCTTCACGATCTTCCCGCCGTCGAAGCGTGCCGTCGTCTCGCCGATGATCGGCCTCGTCGCGACGCTCGCGCCGACCATCGGCCCGACGGTCGGCGGCTATCTCAGCCATGCGATGAGCTGGCACTGGCTCTTCCTCGTCAACGTGCCCTTCGGCATCGTCGTCACGCTTGCGGTCTGGAATCTCGTCGATTTCGACAAGCCGGACCTCTCGCTCTTCTCGCGCTTCGACTGGTACGGCCTGTTCGGCATGGGCGCCTTCCTCGGCGCCCTCGAATACGTCCTCGAAGAGGGCCCGCTCGACGACTGGTTCGAGGACGAGGTGATCGTCGTCATGACCGTGGTGCTGGTCGTCGGCGCGCTCGTGTTCTTCTGGCGGGCCTTCACGGCGAAGGAGCCGATCGTCGACCTCACGGCGTTCAAGAACCGCAACTTCGCCTTCGGCTCCTTGTTCTCCTTCATCATGGGCGTCGGCCTCTACGGCCTGACCTACCTCTACCCGGTCTATCTCGGGCGCATCCGCGGCTACGATTCGCTGATGATCGGCGAGACGATGTTCGTCTCGGGCATGGCGATGTTCTTCACCGCGCCGATCTCGGGCAAACTCTCCACGAAGCTCGACCCGCGCGTGATGATGGCGATCGGCTTCGTGTCCTTCGGGCTCGGAACCTGGCTGATGACGGGCATCACCCACGACTGGGACTTCTACGAGCTCCTGATCCCGCAGATCCTGCGCGGCTTCGGTCTGATGATGGCGATGGTGCCGATCAACAACATCGCGCTCGGCACCCTGCCGCCGCAGGTGATCAAGGGCGCCTCCGGCCTCTACAACCTAACGCGCAACCTCGGCGGCGCCGTCGGCCTCGCCCTCATCAACACGATGATCAACGACCGCACGGCGCTGCACTACGATCGCCTCGCCGAGCGGGTGCGCTGGGGGAGCCAGGTGGCCGAGGACCGGATGGCCGAGATCGCCGCGAACCTTTCGGCGGCGGGCATCGACGGCAATCAGGCGGCGATCGGCCAGCTGGTTCAGCTGGTGAAGCGCGAGGCGTCGGTGATGGCGTTCTCCGACGTGTTCCTGTTCCTGACCGGCCTTTTCGTCGCGCTCTGCGCGCTCTGCGTCTTCGTGCAGAAGCCGAAGACGGGCGTGAAGGTCGACGCGCACTGACCGGAGCGCGGCCGACGGTTCAGCGCCGGCCGAACTCGTCGAGCCGCGCCTTGATGCGGCGGAAGAGGTCGCGATAGGCGTCGAGGATCTGGCCGCGGCTGCCGGTTACGGCAGAGGGGTCGGGCATCGGCCAGAACTCCACCGCGGTCGCGTCCGCTTCCGTCGCGCTCATCGCGGCGTGGTGGGCTTCCGGCGACAGGGTGACGATGAGGTCGAAGAACCCGTCGGCGAGGTCCTCATATTTCTGCGGCTTGCGGTCGCCGAGGCTGAGGCCCTCCTCGGCGAGGATCACGTCGACGAACGGGTCGCGCTCGCCGTCCTTGACGCCCGCCGAGGCGACGTAGGTGCCGGGCAGCACGGACCGCGCCACGGCTTCGGCCATCGGCGAGCGGATCGCGTTCATCCCGCAGACGAACAGGATCGAGCCCGGACGCTTCGCGCTGCCGCCGGTCTCACTCAAGGGCGGCCCCCGGTTGTCGATCGGCTGTTCTGCGGGTGATCCATCACAGCCCCTCGTCTCAGTTGCGCCGATGCAGGACGCAGATCAGCGTGAACAGGCGCCGCGCCGTATCCTTGTCGAGCGTGATCTTGCCGGCCAGGCGCTCGCGCAGGAGGTCCGAGCCGTCATTGTGGATGCCGCGCCGGCCCATGTCGATGGCCTCGATCTGCGAGGGCGTCGAGGAGCGGATCGCCTCGTAGTAGCTGTCGCAGATTAGGAAGTAGTCGCGGATCACCCGCTTGAAGGGGGTCAGCGACAGATGGTGCGCGGTGAGCGGCGCGCCCGCCTCGTCGGCGATGTCGAAGACGAGGCGGCGGTCGGCCAAGGCCAGCTTCAGCCGGAAGCGCTCGCCGGAGACGCCCTCGGGTTCGAAGAGGTTCTCCTCGATCAGATCGAAGATCGCGACCGCCCGCTCGTGCTCGATGTCAGCGGAGGCGCGCCCCACCGTCTCGTCGAGATCCACCGAGATCAGCTTGCCCGCCATCCCGTCCCCCTTAGAGGTTCAGTCGCACGGCGACGGAGCGGGCATGCGCGTCGAGACCCTCGACGCGGGCGATCTCGATCGCGGCAGGCCCCAGTGCGCGAAGCGCCTCGGCCGAGAGCTGGAGGATCGAGGTGCGCTTGACGAAGTCGAGCACCGAGAGACCGGACGAGAAGCGCGCCGAGCGCGCCGTCGGCAGGACATGGTTGGAGCCGCCGACATAGTCGCCGATCACCTCCGGCGTGTGCCGCCCGAGGAACACGGCGCCAGCGTTGCGGATGCGGGCAAACATCGCGTCCGGGTCGGCGGTCGCGATCTCGAGGTGCTCGGCGGCGATCCGGTCGGCGAGCGGCGGCGCGTCGGCCAGAAGATCGGAGACGACGACCGTCGCGCCGAACTCGTCCCAGCTCGCGCGTGCCGTCTCGGCCCGCGACAGGCGCTGGAGCTGGCGCTCGACCGCCGCCTCCACGGCGCTCGCGAAGGCGGCGGAATTGGTGAGGAGGATCGATTGCGCCGAGCGGTCGTGCTCGGCCTGCGCGAGAAGGTCGGCGGCGATCCAGTCGGGGTCGTTGTCGGCGTCCGCGATCACCAGCACCTCGGAGGGGCCGGCGATCATGTCGATGCCGACCGTCCCGAACACCTGGCGCTTGGCGCTCGCGACATAGGCGTTGCCGGGGCCGACGATCTTGGCGACCGGCGCGATCGTCGCCGTGCCGTAGGCGAGGGCGGCCACCGCCTGCGCGCCGCCGATGCGATAGATCTCGTCGACGCCCGCGATCCGCGCGGCGGCGAGCACCAGGGGGTTCAGCGCGCCGCGCATCGCCGGCACCACCATGGCGATGCGCGAGACGCCCGCGACCTTGGCGGGAACCGCGTTCATCAGCACCGAGGAGGGATAGCTCGCCGCCCCGCCCGGCACGTAGAGGCCGACCGATTCCACCGCCGTCCAGCGGCTGCCGAGCACGGCGCCGATCTCGTCCTCGTAACGGTCGTCCTTCGGACGCTGCCGCTCGTGATGGCTGGTGATGCGGCGGTGGGCGAGGCTGAGGGCGTCGAGCGTCTCGCGCGGCGTCGCGCGGAAGGCCGTCTCGATCTCCGCCTCGCCGACACGCAGGGTTTCCGGCGAGAGCCGCAGCTGATCCAAGCGTTCGGTGAAGGCGATCAGCGCCGCGTCGCCGTCGCGGCGCACCTCGTCGAGGATAGCGCGCACCGTGGCTTCCACGTCGGCCGAGACCTCGCGCTTGGCGGCGAGGAGGTCGCGGAACCGGGCTTCGAAGTCCGGTTCGGCGGCGTTCAGCCTCTGGGGCAAGGCGCGGATCTCCCTCGGGCTGGACGGCCGGGCGCCGGGCGCCGCGTCAGACCCGGTGGAACGGGCGCGACGGGGTGCTCCAGGCAGCGCCGAGATCGGCCAGCTGGACCTCGATACATTCGACGTGGAGCCTTATCGCGGCTTCGCCCGCAAAGACAAGCTCGATCGCGCCGGACGGATCGTCGCCCGGCGTCCAGCGCAGCGCGAGGAGCGACAGCACGTCCTCGGGCGCGCCAAGGTCGATGCCGGTGCGGCTGGCGGAGAGGACGCGGTCGAAGCGCAGGACGCTGCGCCGGCGCTCGCCGGGCTCGGGCTTGGCGAACCAGCGGCGCGGGCGGGCGGCTTCCCAGGCGAAGCGGTTCATCGGCACGAGGAGGCGGCCCGCGCGCCCGTCGAGTGCCAAGTCGCCGACGCGCAGCACCGCGTCCTGGACATGCGCCGAGACGATCGCGAGATCCTCGGCGTCGAGGGCGTTGAGGCGAAGCGGGTCCATGGCGTCGGGTCGAGTTTCCATGCCGGCGCATCTAGAGGCCGTGATGGGCTTTGGACAGGTGTCGCGTCGGATCAGCGGATGCAGCCGACGTGGCGGATGGGCCTCCACGACGACCCGTCGGGCCGCCGAGCCCCGTGGACACGGCATCCGGGCGCCGGTGAAAGGCGCCCGGATGCGAAAGCTGCGGGCGTCAGCCCGTTCCCTTTTCGCCAAGAGCGGCCAGCACGCGCGCCCAGGAGCGCTGGCCCTTGGCGAAGGACGACATCTCGTACTTCTCGTTCGGCGAATGGATGCGGTCGTCGCCGAGACCGAACCCGATCAGGAGCGAGGGCATGCCGAGCCGCCGCTTGAACTCGCCGACGACCGGGATCGAGCCGCCCATGCCGATCATCACGGCCGGCTTCGGCCACTCGTCCGACAGCGCTTCGCGGGCCGTCGTGAGGACGGGCGAATCGAAGGGGAGCTGGATCGCCGGCGAGCCGCCGTGTTCGTGGAACTCCGCCGTGCAGTCGGCCGGCAGGCGCTCGGCGACGAAGGCGCGGAAGCTCTCCCGGATCTTCGCCGGGTCCTGGTCGAAGACGAGGCGGAACGAGACCTTGGCATGAGCCTCCGCCGCGATCACCGTCTTGAAGCCCTTGCCGGTGTAGCCGCCCTCGATGCCGTTGACCTCGGCGGTCGGGCGCGACCACGTCTGCTCCAGCACCGAGCGGCCCTTTTCGCCGGCGGGAACCGACAGGCCGACGGAGCCGAGGAATTCGTCCTGCGAGAAGGGAAGCTCGTTCCAGACGCGGCGCACATCATCCGGCAGATCCGGCACGCCGTCGTAGAAGCCCGGCAGGGTGACGCGGCCGTCCTCGTCGTGAAGGTCGGCGAGGATCTTCGCCAGAACGCGGATCGGGTTGGCGGCCGCGCCGCCGAAATAGCCGGAATGAAGGTCCATCGACGCCGCGCGGATGGTGATCTCCTCGCCGACGAGGCCGCGCAGGCCCGTCGAGATCGCGGGCGTCTCGCGGTCCCACATGTTGGTGTCGCAGATCAGCGCGACGTCGGCGGTGAGCTCGGCCTTGTTGGCGTCCAGGAAGGGCAGGAGCGAGGGCGAGCCGGACTCCTCCTCCCCCTCGAGGAAGATCGTGACCGAGCAGGGCAGGCCGCCGGTCTCGGCGATGAAGGCGCGGCAGGCCTCGACGAAGGTCATCAACTGGCCCTTGTCGTCGGCCGAGCCGCGCCCGTTGATGCGGCGCGTGCCGTCCGGCATCGTCACGACCTTGGGGTCGAACGGCTCGGCGTCCCACAGGTTCAGCGGGTCGACCGGCTGGACGTCGTAATGGCCGTAGAACAGGGCGTGGGGGCTGCCCTCAGGGCCCTTGCGGTGGGCGACGACCATCGGGTGGCCGGCCGTCTCGGCGACGCGCGCCGTAAAGCCGATCGCCTCGAGGTCGCCCGTCAGCCACTCGGCGGCGCGGCGGCAGTCCGCCGCATAGGCCGGATCGGTCGAGATGGACGGAATGCGCAGGAGGTCCTGCAGGCGCTCCACCGAGCGGTCGAGATTGAGGTCGAGACAGGCGAGCACGCTGTCGAGGTCGGCCATGGAAACGCCCTTTCGCTGGCGTCGCGGGGCGCTGACGCCCCGGACGGGTATGGCCTTGCGATAGCGCGCCTCAGCGCCGGACGCAAAGCGCAAGGGGCAGGACATTTCTGTCGCGCCTGCGCAACAGGCGGGGCGAAATCGATCGAGAGGACGGGGGAGGGGGTGAGAAAAGAGCCGTCGCGGACTGGAGGGGGGGGTTGTCGCGACGGCTCTTTCTCAATAGAGCGGGATCCCGTGAGGGGGGATGGGATCATCCGCTCCGACATTCGGCTCAAAGCGGGGGACGAGCTTGAGACCGAAGCACGACGTCATCGTGTGCGTCGTTGCTCAGAAAATGCGCCTTGACAGGTTTAAGTTCAATGGGATTCGATCACGAACGCGTGATCGACGGCATTAAACCTTTGTAATCTGAAACTCCTGCGCATGTGCGGAAACGCAGGGGTTGCGCGGGCCCCGTACCCGCGTGCGCGATGGACAGGACGCGCCCCCCGCGATACGACCCGTCCCATGCAAAAGGGCGATCATCTCTTCCTCGTCGACGGTTCGGCCTACATCTTCAGGGCCTACCACGCGCTGCCGCCGCTCACGCGCAAGTCCGACGGAATGCCGGTGGGCGCCGTATCGGGCTTCTGCAACATGCTGTGGAAGCTGGTCGAGGAGTCGCGCGACACCTCGGTCGGCGTCGCGCCGACGCATTTCGCCGTCATCTTCGACCACTCTTCGACGACGTTCCGCAACGCGCTCTACGACGGCTACAAGGCCAACCGTCCGGCGCCGCCCGAAGACCTGCGCCCGCAGTTCGGTCTGATCCGCGAGGCGGTGCGCGCCTTCGATCTGCCCTGCGTCGAAAGGCAAGGCTTCGAGGCCGACGACCTGATCGCGACCTACGCGCGGCTCGCGCGGGAAGCCGGCGGGGACGTGACGATCGTCTCCTCCGACAAGGACCTGATGCAGCTCGTCGGGCCCGGCGTCATCCTCTACGACCAGATGAAGGACAAGCGCCTCGGGCCCGAGGAGGTGAAGGAGAAGTTCGGCGTCTATCCCGAGAAGATGATCGACCTTCAGGCGCTGGTCGGCGACAGTTCGGACAACGTGCCCGGCATTCCCGGCATCGGTCCGAAGACGGCCGCCGAGCTTCTGGAGACCTTCGGCACGCTGGAGGCGCTCTTGGAGCGCGCAGGCGAGATCAAGCAGGCCAAGCGCCGCGAATCGATCCTCGCCAACGCCGAGCAGGCGCGCCTTTCGAAGCGCCTCGTCACGCTGGACCAGAACACGCCGCTCGACGTGGCCCTCGACGACCTCTTCATCCACGAGCCGGACGGCGAGAAGCTCGTCGCCTTCCTGAAGGCGATGGAGTTCACGACCCTGACGCGCCGCGTCGCGGCGAAGCTCGGCACCGACGCCGCCGACGTCGCGCCCGCCAAGGTGGACGCCAAGGCTCCCGCGCGCGGCCCCGACCTGGACCCGGATGCGCCCGCCGGCGACACGCAGCTGGCGATGAGCCCGAAGGCGCTGGCCGCCGAGCGCTTGGCCGCGGCCGCCTCGCAGCCCATCGACCGCTCGGCCTACGTAACCATCCGCGACGCGGCGACGCTCGAGCGCTGGATCGCGCGCGCCTACGAGACCGGCATCCTCGCCTTCGACACCGAGACGACCTCGCTCGACGCAATGAAGGCCGATCTCGTCGGCCTCTCCTTCGCCGTAGCGCCGGGCGAAGCCGCCTATGTGCCGATCGCCCATGTCGGCGAGGGGGCGGGCGATCTCCTGTCCGGCGACGAGGCGAAGGAAGGCGTCGGCGCGCAGATCCCGCTCGGCCAAGTCCTCGACCTCCTGAAGCCGGTCTTGACCGACCCCGCGATCCTGAAGGTCGGCCAGAACGTCAAGTACGACTATCTCGTCATGCTTCGGCACGGGATCGCGCTCGCGCCCTTCGACGACACGATGCTGATTTCCTACGTGCTCGACGCCTCGTCGTCGCTCGAGGGGCACGGCATGGACGAGTTGTCCGAGCGCCTCCTCGGCCACAAGCCGATCAGCTACCGCGAGCTCGTCGGCACCGGCAAGGCGGCCAAGGCCATCGCCGCCTGTCCGATCGACAAGGTGACGGAATACGCCGCCGAGGACGCCGACGTGACGCTGCGCCTCTGGCGGGTGCTCAAGCCGCGCCTCGCCGCCGAGGGCATGGTCTCGGTCTACGAGCGGCTGGAGCGGCCCCTCGTACCCGTCCTCGCCCGCATGGAGGAACGCGGCATCCGCGCCGACCGGCAGATCCTGTCGCGTCTCTCGGGTCGCTTCGCCCAGAAGGCGGCCGGCCTCGAAGCCGACATCCACATTCTCGCCGGCGAGCCGTTCAACGTCGGAAGCCCCAAGCAGCTCGGCGAAATCCTCTTCGGCAAGCTCGGGCTTCCCGGCGGCAAGAAGACCAAGACCGGGCAATGGGCGACCGACGCCAAGCTTCTCGAAGACCTCGCCGCCCAGGGCCACGACCTGCCGCGCCGCATCGTCGACTGGCGCCAGATCACGAAGCTCAAGGGCACCTATACCGACGCGCTCCCCGTCTACATGGACGAGAATGAGCGCATCCACACGTCCTACTCGCTGGCCTCGACGACGACCGGCCGCCTGTCCTCGTCCGAGCCCAACCTCCAGAACATTCCCGTGCGCACGCAGGAGGGCCGCGAGATCCGCACCGCCTTCGTGGCGGCGGGCGGCCACAAGCTCCTGTCGGCCGACTACAGCCAGATCGAGCTGCGGCTCCTTGCCCACATGGCCGAGATCCCGCAGCTCGTCGAAGCCTTCCAGGCGGGCCAGGACATTCACGCGACCACGGCGTCGGAAATGTTCGGCGTGCCCGTAGAAGGCATGCCGTCCGACGTGCGCCGCCGCGCCAAGGCGATCAACTTCGGCATCGTCTACGGCATCTCGGCCTTCGGCCTCGCCGCCCAGCTCGCGATCCCGCAAGGCGAGGCGGCAAGCTACATCAAGCGCTATTTCGAGCGCTTCCCCGGCATCCGCGACTTCATGGACCGCACGAAATCCTTTGCGAAGGAGACGGGCTACGTCGAGACCCTGTTCGGCCGGCGCGCGCACTATCCCGACATCCGCTCCTCGAACCCCCAGGTGCGCGCGGCCGTCGAGCGCGCGGCGATCAACGCGCCGATCCAGGGCACCGCCGCCGACATCATCCGCCGCGCGATGATCCGCATGGAGGACGCGCTGCGCGCCGAGCGCCTGTCGGCCCGCATGCTGCTGCAGGTGCACGACGAACTCGTGTTCGAGGTGCCGGACGAGGAGATCGAGGCGACGATCCCGGTGGTCAAGCGCGTCATGGAAGGCGCGGCCGACCCGGTGGTGGAACTCGTCGTGCCGCTCGTCGTCGACGCGCGCGCTGCCGGCAACTGGGACGAGGCACACTAGAGATGAGCGACATGAACGCGCTGCGCCCCCGCGACCGGCTGATCGTCGGCCTTGACGTGTCCTCCCGGCAGGAGGCCGAGGCGATCGTCACGGAACTCGGGGACGAGGTCGGCTTCTACAAGATCGGGTACCAGCTCGGCTTTGCCGGCGGCCTGCCGCTCGTCGGCGAGCTCGCGCGCATGGGCAAGAAGGTCTTCCTCGACCTCAAGCTGCACGACATCGCCAACACGGTGGAAAAGGGCATCGAGAGCATCGCGGGCCTCGGCGCCGCGATGACGACGATCCATGCCTATCCGCAGGTGATGCGCGCGGCGGCCAGGGCGGCCGGCGGCACGAACCTCTGCGTCCTCGGGGTCACGGTCCTGACCTCCCTGTCCGACGAGGATCTTCGAGAGTCGGGCTACGGCGGTTCGGTGTCGGACCTCGTAGAGCTGCGCGCGCGCCAGGCGGCGGACGCCGGGATCGGCGGCATCGTCGCCTCGGCGCAGGAGGCGTCGCTGGTTCGCGAACTCCTTGCGCCCGGCATGGCGCTGGTGACGCCCGGCATCCGGCCGG
>NZ_CAJYIU010000238.1 GCF_913775355.1 uncultured Aureimonas sp.
GAGCTTACCGAACGACGGACGATATCGGGTCGTCGGGACAGGTTTCCATCGAACGGGCAGGAGTTTCCATGTTCAAGCTCATCAGGCGTTTTCGCAAGAACGAGTCCGGCGCGACCGCCATCGAGTACGGCCTGATCGCCGCGCTCGTCGGCGTTGCCATCATCACCGGCGCCACCACGCTCGGCACGAAGCTGGGCACGACCTTCACCAACATCGCCGGCAAGTTCGGCACCGCTGTTCCCTGATAATCGTCGAGCAAGGCGAGGCCGCGTGCGCGGCCTTGCCTTTCTTTCGTAGAAAGGACCCGGCGTCATGGCGTCTCTGCTGGTTCTGGTATTCGCTGCGGCGATGATCGCGGCGGCCTTGACCGATCTTGCCAGCATGACGATCGCCAATCGCCTCGTCGTCGCCCTCGCGGCGGCGTTTTTGCCGTTCGGCCTCGCCGCAGGCCTGACTGCCACAGCCTTCCTGCTTCATCTGGCAGCGGGTATGGGCGTTCTCGCCATCACCTTCGGCTGCTTCGCCGCGGGTTGGATGGGCGGGGGCGATGCCAAGCTGATGGCGGCCGTCGCCCTCTGGCTCGGACCGACGCCCGAACTCGCGTCCTTCGCGCTGTGGACCTCGATCCTCGGCGGCGTCCTGACGCTTGCCTTCCTCGCCGCCCGCTCCCTTCTATCGCCGACCACGGGACTGGCTCCGGTGGACCGTCTTCTCCGGTCCGATACCGGCATCCCCTATGGCGTCGCGATCGGCGCCGCGGGACTGGCCATGGTCCCTGCCATGCTGGCGTCGCTTCCCGCCTGACGTCAGGCGTTCATCATCCTTGACGCTGCGTGAACCGCGTCAGCAAAGCGTTAACCATGCTTTGAGGATTTATCCTCCATAACGCCTCATCGGTCGACTTCCAGAGGACCGCAGGAGGAGTTGAGAGGATGCAGGCTTCGCGCTTGGCGATCTTCGGCGTGGCAGCCGTGGCGGCGATCGGCGCCGGGTTCCTCGCATTGCATCTGGGCGGCCCTGCGCCCGAGCCAATCATCATCTCCACCCAGCCGGTGCAGCCGCCCATCAAGCTCGTCGAAGTGCTCGTCGCCTCGCACGACATCGGCATGGGAGCGGGCACCGAAGGCGCGCTCGACTGGATGAAGTGGCCGGAAGACGGCGTCTCGGCGACCCTGATCCGCCGCGACCTCAGACCCGACGCCATCACCGAACTGAAGGGCACCATCGCCCGCCAGAGCTTCTTTGCCGGCGAGCCGATCCGCGAAGCCAAGCTGATCCGCTCCGACCGGGGATTCATGTCGGCGATCCTTCCGTCGGGCAGCCGCGCGGTCGCGGTCCAGATCGCGCCCGACACGTCGGCCGGCGGCTTCATCCTGCCGAACGACCACGTCGACGTCATCATGACGCGCGCCCGGCCGACCATCGCCGGCCAGCCGCCGAGCTACGACACGCAGACGGTCCTCAAGAACCTTCGCGTCCTCGCGATCGACCAGTCGGTGGAGGAGAAGGAGGGCGAGCGCGTCGTCGTCGGCACCACCGCGACGCTCGAGGTCGACGCCGCGCAGGCCGAGGCGCTGACGGCTGCGCAGCGCATGGCCGAGCGACTGGTCCTGTCGCTCCGCTCGCTGGCCGATTCCGTCCCCGGCTCGCCAGGTTATGCGGCCTTCCTGCTCGACCAGCAGAAGAAGCCCACCAACACCGAGATTCGCCTCGTCCGCTACGGCAGGACGACCAACCTGACCACGGGGAACTGACCATGGCCGACCGCATCCTGCGTCCCCTGGCCCATGTCGCGCTGGCCGTCATCGCCGCCGGCCTTCCCGAAGCGGCGCTGGCCGCCTCGAACGATGCGATCATCTCGGTCAGCCGCCTGAACCAGACTATCCCCCTTGGGCTCAACAAGTCGAAGGTCGTGGATCTGCCACGCGATGCACATGACATCGTCGTGGCCGACCCGTCCGTCGCCGACGCGGTGACGCGCACGGCGCGCCGCATCTATCTCTTCGGCAAGGCGGTCGGGCAGACCAACATCTTCGTCTTCGACGCCGCGGGCCGCGAGATCGCGGTCCTCGATCTCAAAGTCGAGCGCGACATCGCGGGGCTCGCCGCCACGATCCGCCGCTTCATTCCGACCGCCGACGTCAAGGCGGAAATGTTGAACGACAACGTCATCCTGACCGGGACGGTGGAGAACGCGCAGGACGCCGCCCGGGCGGTCGACCTCGCACGTATCTTCACGCGAGGCGGCGAGGCGACCACGGGTCAGTTCGTACAGGGTGGGGGCGGATCGGCTACGGGCGGCGGCGTCGTGATCGGAGGGCCGATCAATCCTGAAATACAGCGCAGCCAGATCGTCAATCTTCTCCAGATCCAAGGCGAGGATCAGGTCACCCTCAAGGTCACCGTCGCCGAGGTCCAGCGCTCGGTCGTCAAGCAGCTCGGCATCGACGGTATCGGCGTCGCGTCGTCCGATGGCATCGCGTTTGCAGCCGCGAGCTCCAACCCGTTCGGCCTTGGCAAGGCGATCTCCTCCGCAGGCGCCAATCTCTTCAACGGCGGCAACAGCGATAACGGCATTTCCGCGCAGCTGCGCGCGATGGAACAGGCTGGCGTGATGCGCACGCTCGCCGAACCGAGCCTGACAGCCATCTCCGGCGAAAGCGCCTCGTTCAAGGTCGGCGGCGAATTCTCGGTCGCGAGCGGCAAGTCCGAAACGCCTGCGAAACGCACCCCGATCCTCAACTCTGAGGGCGCGATCGTCGGTTTCGACAACACTGCCGCGTCGGTCGATTACGAACACAAGCAAATCGACTACGGCATCGGTCTCGACTTCACGCCGGTCGTCCTCTCGCCCGGTCGCATCAGCCTGAAGATTCGCACCGCCGTGTCGGAGCCGACGTTCGAGTCGCCCTATTCCATTCCCTCAGGTGTCGCACCCGGCATCAATCTTACCGGCATCCGCAAGCGCCTCGCCGACACGACCGTCGAGCTTCCCTCCGGCGGCTCGATGGTCATCGCCGGCCTCGTGCGCGACGAGATGCGGCAGGTGATCTCCGGCTATCCCGGCCTCTCCAAGATCCCGATCCTCGGCACCCTGTTCCGCTCGCGCGACTTCCAGCGCTACGAGACCGAGCTCGTCGTGATCGTCACGCCTTACCTCGTGCGGCCCGTCGCGCGGCAGGATCTCGCCCGGCCCGACGACAATCTCGCCTTCACCTCGGATGGCTCCGGCAATCTCCTCGGCCGGATCAACCGCGTCTACGGCCAGTCCGAATCTGCCCTTCCGTCCGGCCGCTATCACGGCACTGTTGGATACATCTACAAATGAGCGCGCTCGCGAATGCCCCCGCCGCCCGCCGCTTCGCCACGGCCGGCCTGATCCTGGCGACCCTCGGCTTTGCCGGCTGCGCCGAGCGGCCGGACGCCAGGCTCAACTTCGTGCCCGACGACTACCGGGCGCGGCATCCGATCATCGTCGGCGACGCGACGCAGAATCTCGACATTCTGCCATCCTCGGCCGACACGCGCCTGACCCACGCCGACTATACGCGCGTGCAGAGCTTCGCTGCGCGCTTCCGATCCTCGCGCGCCGCCGCGATCAGCGTCCAGGTTCCGGTGCGCACGCGCAACGCCGCGGCCGCCTCGCTGGTCGCGAAGGACATGCTGCGTGCCCTTCATCGCGAAGGCGTGCCGCGCTCGCGAGTCGTCTTCTCGTCCTACGAGGTCGCGGGCGGCGACGAGGCCTATCCGATCCGGCTGTCCTACACAGGCCTCTCCGCGGGTCTCGACCATCCGTGCGGCCAGTGGCCGTCCGATCTCGGCGACACCTACCAGAACCGCAACTACGAGAACTTCGGCTGCGCCTCGCAGGCGAACCTCGCCGCGCAGATCGCGGACCCGCGCGATCTTCTCGGGCCCCGCGGTATGAGCGAGATCGACGCCGAGCGCCGGACGACGGTGATCAACGACTACCGGCAGGGTCGATCGACGGCTTCCGACCGCTCCACCACCGAATCCAACTACAGCTGGTAGGAAGGCCAAGACGCCATGTCGCTCCTCGCCCCGTCCGAAACGGCCTACCATCTCGACGACGAGACACTGCGCGAGCGGCTGGATGCGCTCCGTCCGATACCGCGCATTTCCATCCAGGCCTTCTGCGAGACGCCGGAGGTCGCCAATGCGATCGAGGCGGCGGGCTCCGACCGGCGCATGGCGAAAGCGCATCTGCGAGTCCACACCGGCGGCATCCGCGCGGCGGCGGAGCACTACGCTTCGGCGCCGACGCCCAACCTCGTGATCCTGGAATCGCAGTTCGCCCCCGCCGAGCTTCTCGCCGAGCTCGACACGCTCGCCGATGTCTGCGACCCCGGCTCCAAGGTCGTGGTCGTTGGGCATTGCAACGACGTGTCGCTCTACCGCGAGCTGACGCGCCGCGGCATCTCGGAATACGTCCTCGCCC
>NZ_CAJYIU010000239.1 GCF_913775355.1 uncultured Aureimonas sp.
CGTCTGCCGGGTTCATGCCGAACCCGGCGGAAACCTTGTCACGTTCCTTTTCTTGCATTGCAAAGGACGACGTGAAACATGGGTTCGTTATCCTGTAGTTGCATATCGACCGGCGGCGAACTCCGGCGCGGTCTGCAGCTCGAACGTGATGGATCGGTCCGATGCTGGATATGTCGAATGCCGCAAGCTCGGCGCCTCAGGTTGCCGTGATCGGAACCGGCTATGTCGGGCTCGTCTCCGGCGCGTGCCTCGCAGAATCGGGCTGGCGCGTCGCCTGCGTCGATCAGGTGGAAGCCAAGATCGAGAAGCTGAAGGCCGGCATCATCCCGATCTACGAGCCGGGTCTCGACGAGGTCGTGGTCCGCAATGCCGAGGCCGGCCGCCTCACCTTCACCACCGACATCGCCGAGGCGCTGCGCGAAGCCGCCATCGTCATCATCGCGGTCGGCACGCCGACCCGCAAGCTCGACGGCAATGCCGACCTGCAATACGTCTATGCCGCGAGCCGCGACATCGCCCGCAACCTCGACCACTATGCCGTGGTGGTGACCAAGTCGACCGTGCCGGCCGGCACCGGCAACGAGGTGCGCCGCATCATCGAGCGCGAGAATCCCGGCCTCGACTTCGACGTCGCCTCCAACCCCGAGTTCCTGCGCGAGGGCAACGCGGTCTCCGACTTCATGAAGCCGGACCGCATCGTGATCGGCACCGACAGCGCGCGGGCCCGCGAGAGCCTCGAGGCGCTCTATCGCCCCTTCACCGACCAGGGCTTCGAGCTGATCTCCACCGACATCATCTCGTCGGAGCTCATCAAGTACGCCGCCAACACGTTCCTGGCGACCAAGGTGTCCTTCATCAACGAGATGGCCGATATCTGCGAGAAGGTCGGCGGCGACATCGGCGCGATCTCGCGCGGCATGGGCTCGGACAAGCGCATCGGCCGCGAGTTCCTGAAGCCCGGCCCCGGCTACGGCGGCTCGTGCTTCCCGAAGGACACGCTCGCCATGGTCCACATCGGCGAGAAGGCGCTCAGCCCCGCGACGATCGTCGAGGCCGTCATCACCGTCAACCGCTCGCGCCCGCACCGCATGGTCGCCAAGGTCATCCAGGCCGCCGGCGGCTCGGTGGACGGTCGCACGATCGCCCTCCTCGGCCTGACCTTCAAGCCCAACACCGACGACGTACGCGACAGCGTCGCGGTGCTGGTCGCCGAGCAGCTGACGCAGCGTGGCGCCATCGTGCGCGCCTTCGATCCGAAGGGCATGGACCACGCCCGCGAGATGCTGGGCGATGCGATCGAATACTGCCCGACGATGCAGGACGCGATCGACGGGGCGGATCTGTGCGTTCTCGCCACCGAATGGGACGAGTTCGTGCGCTTCCCGCTGGACGGCTACCGCGCCGCCCTGCGCAACCCGATCCTCGTCGACTTCCGCAACGTGTTCTCGCTGGAGACGATGGCCGAGGCCGGCTTCGAGTATCACTCGATCGGCCGCGGCAGCGTTCAGGCGCCGGCCGCCGAGCCCCTCGCGCGCTCGGCCTGACGAGACGGGACGGGCGCGCCTTGCCGCCGCAGCAGGCGGGCCCCCGATCCGGAGGCCGGACGTGATGGTTGCAGTCTGCCGCGCGCTCGGACGGGGTCTGGCCCTTTCGCTCGCCCTTTCCTGCGCGCATCCGGCCGGTGCCGAGGAGCGGACCTTGCGGATTTCGACCTTCGGCACGAGCCTCACGGCCAACGGCGGATGGCAGGCGCCGCTCGCCGCCGCGATCGGGGCCTGCACGCGCGCGCCGGTCGACGTGACGAACGACGGCCTCGCCGGGGCCGCGTCTGACTGGGGCGCGGGGGCGGTGGACGCGGTCGCCGCCACGCGACCCGACATCGTGTTCCTGGAATTTGCCGTCAACGACGCCGCGCTCAACAAGTGGATCGGCGTCGACGAAAGCGTTGCCAACATGCGCGCGATCGTCGCCGCGTTCCGCCGGCAGAACCCCGGCATCCTCGTCTACGTCATGTCGATGAACCCGATCAGCGGCCGCCGGTCGTGGGCGCGCCCGTTCCGCGACCGCTACGAGGACGCCCATCGCCGGCTCGCCGAAGAGCTCGGCGCCAGCCACATCGACCACCGTCCGGCCTGGAACGCGATGGGCGCCGACGCGCTCTATCTGGCGATCGTCGACGGTGCCCACCCGACGCCGGGCAGCGCCACCTCGATCGTCGTGCCCAACATCATGAAGCGGCTGGTGGACGACGGCGTCCTGCCCTGCCGGACCGACCGGAACAGCTGACGCCTGGAACGGCCGCAGGACGTCCCCTCGGCCGACCGATCCTCGCATGCCCCGCCTTCCTTCGCCCGCCCGACATCCGCGCCAGGAGCCCAAGCGTTCATGACCGTCAACCTCTTCAGCACGGCGAACCTCTCGTCCGGCCGGTCCGACGCCCTGTCGCGGATGATCGCGTCGGTTTCGGCCGCCGCGCGGGCGCGGCCCGACATCGAGCTGCGGCTGATGATCCTGCTGCAGTGTTGCACGACGGCGCCCGGCGATCTCGTGCCGGCGGAGGATGCCGGCCTCGTGACGCTCCTGACCGTGCCCGGCCTCGTCTCGCTGTCGGCCGCGCGCAACACCCTTCTCGCCGAGGGACGCCGCCTCGGCTGGATGGACGGCGACGAGATCGTCGCCTTCCCGGACGACGACTGCTGGTATCCCGACGGCGTGCTCGGCCACATCCACGACGCCTTCGCCTCCCAAGCCGATCTCGACTTCTGGTTCTGCGACTACGCGTCCGCCCCCGTGCCGGTGAACGGCGCGCTCGAGCGCGACGCCTCGGTTCAGGACGTCCTGCGGCGCGCCTCCTCGAACACGATGGTGTTCCGCTCAGCGATCGTGCGCGAGATTGGCGGCTTCGACCCGGAGCTCGGCGTCGGCGCCCGGCTGAACGGCTCGGAGGACACGGACTACGCGCTGCGGGCGCTGGCCTCGTGCCGCCAGGTCCGCTTCATGCCGCTCGCCTCGATCGGCCACCGCGACCGCAACACGGCGATCCGCGCCAAGTACTACCCGTCCGGACTTCTGGTGATCGCGCGCCATGCGGGGCGCATTCCGGCCCTACGTGCGGCCCTCGTGCGCAAGCTCGCCGTCGGCTCGGCGCTGACGGCGCGCGGCGAGCTGAAGCCGCAGGTCTTCCTCGCCGCCGTGCGCGCGGCGCTGGCGGAGATGCGCAGGAAACGGCCCGGCACCGCCGCGGCCTGACCGGCCGCCGGGCGGCGGCGCACCAAAGCGGCCGACCCCGCCTTCGCAGGTGGCAAGGCTCCCCCGGCGGGGGCGCCCCTCCCCCGTTTCTCCCCGCCCTCCCGCCCCACCTCTAGCCTGCCGGCGTTCCAAGGAGAGCGCGATGGCAGCCCAAGACCCCTATTCGAGCAACGCCCCGACCGCCGACGGCCCGGCGACCCGCATCTTCGCCGTGGTGCCGAGCGACAGTCTCGACCTCGCTTTCGTGACCACCGGCGTCTTCGTCGGTCAGGGCGGCGACCTCGCCGTGCAGGACCGATCGAGCGGCGAGACCGTGGTGTTCCGCAACCTCGCCGACGGGACGGGCCTGCCGATCCGCGTCGCCCGCATCCTCGCCACCGGCACGACTGCCGGCCAGATCGTGGGCATGGCGTGATGGCGGGCCTCGGCATCGGTCTTCTTCTTTCCGCCCGCGGCGGATCCGCCCTGTCGCGGCCGGCCTACGATCCGCCGTCGCGGACCGCGACCGGCAGGGCCCCTCCCGGCGCCGTCGTCACCGTCCTCCTCGACGGGGCATCCGCCGGCAGCGCGACGACCTCGGCCGAGGGGCGTTGGGCCTTCGCCTTCGCCTCAGCGCCGGCCGCCGGACAACGCATCGCGGCCCGCGCGGAGATCACGTCGGCGAGCCTCAGGGTCGCCGCGACGGAGGCCGGTGCGACCGGCGGCGACACCGTCCGGCGCCTGGCCGGCTTCGGCGGCGACCAAGGCAACCAGATCCGCCCGTCCGACGGCACGAAGACGACGTTCAACGTCCGCAAGCGGTTCTACACGCCGGTGCCGATCCCGAACCCGGAGGTCGCCTATACCGGCTTCTACTACAACTCGGGCGCCGAGTACGACTATCCGAACGAGGCGATCTACCACAGCGCGATCGAACTGCCGGACGGCACGATCCGCGACATGGGGGCGCCCGTCACGGTGGCGCCGGGCACGATCCTCGCGAAGTCCGAGAAGGCCACGGGCTTCACGGTTCCGGCCGGCGTCTTCTGGATCCGCACGTATGGGCGCGTCCCGTCCGGCGGTCGCTGGTACTACACGGACGCCTTCCGCGGCGCTTATGTCGGCCACATGGAGGAAGGCGTCGATCTCGGCGATAAGGCCGTGTCCGGCTCGATCGGCAACGCGTCGCAGCAGATGCCGGCAGGCGCCATCGGGCTCGTCGGCGACCTGCCGGCCTCCCACCGCCTCTTCGCGCTGGCCGGCGACAGCCTTTCGCAAGGGGTCGGCGGCTATTCGCACGGCACGGCGCCGGGCCTTGCGCTCGGCATCCTCGCGGGCCTCGTCCTCGAGTCTC
>NZ_CAJYIU010000240.1 GCF_913775355.1 uncultured Aureimonas sp.
GGTCGCCAAGTTCTGGCTGGATCATGACCGAAGATCGTTCTCCGCGCGCCCTTTCGCGCCGTTCCCTGCTACAGGGTCTCGGCCTCGGCGCCGCCGCCCTCGCCCTGTCCGGGTGCACCACCGACAACCGCGCGCGCATCGCCAATCTGACCCCGTTCAACGGCGGCACCGGCCCGTCCGGCGTCAGCGCGGAATACCTAACCGCCTACGGCCCGATCCAGGACGGTGGCTACACGATCCCCGGCATCGACTTCCGCCGGATGGACCTGCGCTACCTCCGCCGCGAGGTCGCCTATGCCGGTCCGGAAGAGCCGGGCACCATCATCATCGACACGCCGACGCGCTACGCCTACCTCATTCAGCCGGGCGGCACCGCGATGCGCTACGGCGTCGGCATCGGCCGCGACGGGTTCGCCTGGGAGGGCCGGGCGAAGGTCCAGTTCAAGCGCGAGTGGCCGCGCTGGACGCCGCCGGCCGAGATGATCGCGCGCCAGCCGGAACTCGAGATCTATCGCGAAGGGATGGAGCCGGGGCTGAAGAACCCGCTCGGCGCCCGCGCGCTCTACCTCTTCCAGAACGGCCAGGACACGCTCTATCGCCTGCATGGAACGCCGGAGTGGTGGACCATCGGCAAGGCCGTATCGTCGGGCTGCGTGCGGTTCATGAACCACGACATCATCGACCTCTACGACCGCGCGAGTGCCGGCGCGAACGTGATCGTCAATCAGGCGGGCGGCGCGACGGTCTGACCCGTCGCTCCTCCTCCTTCGCCGCCGGTCAGGTCACCTTGTTTCGGCGGCGGAATTCCGGGCGGTCCCAGCGGCCGCTCGCCAGGATCTCGACGAGGATGGCCGCACCGCGCCGCACGTCGTCTTCGCCCAGATAAAGCGGCGTGAAGCCAAAGCGCATGATGTCGGGCGCGCGATAGTCCCCTATCACGCCTTCCGCGATCAGCGCCTGCATCACCGCATAGCCTTCGGCATGACGGAACGAGACCTGCGAACCCCGCTGCGTTGGATCGGCGGGCGACGCGAGCTCAAGGTCCGGAAGCGAGCGGCGGACCTCGGCGTTGAACAGTTCGCCAAGTTCGATGGAACGGGCCCGCAGCGTCTCCATGTCGATCCCCTCCCAGGCGTCGAGCGCCGCGTCGAGGGCGGCCAGCGCCAGGATGGGCGGCGTTCCGACCCGCATCCGCTCGACACCGGCGGCCGGCCTGTACGTCGGCTCGAAGGCGAACGGGGCGTCGTGGCCGAACCAGCCGGACAGGGCGGGACGCACGTCCCCGCCAAGATGCGGGGCGACGTAGATGAAGGCCGGAGCGCCTGGTCCGCCGTTCAGGTATTTGTAGGTGCAGCCTACGGCAAAGTCCGCCCCCGCCGCCGCAAGATCGATCGGCAGCGCACCGGCGGAATGGGCGAGATCCCAGATCACCAGCGCGCCCACCTCGTGGGCCTTGCGCGTCAGTGCGGCCATGTCGTGCAGGCGGCCGGTTCGATAATCGACCTGCGTCAGCATGACGACGGCGACGCTCGGGTCGATCGCAGCCTCCACGGCTTCCGGCTCGACGACGCGGAGCTCGTGGCCGCGGTCGAGCGAAGCGATCAGCCCCTGCGCCATGTAGAGGTCGGTCGGGAAATTGCCGGTGTCCGACAGGATGACTCGCCGGTCGGCCTTGAGGTCCAGCGCCGAGGCCAGCGCCTGGTAGACCTTGATCGACAAGGTATCGCCCATAACGACCGTACCCGCCGGCGCGCCGATCAGGCGGCCGACGCGGTCGCCGACCCGGCGCGGCAGATCGACCCAGCCGGCGCTGTTCCAGGCGCCGATAAGCTGCCCGCCCCATTCGTTCGCGATCACTTCTGCGACGCGTGGCCCCACGCTTTTGGGCAGCGCACCGAGCGAATTACCGTCGAGATAGACGAGGCCGTCGGGAAGGTCGAACAGCGCACGGGTGGTGCGGAAGGGATCGATCGGGGACATGGGCTCCAGTCGCATGGCCGCGCCGGCGCAGGAAGCGTCGTCGCGTGGCGCCCTTCTTGCGCCGGAAGGCGCTGGTCCTTCAAGGGGCGCCGGCCGGCACTTTCATGTCCGGTCCGAAGCCGAGAGCGCCTGCGAACTCGTTCCAGTCCTTGGCGCGCAAGGCTCCGCCCGACGCCGCGCGGTGACCGTTGCCGTACTGCTCGTCGGCGCCTGCCGGACGGACGTCGGCGAGAAACTCGAGGATGTCGCGGTGCGTCGCCGTGCGTGCTGCAAAATGCACCCAGCCCTCGCGATAGCCGGTGTTGGCGGCGATCACGAGTCGATCCTTGAGGCGTCCCCGCCAGGCCTGCGCCACCAAGGGGTGGATCTGGCAGGGCGAGGAGAAGCGGATGATCGCGACATCGCCGACCACCTTCGGAGCGACCTTGCGAGCCTCGTCGAGCGCCGCCGCGACCTCGGCCTTGGCCGCGAGCAGGGAAGCCGTCTCGGGATGGGCGCCAGAGAGAACCGCCTTCGGGCCGTCCGCCCTCTCGAGAAGGCGGAAGGCCGCCGACGCATCGCCGCTCGCGGTGCGTCGGGGCGCGTTGACGAGCGACGTGGCCTTGCGAAGTGCGGTGATGCCGTAACGCGCCCTCGCCTCAGCCATAGCCGGGAACCCTGCCTCGTCGGCGAGGTCGCCGATCAACCCAATCGCGGCCAGCCACAGGAGGTCGTCGGCATCGCCGACCGATTGGGCACAGCGGTAGGCCAGAAGGCTCGACGTCGGGACCGGATCGTCCGCGATGCCGCTGATCGTCAGCGCGTTCGCCGGCCGCCCGGTCGGCACGTGATGATCGACGACGATGGCCGGCACGTCCTCGCGCGGCAGACGGGCGGCGGTGCCGAGATCCGCGATCACCAGCCCGCCGATCCGCAGCCCGGCGAGTTCCTGCCGAAACGCATCCGAATAGGCATTCTCGCCCTTGCCGACGATGCGCACCGATGGCGGTCGACCGGCTCGCGTCATCGCCGCCTTCAAGATCACGCCCGCCGACAAGCCGTCGGCATCGTTGTGGCAGACGAGGAGGGGGTTGGGGCCAAAACCCTGCAGCCGCTCGGCAAACGCCTCCGGTGGGTCGAAGCGACGCTCCTCTTCCATGGTCCTTGCCCTTTCCGGCATGCCTACGGAAGCAGAACGCGCTTTGCCCTACGACGCTCCACCCCGCCTGTTCGCTTGGTCGACCAAGCAGTCCGCCGCAGGACGCCGGAACCGCGCCTTGCGAAACCCCATTGCCAAACCATCGACGGACGGGCGCCCCTGCCCGCCCGGTATGGAGGACATGGGCCCATGGTGGACCGCACGAGTATCGAAGAGCATCAGGACGTGAAGGGATCGGACGGCGGCCACGTCGGGACCGTCGACCACCTCGACGGCGACCGGATCAAGTTGACGAAGACCGACCCCGCGGCCGGTGGCGAGCACCACTTCATCCATCTGGACAGCGTGGACCGCGTGGAAGCGGGCGCGGTGATCCTGAACCGGACGACCGCGCAGGCGCAGGACGAATGGGGGGTCGAAGCCGTCGGCGGCGAACCGGGTTTGGCCGACGAGCACGG
>NZ_CAJYIU010000241.1 GCF_913775355.1 uncultured Aureimonas sp.
CTTCCCCGTCGGTTTCATCGGCGAGAAGTCGGACCTGCGCTACGCCGTGACGTATCTCGGGGCCGGACCGCAGACGCTGTCGGACATCGAGACGGCGAACGGCGAGTTCTTCGACGCCCTGAAGAACTCCGCGCGCCCGATGATCATCGTCGGGCAGGGCGCGATCAGCGGCGAGAACGGTGCTGACGTCCTTGCAAGCATCGCAGCGCTGGCGCGTGAGATCGGCGCGGTGTCCGATGATTGGAACGGCTTCAACGTTCTCCATACGGCGGCAAGCCGGGTCGGCGGTCTCGACATCGGCTTCGTGCCGGGTGAGGGCGGCAAGGTGGCCGCCGAGATGGTGTCCGGCGGCGTCGACGTCCTGTTCAACCTCGGTGCGGACGAGATCGACATCACGCCCGGCGCGTTCGTCGTCTACGTCGGAACGCATGGCGACAAGGGTGCTCATAGGGCCGATGTCATTCTGCCGGGTGCCGCCTACACGGAAAAGTCCGGGACTTGGGTGAACACCGAAGGCCGCGTTCAGACCGGCTCGCGCGCGGGCTTCCCGCCGGGCAACGCCCGCGAGGAGTGGGCGATCTTCCGCGCCCTGTCCGCCGTGCTGGGCAAGGCGCTGCCGTTTGACTCGCTCGGTGCGTTGCGCCGCGATCTGGCGAGCGCTCACCCGATCTTCGTCGGCTCCGAGCTGCAGGCTGCCGATCCCAACGCGATCACGCATCTTGCCGACCGCGCAGGCACACCGTCGGGAGCGGCGTTCAAGTCGGGCGTCGGCGACTTCTATCTGACCAACCCCATCGCCCGGGCCTCGAAGGTCATGGCGGAGTGCTCGCGCCTCGCGCATGCCGAGCATCTCGAAGCGGCCGAGTAAGGACGGTACGAACCCATGGAGCTGTTCTCCGCCTATATCTGGCCGGCCCTCGTCATCATCGGTCAGAGCCTTCTCTTCCTGGTGGTCCTGCTGGTCCTGATCGCCTACATCCTTCTGGCCGACCGCAAGATCTGGGCGGCCGTGCAGATGCGTCGCGGCCCGAACGTCGTCGGCCCCTTCGGCCTCTTCCAGTCCTTCGCCGACCTTTTGAAGTTCGTCCTGAAGGAGCCGGTCATTCCGGCCTCGTCCGACAAGGTCGTCTTCCTCCTCGCGCCGCTCGTCGCGGTGACGCTGGCGCTGGCGACCTTCGCCGTGGTGCCGGTCTCCAACGGATGGGTGATCGCCGACATCAACATCGGCATCCTCTACATCTTCGCGATCTCGTCGCTCGAGGTGTACGGCGTCATCATGGGCGGCTGGGCGTCGAACTCAAAATATGCCTTTCTCGGCGCGCTTCGTTCGGCGGCTCAGATGGTGTCCTACGAGGTCTCGATCGGCTTCGTCATCGTCACCGTTCTCCTCTGCGCCGGCTCGCTGAACCTCACCCAGATCGTCCTGTCGCAGAACACCGGTGTCGGCACGATGCTGGGCCTGCCGGCCAGCTTCCTCGATTGGCACTGGTTGTCGCTCTTCCCGATGTTCATCATCTTCTTCATCTCAGCGCTCGCCGAGACGAACCGGCCGCCGTTCGACCTACCGGAAGCAGAATCGGAGCTCGTCGCGGGCTTCATGGTCGAGTACGGCTCGACCCCGTACATGATGTTCATGCTCGGCGAGTATGCCGCCATCACCCTGATGTGCTCGCTGATGACCATCCTGTTCCTCGGTGGCTGGCTCCCGCCCTTCGGTTTCGCGCCATTCACCTGGATTCCTGGTGTCATCTGGTTCCTGGCGAAGGTCGCGCTCTGCTTCTTCATGTTCGCGATGGTGAAGGCGTTCGTGCCGCGCTACCGCTACGATCAGCTCATGCGTCTCGGCTGGAAGGTGTTCCTTCCCCTGTCGCTGGCGATGGTGGTCGTGGTCGCGCTCGTCCTCCAGCTGACCGGCTGGGGCGATGGCCAGACCGCGGACGCCGCTCGCCAGGCGGCGGCTCTGTCCTGGTAAGCCACATAGACAAAACGAGGGCGGTGCTCGTGCCGCCCGAAGCCTCCGCCACTGGAGATCAGATCGTTCGATGAGTGCCTTGGCCCAGTCCGTAAAATCCCTGTTCCTGGTCGAGTTCCTAAAGGCGTTCCGCCTGTCGATGCGGTACTTCTTCGCTCCCAAGGCGACCGTGAACTATCCGTTCGAGAAGGGGCCGGTCAGCCCTCGCTTTCGTGGGGAGCATGCGCTGCGCCGTTACCCCAATGGTGAAGAGCGCTGCATCGCCTGCAAGCTGTGCGAGGCGATCTGTCCGGCGCAGGCCATCACGATCGAAGCCGGGCCGCGCCGCAACGACGGCACGCGCCGCACGGTGCGCTACGACATTGACATGGTAAAGTGCATCTACTGCGGCTTCTGCCAGGAGGCCTGCCCGGTCGATGCGATCGTCGAGGGGCCGAACTTCGAGTTCTCCACCGAGACGCGTGAGGAACTGTACTACGACAAGGAAAAGCTGCTGGCGAACGGCGATCGTTGGGAGCGCGAAATCGCTCGCAACATTGCGCTCGACGCTCCGTACCGCTAATCCGCACCCCGTGGCGCCTTGTCGCGCCACGCTCCGAACCGAATCTCCCGGCGGCGAACGAGGACATCGTTCGTCCGCCCTTTGATGCTACCGCGATTTCAGGGGGAGCCCGACATGTTGGGGCTGCAAGCCTTCTTCTTCTACGTGTTCGCCATCGTCTCCGTCGGTTCGGCGATGATGGTGGTTCTCTCCCGAAACCCCGTCCATTCGGTCCTGTTCCTGATCCTGACCTTCGTGGCGGCGGCGGGTCTGTTCCTGCTGACCGGTGCCGAATTTTTGGCGCTGATCCTGATCGTCGTCTATGTCGGCGCGGTGGCGATCCTATTCCTGTTCGTCGTCATGATGCTGGATCTGGATTTCGGTCGCATCAAGCAGGGCGCTCTTCAGTATGCGCCGATCGGGGCGGTGATCGGTCTGGTCCTCCTCGCGCAGCTCATCATCGCGGTCACCGGCAGCTACTATTCTCCGCAGCTCAGCGCGCGGACGGTGATGCCGACCCCGCCGCTGGAGCAGCTCTCCAATATCCAGGCGATCGGGCTCGTTCTCTACACGCGCTACGTCTTCTTCTTTCAGACGGCTGGCCTCGTGCTGTTCGTCGCGATGATCGGCGCCATCGTCCTGACCCTGCGCCACAAGCCGGGCCTGAAGCGTCAGTCGATCCCCGTTCAGGTCGCGCGCAATCCGGCCACCGCCATCGAGATCCGCAAAGTCGAGAGCGGCAAGGGCATCTGAGGCAGATAGGGATACACGAACCATGGCTGTCGGCCTCGGACACTACCTCACGGTCGCCGCGATCCTCTTCGTTACGGGGGTCTTCGGCATCTTTATGAACCGCAAGAACATCATCACGATCCTGATGTCGGTCGAGTTGATCCTCCTGTCGGTCAATCTCAACCTTGTGGCATTCTCCTCCTTCCTGAACGATCTGGCCGGGCAGGTCTTCGCCCTGTTCATCCTCACGGTCGCCGCGGCGGAGGCCGCCATCGGCCTGGCGATCCTGGTCGTCTTTTTCCGTAATCGCGGCTCGATCGCCGTCGACGACGTCAACACGATGAAGGGCTGAGACCGCGGCGATGTACACCCTGATCGTCCTTCTGCCGCTCGTCGGCTTCATCGTCGCCGGTCTCTTCGGCAATCGCATCGGCGCCAAGGCGTCGGAATACGTCACCAGCGGTCTTCTGATAGCGGCGGCGCTCCTGTCCTGGATCGGGTTCCTGTCGTTCGTCGGTGAGACGCAGCACGTGCAGGTCCTCCAGTGGATGAAAGCCGGAACGCTCGACATCTCCTGGCAGCTGCGGATCGACCGGCTGACGCTGGTCATGCTGGTCGTCGTCAACACCGTCTCGGCGCTAGTGCATGTGTATTCGATCGGGTACATGCACCACGACGACTCGCGCCCGCGCTTCTTCGCCTACCTGTCGCTCTTCACCTTCGCGATGTTGACGCTGGTGACAGCCGACAACCTCGTCCAGATGTTCTTCGGCTGGGAAGGCGTGGGTCTCGCCTCCTACCTCCTGATCGGCTTCTGGTATCAGAAGCCCTCAGCCAACGCTGCGGCGATGAAGGCGTTCGTCGTCAACCGCGTCGGCGACTTCGGCTTCCTCCTCGGCATCTTCGGTCTGTTCGTGGTGTTCGGCTCGGCCAATCTCGACACGATCTTCGCCGGCGCAGGCCAGATGGTCGGCACGATCTATCCTGAAGGTGGGGAGGCGGCCGTCAACGCTGCCGCGCCGATCCTGAACTTTGCCGGTTACTCGCTGCCCGCTGCCGGCGCGATGACCGCGATCTGCCTGCTGCTCTTCATGGGCGCGATGGGCAAGTCGGCGCAGATCGGCCTGCACACCTGGCTCCCGGACGCGATGGAAGGCCCGACCCCAGTGTCGGCACTGATCCACGCAGCGACGATGGTCACCGCGGGTGTCTTCATGCTGGCCCGACTGTCGCCGGTGTTCGAGCTCAGCCATTCCGCGCTGACCTTCGTCACCTTCATCGGAGCCACGACCGCCTTCTTCGCGGCGACGATCGGCCTCGTCCAGAACGACATCAAGCGCGTCATCGCCTATTCGACCTGCTCGCAGCTCGGCTACATGTTCGTCGCGCTCGGCGTCGGCGCCTACGGGGCCGCGATCTTCCACCTGTTCACGCACGCCTTCTTCAAGGCGCTTCTGTTCCTCGGCGCCGGCTCGGTGATCCATGCGGTCGACGGCGAGCAGGACATGCGCCACATGGGTGGTCTGCGGAAGCATATCCCGATCACCTATTGGACGATGATGATCGGGACGCTCGCGCTGACCGGCTTCCCGTTCACGGCTGGCTACTATTCCAAGGATGCGATTATCGAGAGCGCGTTCGCGGGCGAAAATGCCTTCGCCATGTACGGCTACATGATGACGGTGATCGCCGCCGCGCTGACGAGCTTCTACTCCTGGCGCCTCGTCTTCCTGACCTTCCACGGCAAGCCGCGCGCGAGCCACGAGGTCATGCACCACGTGCATGAGTCGCCGCCGGTTATGACGACGCCTCTGTTCATCCTGTCGGCCGGAGCCCTGCTCGCCGGTATCGTGTTCTACCCGTTCTTCCTGGGCGGCAGCTACGAGACCTTCTGGCACACGGCGCTCTTCGCCGGCCCGGAGAACCACATCCTGCATGAGGCGCACGAGGTGCCGGCGCTGGTCGTGTGGTCGCCGACCATCGCGATGGCGCTTGGGTTCGTGCTGGCATACATCTTCTACATCCGGCAGCCGCAGCGCCCCGCGCAGATGGCGGCGCGCAATCCGGGCCTTTACCAGTTCCTTTTGAACAAGTGGTACTTCGACGAGCTCTACGACGTCCTGTTCGTGCGTTCGGCCAAGTGGCTCGGCCGGTTCCTTTGGAAGAAGGGTGACGTCGCGGTCATCGATCGCCTCGGTCCGGACGGCATTTCCGCCCGCGCGCTCGACGTGACCGGCTGGGTCGTGCGTCTGCAGACCGGCTACCTCTACCACTATGCCTTCGTCATGCTGATCGGCGTCGCGGCGCTCGTCACCTTCATGATGTTCGGGGGAATGCGCTGATGTCCGGCTGGCCGATCCTATCGACCATCACCTTCGCGCCGCTGGTCGGCGTGCTGATCATCCTGTTCACCCGGGACGACTCCGAACTCGCGCGCCGCAACATCCGCAACGTCGCGCTGCTCGTCTCGGTCTTCACCTTCCTCCTCTCGCTCTTCATCTGGATCGGTTTCGACAAGTCCGTCGCAGGTTTCCAGTTCGTCGAGGAAGCCGAGTGGCTGACTGGCGGGATCGCCTACCGGATGGGTGTCGACGGCATCTCCATGCTGTTCGTCATCCTGACCACCTTCCTGATGCCGATCTGCATTCTGGCCAGCCGCGACGCGATCACGGTTCGGGTCAAGGAATACATGATCGCGTTCTTGGTGCTCGAGACGCTGGTCGTCGGCGTCTTCTGTGCGCTGGACATCGTGCTCTTTTACCTCTTCTTCGAAGGCTCCCTCATCCCGATGTTCCTCATCATCGGCGTCTGGGGCGGCAAGCGGCGCGTCTATGCGTCCTACAAGTTCTTCCTCTATACCTTTCTCGGCTCGGTCCTCATGCTCGTCGCCATCATGGCGATGTACTGGACCGCCGGGACGACCTCGATCCCCGAGCTTCTCGCCTATCAGTTCCCGGCCTCGATGCAGACCTGGCTCTGGATCGCCTTCTTCGCCTCCTTCGCGGTGAAGATGCCGATGTGGCCCGTTCACACCTGGCTTCCCGACGCGCACGTCGAGGCGCCGACGGCCGGCTCCGTGATCCTGGCCGGCATCCTCCTGAAGCTCGGCGGCTACGGCTTCCTGCGCTTCTCGCTGCCGATGTTCCCGCTGGCTTCGGCCGACTTCGCGCCCTTCGTCTTCGTGCTCTCGGTCGTGGCGATCATCTACACCTCGCTGGTGGCGTTGATGCAGGAGGACATCAAGAAGCTGATCGCCTACTCGTCGGTCGCCCACATGGGCTTCGTGACCATGGGCATCTTCGCGGCCAACGAGCAGGGCGTGCAGGGTGCGATCTTCCAGATGCTGAGCCACGGGCTTATCTCGGGTGCGCTGTTCCTGTGCGTC
The DNA here is from genome assembly GCF_913775355.1 of uncultured Aureimonas sp. Lineage (GTDB taxonomy): Bacteria > Pseudomonadota > Alphaproteobacteria > Rhizobiales > Rhizobiaceae > Aureimonas. The sequence goes on from NZ_CAJYIU010000241.1 coordinate 6,631, forward strand.
GGCGTCGTCTACGACCGGATGCACACCCGCGACATCGCGGCCTATGGCGGCCTCGTGAACCGCATGCCGGCCTATGCGGCCATGATGCTTTTGTTCACCATGGGCAACGTCGGCCTCCCGGGCACGTCCGGCTTCGTCGGTGAGTTCATGACGCTGATGGGCGTGTTCCGGGTCAACTCGTGGGTGGCGATCTTCGCGGCGACGGGCGTCATCCTGTCGGCGGCGTACGCGCTCTGGCTGTTCCGCCGCGTCATCCTCGGGGCGCTGGTGAAGGACAACCTCAAGTCGATCCTCGACCTGACGCCGCGCGAGAAGGCTCTGCTCTATCCGCTCGCGGTGCTGACCGTGCTCTTCGGCGTCTATCCGATGCCGGTCTTCAATGTGACGACGGCCTCCGTGGACCAGCTCCTGTCGAGCTACACGGCAGCCCTCGAGGCCGCGTCCAGCGTCGCCTCGATCCAGAAATAAAAGAAACGGGCAGGGCGAACCGATGTTTTCGCAATTCGTGGCGCAAAGCCTCCCCATCGTCGGCCCGGAGCTGATCCTCAGCGTCGGTGCGATGGGCCTGTTGATGATCGGCACATTTCTCGGTGAGAAGAGCGCCCGGCTGGTGACCTCGCTCACCGTCGGCACACTGCTCTTCGCGCTGGTCTGGCTGCTTTTCGCGACGCCGACCGGTGTCGCGTTCGGAGGATCGATCATCCTCGATCCGTTCGCACGCTTCATGAAGGCGCTGGTGCTGATCGGTGCGGCGGCTGCGGTGCTCATGTCGACCGGCTATGCGGAGCGTGAGCGCTTCGCCAATTTCGAGCTTCCGGTTCTCATCGTGCTCTGCACGACGGGCATGCTGGTCATGGTCTCGGCGGGCGACCTGATCGCGCTCTATATGGGTCTCGAGCTGCAGTCGCTGGCGATCTACGTGATCGCGGCGATCCACCGCGACCACGTGAAATCGACCGAGGCAGGTCTGAAGTACTTCGTCCTCGGCGCGCTCTCGTCGGGTATGCTTCTCTACGGCGCTTCGCTCGTCTACGGCTTCACCGGACAGATCGAGTTCCGTGCGATCGCGGAGGCCGTCGCGCAGGACGGTTCCCGGTCGCTCGGCCTCATCGTCGGGCTCGTCTTCGTGCTCGCAGGTCTGGCCTTCAAGATTTCGGCCGTGCCGTTCCACATGTGGACGCCCGACGTTTACGAGGGCGCGCCGACGCCGGTGACCGCGCTTCTCGCCGGTGCGCCGAAGGTGGCGGCCGTCGCGCTGCTCACCCGTTTCACGGTCCAGAGCTTCGGTCCGATGACGCCTGACTGGCAGCAGGTCGTGGTGTTCCTGTCGATCGCCTCGATGCTGTTCGGTTCGTTCGCCGCGATCGGCCAGCGCAACATCAAGCGCCTGATGGCCTACTCCTCGATCGGCCACATGGGCTACGTGCTCGTCGGCCTCGCCGCAGGCACCGAAGCGGGCGTGCAGGGCGTCCTGATCTACATGGCGACCTACGTCACCATGACGCTCGGGACGTTCGCGCTGATCCTCGCGATGCGCCGTCGGGACGGTATGGTGGAGGACGTCTACGAGCTCGCCGGTCTGTCGCGCACCAATCCGATGATGGCACTGGCGATGACGGTTCTCATGCTGTCGCTGGCGGGCCTGCCTCCGCTGCTCGGCTTTTGGGGCAAGTATTACGTCTTCATCGCGGCCGTCGGTGCCGGGCTGATCCCGCTTGCCGTGATCGGCGTCATCGCGTCGACGATCGGCCTCTTCTACTACCTGCGCATCGTGAAGGTCATGTGGTTCGACGAGCCGCTGGCCGGGTTCGAGCCGATGAGCATGGAACTGAAGCTCGTGGCGGGTGCCGCGACGATCTTCATCTTCCCGGCCTATATCGTCCTCGCTGGTCCGCTGTTCGCGGCGGCGGCCGCAGCGGCCCATACCTTCTTCTAATCGAAAAATGGCGGGCCGGCCTCATCGCACTCGGCGCCATCTCGCGCTGGACGAGGTCGGCTCGACGAACGCCGTGGCGCTCGAGGCCGCCCGTGCGGGCGATCCCGGCCCTCTCTGGATTACGGCGGCCCGCCAGTCGGCGGGTCGGGGTCGTCGGGGACGATCCTGGCTGTCCGAGCGGGGCAATCTTTTCGCTACGCTCCTGATCGTCGATCCCTCGACCGATCAGCATGTGGTGGATCTCCCGCTGGTGGTCGCCCTCGGCGTGCGCAACGGTCTGGCTGGGCTCCCCGGCATCGACCCAGCGCTGGTCGGCATAAAGTGGCCGAACGACATCCTGATCGGCGGCGCGAAGGCCGTGGGCATTCTCCTTGAAAGCGAACGCTCCCCCGCTGGTCGCCGAGCAGTCGCCATCGGTTGCGGCGTCAATGTCGAGACCGGCGCCCACGATACACCATATGCGGTGACGAGCCTTCGCGACGCCGGATATCGAGGCGATCTACCGACGGTGTTCGAACATGTCGCCGCAGGTGTCGAGGCGGCACTGGAATTGTGGGACGCGGGTCGCCAGTTTCATGAGGCGCGAGCGATTTGGTTGCGCCACTCGGTGGGGCGCGGCGAGACATGCCGCGTGAATCTCCCCGACGGATCGTCGGTCACCGGCATTTTCGTGGATCTCGACGAGGGCGGCCGACTGGTCCTCGGGATGGACAACGGCGAGCGCCGCCATTTTTCGGCGGGGGATCTCTTCTTCCTTCGCCAGACTGCAGGCACTTGAGCGCTGCTCGTGCCGAAACGGATTCCGGGCGACCCCCGGCTTATGAATGACTGAAAGGCTGCATGCTGACGCATGCCAAGAATGAAAGAATGACGAACTTGAACGAACTGGTCTTCGTGCCGCTCGGCGGCATCGGCGAAATCGGAATGAACTTCGGCCTCTATGGCTACGGCCCTCCCGGCCAGCGCGAATGGATCGCGATCGACTGCGGCGTCTCGTTTGCGGGACCCGAATTTCCGGGCATCGATCTCGTCATGCCCGACCTGTCCTTCATCGAAGCGCGGCTCGACCGGCTGAAGGCGATCATCATCACGCACGCGCACGAGGATCACTACGGCGCCGTGCTGACGCTCTGGCCGCGCCTCAAGGCGCCGGTCTACGCGACGCCGTTCACTGCGGCGCTGCTGCAGGCCAAGCGGGAAGGCGAGCCTGGCGCACCCAAGGTACCGCTTGAGATCTTCCGTGCGGGCGACCGGTTAGACATCGGTCCGTTCTCGATCGAGGCGATCAACGTGACGCACTCGATCCCGGAGCCCGTCGCGCTCGCCATCCGCACGCCGGCCGGCACGGTTCTTCATACCGGCGACTGGAAGATCGATGCGACGCCGGCGCTCGGCGATCCGACCGACGAGAAGCGCCTGCGCCAGATCGGCGACGAGGGTGTCCTCGCGCTAGTCTGCGACTCGACCAACGCGATGCGCGAAGGCG
>NZ_CAJYIU010000242.1 GCF_913775355.1 uncultured Aureimonas sp.
ATGCACCTCGCCGTGAAGCGCGTCGGCGATCCGGCGGGCAAGCGGCAGGGCGGCGGGGCCGAGACAGAGGATCGCGGGCGCATTCATCGAAGCTGGGGTCCGTTCAGGGCGTCGAGGATCGCCGGCTCGGCGCCCTTGTAGAGAAGGATCATCGCGAAATAGGGAGCTGTCTCCCCAGTCTCGCCGAGCGGCTGGACGCGCTCGCCGGCCTGCCCGATCCGCTCGGCATAGGTCGCGCGATCCGTGAGGCCCATGCCCTCGATCAGCGCCTTCACGCGCCCGAAGTGCCGGCCGAGCTTCAGGATCGCGACGCTCTCGGCCGCCGCGATCGCCGGCAGCAGGGCATCGTCGGCAAGCGTTGCGGGCAGGACGGCGAAGCGGTCGGCGCGCGCGCTCAACGGACGCCGGGTGCGCGCCGCCGCCGCCATGACGGAGGAGACCCCCGGCACGACCTCGGTGGGGTAGCGGTGCCCGAGGCGGGCGAAGAGCTGGAGGAAGGAGCCGTAGAAGAACGGGTCGCCCTCGCAGAGCACCGCGACGTCATGCCCCGCGTCGAGCTCGGCGGCGATCCGCGGCGCGGCGAGATCGTAGGCACCCTGCCCCGGCGCGCGCTCCGTCGACATGCAGAGCTCAATCGCGATCTCGCGCTGCCCATGGCCGAGATGCGGCTCGGCGATCGAGCGCGCGAGGCTCGCGCCGCCCTCCGACAAGGGATAGGCGATCACCGGCACCTCGCGCAGGATGCGCGCGGCCTTGAGCGTCAGGAGTTCGGGATCGCCAGGCCCGAGACCGACGCCGAAGAGACGGCCGCTCACGAGGCCCTCTGCTTGGTGATGTGCCAGTGCGTCACCGGCATCGAGGCGCGCCAGCCGCGATAGGGGCCGACGGGCTCGGCGGTCGCCACCGAAACGCGGAGGAGTTCGCCCCCGTGAACCTCGTGGAGGGCAAGAAGGATCGCCTCCGATTCCAGCGTCACGGCATGGGCGACCAGCCGCCCGCCGGGCTTCAAGGCTCCGAACGCGGCCGGGAACAGACCGTCGGTGAGCCCGCCCCCGAGGAACACGGCATCGGGTGCGGGAAGGCTCTCGAAGGCCTCCGGGGCGCGCGTCGCCACGATGTCGAGACCGTGCGGAGCGAGGCGCGACGCGTTCTCGGCGATCATCGCGCGGCGCGCCTCGATCGGCTCAATGGCGATCGCCCGCCCGCCGGGCGCGGCCCGGAGCCATTCCACCGAGATGGAGCCCGACCCGGCGCCGACATCCCAGAGGAGGTGGCCCGGCATCGGCTCGAGCGCGGCGATCGCCAGCGCGCGCAGCGTGCGCTTCGTCATCTTGCCGTCGTGCCGGAAGGCCTCGTCGGGAAGGCCGGGCGCACGCGAATGGGCTCGCGCACCCTCGTCGAGCCGGCAATCGAGCGCGATCGTGTTCAGGGCGGCGACATCGCCGAGATCGAAGGTGGCGGCGTCCGACGCGCGCACCCGCTCGGCCGGCCCGCCGAGGTGTTCAAGGACGTGGAGCCGGCTACGCCCGAACCCAAGCTCGCGGAGCCGTGCCGCGAGGCGCGCCGGCGTTGTGCCGTCCTCCGACAGGAGAAGAACGCGCGCGCCGTCGGAGAGCTCGGCGAGAACGCTCTCGATCGGTCGGCCGTGGATCGACAGGCAGCGCACGTCTTCCAGCGACCAGCCGAGCCGCGCGGCGGCGAGCGAAAAGGCGGACGGGGCGGGCAGCACGGCAAATTCGCCGGCATCGAGCACCGTGCACAGCCAGCGCGCCGGGCCGAACCACGAGGGATCGCCGGTCGCGAGCACCACGGCCTGTCGCCCGCGTGCGGCGAGGATGTCGGCCGCCGTGTCGGCAAAGGGCGAGCGCCACGCCCGCCGCTCGGCGGGGTGATCGTCGGCGAGCATCGCCAGATGCCGCGCGCCGCCGAAGACGATCTCCGCCTGCGCAAGCCGGCGCGCGGCATCCGGCGAGAGCGTATCGAGCCCGCCGTCGCCGATGCCGATGACATGGAGCCACGGCGTCATGCCGGTGCGCCCGCAAGACCCGCGGCCAGCGCGTTGACCGCGGCTGCGGCGATCGCGCTGCCACCGCGCCGGCCCCGAAGCGTCGCGAACGGGATGCCGCGCGGGTTGGCGGCAAGTTCCGCCTTGGATTCGGCCGCGCCGACGAAACCGACGGGGAAGCCGAGGATGAGCGCCGGGCGCGGCGCGCCCTCGTCGAGCCGTTCGAGCAGGCGGAACAGCGCCGTCGGCGCGTTGCCGACGGCGACCACGGCCCCTTGAAGGTCGTCGTCCCACCAGTCGACCTGCGCGGCCGAGCGGGTGGTGGCGAGCCGGCGCGCGCGCTCGGGCACGCCCGCCTCGTTCAGCCGGCACAGCACCCGGTTGCCGGCCGGCAGGCGAGCCCGGATCACGCCGTGCGCCACCATTTCGGCGTCGACCAGGATCGGCGCGCCGGCCTGAAGCGCCGCGCGCCCCGCCGTTGCGGCATCCACGGAGATCACGAGGTCGTCGATCGCGTCCACCATGCCGCAGGCATGGGCGATGCGTATCGCGAGTTCGCGCGCATCTGGAGCGACGCGCGCGAGCGCCGCCGCGCCCTCCTCGCGGATGGTGCGAAAGCTCGCCTCGTAGATCGCGGCGGGATCGCGCAGATAAGCCGGCACGGACATCGCCGGCTCAGTGCCCCTTCAGCGTGCGCGGGCCCAAGGGGTGGTCGGCGTGCGGATAGGGATGATGGGTGTGGGCATGGCCGTGATCGTGGGCGTGGTCATGGCCATGCGCGTGACCATGATCATGTACGTGATCGTGGCCATGTGCGTGATCGTGGTGATGCCCGTCGCCCTGATGATGGTGATCGTGGCTGTGGTCGTGCGGATGGTCGTGACCGTGGTGGGGGTGCCCATGACCGTGTTCGTGATCATGAGGATGGTCGTGGCCGTGCGCCGCCGGACCCGTGCCGATGCCCTCGACGTGGTGATGGTGGCTTTCCTGCGGCAGGCCGACCTCGGCCTCGAAGCCCAGCACCTGCTCGCGATACTTGCACATCTGGCAGTTCATCAGGTTCGTGCCCTGGAGGATCTCCTCCAGCCGGTCGACGAAGGTCTCGACCACGAGATCGTGGGCGCCGAGATACTTCGCCTTCAGGAAGCGGATGTCCGGGTGCGCGGCGGCCACGCGATCCGTCGCATCGTAGATGCGGTCGACGAGGATGCCCGTGAACAGGAAGTAGGGAAACACCACGACGCGCCGGTAGCCGAGCCGCGCGACGTGCGTCAGGCCCGGCTCGACCAGCGGAAAGGTGACGCCGGAATAGGCCGTCTCGCCCCAGCCGAAACCGAGGCCCTCCCAAAGGAGGCGCATCACCTTGGCGACGTTGGAATTGGCGTCGGGATCGGACGCTCCGCGCCCGACCACCACCAGCATCGTGTCGTGCAGCGGCTCGCCGTCGCGCCAGCCGTCCGAGCGCAGCGTCTCGCGGATTCGCTCGCCCGCCGCGCGGATCATCTTCGGGTCGATGCCGAGCTCGCGCCCGTAGGTGACCGTCACGTCGTTCTGCGCGGCATAGGTGTTAAGGACGGACGGAATGTCGTTCTTGGCGTGCCCGGCCGCGAACAGCATGCCGGGCAGCGCCAGGATATCGGTCGCGCCCTTGGCCTTCAGCCGGTCGAGGCCGTCGCGGATGATCGGGGTCGCGAATTCGAGATAGCCGTAGTCGACGCTCCAGTCCGGCAGGCGGCGGGCCATCTTCTCGGCAAGGCCGCGGAACTCGTCCACCGCGCCCCGGTCGCGGCTGCCGTGGCCGCACAGCATCAAGGCCTTCATGGTCGTCCTCCGTCGTCGTGTCGCGCCGGAGGAGGCGCCGCGCCAGATGCGCGACGAATCGATCCGCCGGTTTCCGCGTCGGCCCCCGGATTGGGTCGGCCGCCCGTGAAATCATGTGTGAGAGCCTCGTTCGAGGCACCGTCAGGCCCCGGCTTCATGACGGACGGCGACCGCTTCGTCAAATCGCGTCCGTTTTCCCTTGGCCGGGAGCGCCACCCGCCTTAAGGCCATCCGGCCCGCTCGCGAAAGCCGCCGCCATGCCCTTCGACGAAACCTTCCTGCTTCTGGTCTTCGCCGCCTTCGGCGCAGGACTGATCGACGCGATCGCGGGCGGCGGCGGGCTGATCACCGTGCCGGCGCTGCTTCTCGGCGGTCTCGATCCGCTCTCGGCGCTCGGCACCAACAAGCTCCAGTCGCTGTTCGGCTCCGCCTCGGCGACGATCTCCTACGCGCGGCGCGGCCATGTGAAGCTCGGGCCGCTCCTGCCGGCGGCCGGCCTCTCCTTTGCCGGCGCGTGCCTCGGCGCGCTTCTGGCGACGGCCCTGCCGCTCGACCTCCTGCGCCGGCTCCTGCCCTTCCTTCTCATCGCCATCGCGATCTACTTCGCGGTGAAGCCGGGGCTCACCGACATCGACCGCGAGCGGCGCATCTCGCCCCGCACCTTCGCCCTCTTCTTCGTGCCGCTGATCGGCGCCTATGACGGGCTGTTCGGGCCCGGCACCGGCTCGTTCTTCATGCTCGCCTTCGTCTCGCTCGCCGGCTACGGCGTCCTTAAGGCGACGGCGCACACCAAGCTCCTGAACTTCGCCTCGAACGTCGGGGGCTTTGCCGTCTTCGCTGTCGTCGGCACCATTCACTGGAAGCTCGGTCTCGCGATGGGGATCGCGCAGTTCCTCGGCGCGCGCGTCGGCGCGGGCGTCGCCATGCGCTTCGGCGCCAGCGTGATCCGCCCGCTCCTGGTGCTGGTCTGCATCGCGCTCGCGGTGCGGCTCCTCTGGTCGTGAGCGGCGCCCGCGTCCTGGCCCTGATGCTGCAGGGCACGGGGTCGGACGTCGGAAAGAGCGTCCTCGTCGCCGGCCTCTGCCGGCTGTTCGCGAACCGGGGCCTCACCGTGCGGCCCTTCAAGCCGCAGAACATGAGCAACAACGCCGCCGTCGCCTGGAACGCCGAGGCCGGCGAATGGGGCGAGATTGGCCGCGCGCAAGCGCTTCAGGCTACGGCCTGCCGGGTGGCGCCGAGCGTCCACATGAACCCGGTGCTTCTGAAGCCGCAGTCCGAGACCGGCTCGCAGGTCGTGGTGCAGGGCCGCGTCGCGGGCACGGCACGCGGGCGCGACTACCAGGCGCTGAAGGCGAGCTTTCTGCCGGCCGTCCTCGACAGTTTCGCCCGCGTCTCGCACGGCGCCGACCTCGTCGTCGTCGAGGGCGCGGGCTCGCCGGCCGAGATTAACCTGCGGGCCGGCGACATCGCCAACATGGGCTTCGCGCGCGCCGCCGGCGTCCCGGTCGTGCTGGTCGGCGACATCGACCGGGGCGGCGTGATCGCCTCCTTGGTCGGCACCCACGCGATCCTTCCGGAGGGCGACCGCGCGCCGATCCGCGGCTTCCTGATCAACAAGTTCCGGGGCGACGTCTCGCTCTTCGACGAGGGGCTTGCGGCCGTCACCCGCTTCACCGGCTGGCCGAGCCTCGGGGTCGTGCCCTGGCTGCCGGAGACCGCGCGCCTGCCGGCGGAAGACTCCGTGGCGCTCGACCGCCGGGCGAGCCCGGAGCCGCGTCCGGGCGATCTCGTCGTCGCTGTGCCGCGCCTGCCGCATATCGCTAACTTCGACGATCTCGATCCGCTCGCGGCGACGCCCGGCGTCTGCGTGCGCCTCGTCCGTCCGGGCGAGCCCTGGCCGCGCGAGGCCGGGCTGGTGCTCCTGCCGGGCTCCAAGGCGACGATCGCCG
>NZ_CAJYIU010000243.1 GCF_913775355.1 uncultured Aureimonas sp.
CTTCGAGCTGCTGACGCAGGTGATGAAGGCCGACAACTACGCCGAGTGCCGCACCTTCGTGGACCGCGCCCACGGCTATGTCGACCACACCAAGACGGCCGAAGCCGTGGCGGCGATGGAGAAGGCGCGCAGCGCCGCCAAGGCGGTCGGCGCGCCGCCGCCGGGCGCGAAGCCATCCCCCGCTCCGGCAGGAGCCGCCGCGCCCGCAACGCCACCCGGCGTTCGCATGGGGGCCGGAATGCCGGTGGCCGCGACGACGCCGGCCGCCGGCCGAAACGAGAAACCCTATGCGGGATCCAGTGGTGCCTTCCAGGGATCCGGCAGCGGAAAGACCGAACCCGAACTCAGCGATCAGGCCAAGGCGCAGGCCATCCTGACGCAATGACGAATTCGGCGGAGCGCTGGAACCGCTCCGCCGAGAGACAGGGCTCTCTCGAACGACCTGTCCAACTAGGAGACCGCCGACAGGGAGCCGGCAAGTCTCGGGCAACAGCTGGAGTTAACCAATGAAATCTCTGTTTGCAATCGGCGCCTCGGCGTTGGTGATGGGTCTGGCCTCGGTCGGCGGTGCACAGGCGCAGGCCGTGCTTCCCACCATTGATGCCGCGATCAACTCGAACCTCGTCAACCTTCAGGCCAGCTTCGGCAACGGCAACTGGGTCAATGAGGCCGTCAACATCGGCGCTATCAACGGTGCGGTCGTTCTCGGTCAGGCTGGTGTGGAGACCATCACCAACGTCGACCTGCCGCGGGTCGGCCTCAACATCCAGGGTGCCGGTGCCGCCGGCGCGACCGTCGTTCCGGCGGTAGCCGCTATTGCGGGTGCTGCCGAGATCGGTCTCGACGTCAACCTTGGTCAGGTCGATACGGTCGTCCGCACCACGGGTGGTATCGTCAACCGTGCGGCCATCGAGACGACGGTTCTGGGCGCCGTTAACACGGGCGATATCGCGTCGGTCGGCTCGGCATCGGCCAACCGCGCCAGCCAGTCGACCACGATTGCCACGGGCACTGTGACCAACAGCGTCACGGCTGCCGCCAGTGCCGCCGCCAACACCTCGAACACGGCGTCGAACTCGGCGGCGTCGGAGACGATCCTCGCCTCGGTAACCGGCCCGTCCTCGACGGTCACGAACTCGCTCGAGCAGCTCTACAACGGGCCGCTGCAGGACGTGTACGCCAATAACCGCGCCTTCAACCTCGGCGCGATCAACGGTGCAGTGGCCGCCGTCGCCAATAGCATGGACCTCAACGGCCTGACCACCACGGTGCTCGGCGCGGTCAACACCGGCACGATCTCGATGGGCTACAGCGGCGCGGCGTTCCAGGACGTCCCGGCTGCGGTCGCCAACACGGTCTCCACGCAGATCACCGGCCAGTAAGTCTCAGCATACGGGGGGTCCGCGCAAGCGGTCCCCCCGCTCCTCCCCGAACCGGCCGAACAGCTGGCAGGCCTTGCCGGCATGCATGAGCCGCGCCGCAACCGGAAAGGTTGGGCGACGAACAACAAGAACCTGCTTGCTGGAGCACCCCATGAAGAAGCTCGCCCTGACGCTGGCGGCCGCGACCTGCGCCTTCCCCGCCCTCGCCGCCGACATCGTGGACTACCCGCCCGAGCCGCCCCCGGTGGCGGTGCTCGCCCCCGCCTTCTCCTGGACCGGCCTCTACATCGGCGGCCAGGCCGGCGGCTCGTTCAACAGTGGCTCGTCGAACATCCCGTCGAGCTTCGTCTTCGTTCCCGGCATCGCCGCGACGCCGGGCCGCGACGCGACCCCCGCCACGCCCTTCATCCCCGGCAACCCCGGCTCGCCGGAGATTCCCGGGACGCCCGGCACACCGGGCAATCCCGGTACGCCCGGAACACCCGGCACGCCGGCCGTGTTCGGAACGCTGGAATACTCCTGTACGGCAGCCGGCGCCGGCGGCGCGGCCGCGGGTAGCTGCGCGGTCGAGTATCCCGACGGCTCGACGGGCATCATCAGCGCGCGGGAGCTCTCCGCAGCCTACGCGGCGGCCGGCGGTGCCGGCGCACTCGGCGTGGCCGGCGAGTTCCAGGTCGTGGTGACCCCGGCGCAGCCCGGCACGCCGGGGACACCCGCCACCCCCGGCACACCGGGAACACCCGGCACCCCCGCCGTTCCGGCGACGCCGGACACCCCCGCCACCCCCGGCTCGCCTGCCGTGCCCGGCACGCCCGGCGTTCCCGAGCGCACCTATGCCTACGACTTCGGCGCGAACCATCGCTCCTATTCCGAGGAAGACGACAGCTTCGCGGGCGGCGGTCACGTCGGCTACAACGTGGCGCTCGGCGGCGGCAGCTTCGTGCTCGGCGTGGTCGGCGACCTGTCCTATGTCGACATCACCAAGAGCGCCGGCATCACCAACGGCTTCGACACGATCGGCGTGTCGCGCGAGCTCGACTACCTCGCCACTGTGCGCCTCAAGGCGGGCGTCGGTCTCGACCGCTTCCTCGTCTACGGCACCGGCGGCGTCGCCTTCGGCAATGTCGAGACGACCATCGTCAACACGCCGTTCGGTCTCGCCGCCAGCGAGGACGACACGCGCGTCGGCTATGCGGTAGGTGCGGGCACCGACTATGCGGTGACCGACAACCTGATCCTCGGCCTCGAGTATCTCTACACCAACCTCGGCTCGACGGACGCCGAACTCGTCGTGCCGCTCGGCAACGGGTCGACGCTGACCACGGCATCGGACGACGACTTCGACTTCCACACCGTGTGGGCGAAGGCCTCGTTCCGCTTCAACTGATCCCGGCGTTCGGCTTCCGGCATTCAAGTCCTGCCGCCGGAGGCCGGATGGGAAGACGGGGTCGACTGCCCGGCCCCGTCTCCGCCCCACCACCGCCGGTCCGCATGATGCGGGCCGGCGGTTTCTCGTTGCCGGGCGTCAGCTCTTGGCCGGCGGGATCTGGATGTCGTCCGGCGCACCCACCATGCCGGCCGCGCCCTGCGCGGTCGTGTCGGCCTTCAGTCGCTGCTCGCGCAGGAAGATGAAGACACCGGACGCCGTGATCACCGCCGCGCCCACCAGCATCGAGATGCGCGGCGTCTCGTTGAAGATCACGACGCCGAAGAGGAGCGCCCAGACGATCAGCGTGTACTGGTAGGGCACGACCGTGGAGGCGGGCGCGAGCGTCAGCGAGCGGTTCACCGAAAGATGCGCCGCCATCGCGACGATCCCGAGAAGGAACAGGAACCCGAGGTCGAAGGCGGACGGCGTGATCCAGGTCATCGGCGCGAGGATCGCCCCGAACACCAGCGCCATCACCGTCTGCCAGGTGATCAGCGTGGTCTCGCCGGCTCCCGCCAGGATGCGGGTCGAGATCATCAGGAGCGCGTAGCAGAAGCTGCCCGCCACCGCGATCAGCGCGGGCCAGCCGGCGCTCGCAAGATCCGGCCCCAGCGCGATCAGAACGCCCCCGAAGCCGACCAGAACCGCGCTCCAGCGCACCCAGCCGACCCGCTCCTTGAGGATCAGCGCCGAGAGCGCCGTCACGTAGATCGGCCCGGCGAGGTAGAAGGTCATGACGTTGGCGAGCGGCAGGTAGCTCAGCGCCCAATAGAAGAAGCCGGTCTCCATGGCCGAGCCCGCGGCCCGCAGGAAATGCAGTCCCGGCCGCGCCGGACGCACGACGCTGCGGAGGTCGACGCGGCGGAGGAACGGCAGGAGGAGCACCAGCGCCGAGACGCTGCGCAGGAGCAGCACCTGCCCCACCGAATAGGTGCCGACCAGCCACTTGCCCATCGCGTCGTTGACCGAGAACATGAAGCAGCCGAGCATCATGAAGCCGACACCCCAAAGGGCCGCCTTGCGGGGGTGGGAAGCGCTGGCGGGCGTCGGCATGGGGACTCGCAGGGGTCGATGGCGGCAGGTGGACAAGGCTGGGTTACAGCCCCTCTCCCGCAGCGTCCATGGCTAGCTTTCGTCAGCCGGACACGTTTCGTAGCGAGCGACTGAGAAAGCGCGAGCCGGCGAGCCCGAAGCGCCAGGGCTCGTTCACCGCCTTGGTGATTCCGATGCGAAGACCCACGCTCACCGGCCCCGGCGCCTCGGCACGGCGAAACCGGAACGGCGGTTCCCCGATCGCCATCCCGTCGTGGCTGGCGTCGATGCCGAGGGCCTGCGTCAGCCGGCCCGGCCCCGCACACAGGAGGCGCGGGTCGTCGAGCTTGCGGCGGCGCACCATCGCGTCCAGCCCGGCGAGAGGCTCCAGCGCCCGCAGGAGAACGGCGCTGCCTGCAGCCCCGCCGTCGCAGACGATGTTGAGGCACCAGTGCAGGCCGTAGGACCGGTAGACGTAGGCCCGCCCCACCGGCCCGAACATCGCCCGGTTGCGCGCGGTCGGACCGCGGAAGGAGTGCGAGGCGGCGTCGTCGGCCCGGTAGGCTTCCGTCTCGACGATCCGGCCGCCGACGCCGTCGAGATACAACTCGCACCCGATCAGCGCGGCGGCCAGCGACACGGCGTCCTGCGCGAAGAAGTCGTCGGATGGGGGCGGCATCGGGGTCCTCAAGGCGAAACGCCGGACGCCATACCTTCCGTCTTGACAGGGGCGCTCGGGCGTCCGTATATCGCCCTCAACTCGCCGCACGACAACGGCGAGCGCTTCGGATTTGGCCAAGTCCCACGATCCGTCATGGCAGTGTAGCTCAGTTGGTGAGAGCGCCGGATTCATAACCCGGAGGTCGGCAGTTCAAATCTGCCCACTGCTACCATTCGTCTTCGACCCAGCAATTTTTCTGCCGATTTTCTATGCAGGCTCGATGACGACATGCGTTCGGTATGCCAGAGACCGCATAGCCATGCCCGCCGACTGCCGCTTGCTATGCCATCGTTTTGCACGAGCCCCGGCGATCCGGTGCGGCGTCGGCATGGTTTCGATGATCCGATCGCGGAGCTTTCGATCGTCGAAATGGTCGGGCCGGATCGGCCCTTTCGAATGCGACGTCCGGGTCCACGACCCGATGAACGCTTGTCCGTCTACTTGAAAGGGAAACGACAATTGTCGGTAACGCGCCGTCGGCGCGCAGCCCAAGAGTTACTCGATGACGTGCGATCTGAGCCGCCTGCACGGAGGCCGGCCCTCGCCATCTCGTAAGTAACGCAAACGATCCCGGCGACTGCCCGCCCATGAGGCTTCTCGAGACCCGACACCCGATTCAAGCCTGGCTCTTCCATCCGTGAGATCGACATCCAAAGAAGCTGAATCTCTCTGCCGCGAAACAGCTGCCGCAGTCGGCAGTGCGGGGGATGATGATCCTGACGGGCCTGTCGCTCTCGGCTTTCGATTTCGCGGCATTCGACCGAGAAAAGCGAAGCCCCCGTCACCCTTCGCGGCCTAAAGCAACCGGTAGTGCGCGGCCCGCGCGATCATCTGCGCCCGGTTGCGCGCGCCGAGCTTCCTTGCGGCCGCATTCAGGTGCATCGTGACGGTCGGCACCGAGCGCGACAGGCGCCCGGAAATGTCCTTCGCCGACAGGCCTTCGGCGGAAAAGCGCAGGCATTCGCGCTCGCGCGGCGTCAGGTGCACCGCGCGCGAGCGCCGCTCCGCCTCGCCGAACAGCGGCTCCACCGCGGCATGGACCGCGTGGGCGAGAAGCGTGAAGTCGCCAAGAAGCTCGGCGCCCTCGCGGTGGAAGTCGTCCTCGGCCCCGTAGCGGATGCCGGTCACCGTCGCGCAGTCGCCCGACCGCCCGTGGATCGGCACCGTCATGCCGCAGGTGATCGCCATGTCGTGGACGTAGGTGACGACCGGTTCGTGCCGCTCGTCGAGCGCCTGGTTCAGCACCGTCTGCCCGTTCCGGCGGTAGCTCCAGACGAAGGGCCGCGGGCTGTTGAGCGCCAGATGCTGAACCGGGTCGATCTGGTAGAAGCCGCTCGACGACCAGAGGTCGACCATGTCAGCCGGCACCTCGCGCATGCCGAAGAACGACGGGGTGATGAGTTCGCCCTCGTGCGTGTAAGCGACCGGGGCGTAGTCGTAGATCAGGGCGCCGAGCCCGAGCGCGGCCATCGCACCGTGCGCGATGTCGAGGCGGGCGCCGATCGTGGGCGCCGCGTCGAGTTCCGCTTCCAATTCCAGAGCATTCAAGACCGTCACGGGCGCATCCCGCTGCTGAACATTGAGGCATGTTCACATCTTGTGCGACTGCGGGCAAGCGGGCACGCTCCGATCCTATCAGTTTTGATAGCTTTCGCGGCGTGCGACCCCCGTCCTAGTCTCGGCGCGAAGCAACCAACAGGGTGACGGACTACCATGTGGCGCGAGATCGAACCGGATCGGATAGAGCGTGTCGAGGTCGAGGGCGGCAGCGTCGTCACCTATTCGTTCGGCGAGGGCGACGACGCGATCCTGCTCCTGAACGGGGGGCCGGGCCTGCCCTGCGACTATCTGCGCGACTCCCACTCCTGCCTCGTCGACCTAGGCTATCGCGTGGTCGCATTCGACCAGCTCGGCACCGGGCGCTCGGACCGGCCGACCGACCCCGCGCTCTGGACCATCACCCGCTATGTCGGCGAGGTGGAGGCCGTGCGGCAGGCGCTCGACCTCGGCCGCGTCCACCTCATCGGCCAGTCCTGGGGCGGCTGGCTCTCGGTCGAATACGCGCTGACCCACCCGGAGGCGCTTCGCACGCTGGTGCTCGAGAACACGGCGGCCGACATTCCCCACCTCGTCGCCGAACTCGGCCGCCTGCGCGAGGCGCTCGGCTCCGAGACGGTCGCCATGATGCAGCGCCACGAGGCCGAAGGGACGCTCGACCATCCCGAGTACCAAGCGGCGATCACAGTCCTGAACTACCGGCACGTCTGCCGCCTCGCCGAATGGCCGGCCCCGGTGCGCCGCTCGCTGGATGACTGGAACATGCGCCCCTACGAGACGATCCAGGGGCCGAACGAGTTCACTTATACGGGCAACCTGAAGGACTGGAACCGCATCCCCGACATGCACCGGATCGCGGTGCCCACCTTGATCACGGTCGGCCAGCACGACGAGCTGACGCCGGCCTGCGCTATGCGCATGAAGCTCGCCCTGCCCGACGCGGAGCTCCGCGTCTTCCCCAATTCCAGCCACATGCCCTTCTTCGAGGAGCCAGCCGCCTTCTTTCCCGTCCTGATCGACTTCCTCGCGCGGCGCGGCGGGCGGAGCCAAGCCACCGACCTTGCGGGAGCCGCCTAAGCCCGCCCGATGCACCGCTATCGCTTCGTCCTGTCGCGCCCCTTCCAGCTGATCCCGGTCCTCCTCGGCATCAGCCTCGTGACCTTCGTGCTCGTCCGCTCGATCCCCGGCGATCCGGCGCGGCTGATCCTCGGCACGCGCGCGACGCCGCAGGCGCTGGAGCGCGTGCGGGCGCAGTTCGGCCTCGATGAGCCGCTCTGGCTCCAGTACCTCTATTTCCTGCGCAATCTCGGGCGCGGCGAGATGGGCCGCTCGATCCTCTACAAGGTCGACGTCCTCGGCCTGATCCTCCAGCGCCTCGAGCCGACGCTGGTGCTGGTGGCGGGATCGGTTGTGCTGTCGCTCCTCATCTGCGTGCCGCTCGCCACGATCGCCGCGCGGCGGCAGGGCTCGGCCACCGACAGCGGCGTGCGGCTCGCCTCGACGCTCGGCCTCGGCCTGCCGAACTTCTGGCTGGCGATCATGCTGATCATCCTCTTCTCGGTGACGCTCGGCTGGTTTCCGGTGTCGGGCTACGGCGACACGGTTCTCGAGAAGCTGCACCACATGGCCCTCCCTTGGCTCACCGTCGCGCTCTCGCTGTCGGCCGTCCTCACGCGGCAGTTGCGCGCCTCGCTGATCGCCGAGATGCGGTCCGACGTCGCGCTGGCGGCCCACGCGCGCGGGCTGCCCGAGGCCGTGATCTTCCGGCGGCACGTCCTGCCCAACTCGATCCTGCCGACGCTCAATCTTCTGGCGGTCAACATCGGCTGGCTGATCGGGGGTACCGTCGTGGTGGAGCAGGTCTTCGCCATCCCCGGCATGGGTCAGCTTCTGGTCCGGGCGATCTTCTCGCGCGACTACATGGTGGTGCAGGGCGTCGCGATGGTCTTCGCGCTGGCTACCGTCCTCGTGAACTTCCTCGCCGACGTCCTGACCGTGACGGCCGACCCGCGGGTGCGCCTGTGAGCGTCGTCCCCGTCCCGGCCCCCTTGCTCGTTCCCGCCCGGCCGCGCCGCGGCGCAGGGACGCCGCTGCCGCTCGTCGCCGGCCTCGCACTGCTCGCGGGCTTTCTTCTTCTGGCGCTCCTCGCCCCGCTCGTCGCGCCCTACGACCCGATCTTCCAGGACGCCGCCGCGCGTCTTGCCCCGCCCTCGTTCGCCCATCCCTTCGGCACCGACAACTACGGGCGCGACATCCTCTCGCGCATCATCTGGGGCACGCGGATCGACCTGCAGCTCGCCGTCTTCGGCGTGGTCTTCCCGTTCCTGATCGGCACGGTGGTCGGCACCGTGTCCGGCTATTTCGGCGGGCTCGTCGACGGCATCTTCATGCGCGTCGTCGACGTCGTCCTCGCCTTTCCCTTCCTCGTCCTGATGCTGTCCGTGATTACCATTCTCGGACCGGGTCTCCAGAGCTTCTTCATCGCGATGGCGCTGGTCGGCTGGGTGTCCTACGCGCGGCTCGTGCGGGCGCAGATCCTCGTCCTGAAGGGCAGCGACTTCGCGCTCGCCGCCCGCTCGCTTGGCTTCGGCCATGCGCGCATCATGTTCCGCCACCTCCTGCCCAATGCGCTGACCGCGTCGGTGGTCTTCGCCATGTCGGACTGCGTGCTCGTCCTCCTGTCGGGCGCGGCGATCAGCTATCTCGGCCTCGGCGTGCAGCCGCCCGCCGCCGAATGGGGAATCATGGTGGCCGAGGGGCAGGCCTTTCTCGCGCGCGCCTGGTGGATCTCCGCCTTCCCGGGCCTTGCGATCGTGCTTCTCGCCTTCAGCTTCAGCCTCGTCGCCGACGGGCTGGGCGACGTCCTCGGGCGGCGCGCATGAGCGGGGCGAGTTCATATGCGCTGGAGGTCGAGGGCCTGACCGTCGCGGCCTCCAGCCCGTTCGGCGAGCGCCGGATCGTCGACGACCTCTCCTTCCGCCTGGCGCGCGGCGAGATCCTCGGGCTCGTCGGCGAAAGCGGCTCGGGCAAGACGGTCGCCTGCCGCGCCCTAATGCGGCTCCTGCCGCCGGCGCTTGCCGTGTCGGCCGACGCGATCCGCCTGAAGAGCCGCGAGGTCGACGGGCTGTCCGATGCGCAGTTCGCGCCGCTGCGGGGCCGCGAGATCGGCATGGTCTTCCAGAACCCGGCGAGCCACCTCGATCCGGTGATGCG
>NZ_CAJYIU010000244.1 GCF_913775355.1 uncultured Aureimonas sp.
TTTCCGGACGCCGGATCGGGGGCGCGCAACTCACGCAAACCACCCAACCGGAAGCCGGTGCGGCTCCCGGTTGGGCTTGGCTGCGCCCGTCAGGTTGCCCTTCCGCAGCGCTGCATCTTCGCACGGCGAAGGACAGTTTCCAACTCATCGATGTCCGAGCCTGCCCTGCGGGCGTCACCCGTCCGGCAGAAGCGGCCCCGTGTCGCGTCGCAGCTCGACCCCGCTGCGGCCCTGCTCGAACATGCGGGTGAGGAGGTCGGCGACCTGCGCGGCGGCGGCCTCGATCGGCAGGCCCGCCTCGCGCACGTTGGAGATGCAGTTGCGGCGGGAATCCGGGGTTCCGGGCGCGGGGGCGTGGGTGACGTAGACGCCGAGGCTGTCGGCCGCCGAGAGGCCCGGCCGCTCGCCGACCAGAAGCACCACGGCCCGCGCCCCGAGCGCCGCGCCGACCTCGTCGCCGAGCGCGACGCGCGCCTGATGCGCCAGAACCACCGGCGCCAGCCGCCAGCCCCGCCCGGCCGCCGCCGCGGCGATCCGCAGCGCGAGCGGCGCGGCGTTCAGCGTGACGGCCGTCGCCGACAGGCCGTCGGCGATCACCAGCGCGACGTCGGCGCCCGTCGGCTCGGCCGCCAGCCGCGCCCGTCCGTCCTCCGAAAGGCGACGGCCGAGATCCGGGCGGCGCAGGTACTCCGCCCGGTCGCCGACGCGGCTCGCCACATCGACGGTCGCCAGACCGCGGTCGCCGAGCCGGGCCCGCACCGCCGCCCAGTCGACCTCGGTCCAGACCGCCTCGCGGGCGCGGGCGTGGTCGAGAAGGAAGCGCTGCTGCGCGCCGGTCGGCATCCCGCCGCCCGCCTCGCCGAGCGCGACGCGCGCGCCCGTGAGCCGACGGAGGTCGAGCGGGCGCGGGCCCGCCGGGACGGGACGGTCTCCGGCGCTCATGCCGCCCGCCCGGACGCGGCGAGAAACGGCAGGCGGCCCCCGAGATCGTCGAGCAGCGCGCGCGATCCGCCGAGCCGGCCGCGGGCGTCGAGGATCCCGGTCTCGGCGAGCCAGCGCTCGAACTCGGGCGCCGGCGGACGCCGGAGCGTCTGGCGCGCGAAGGCCGCGTCGTGATGCGACAGCGACTGGTAGTTCAGCATGATGTCGTCGGCGCCGGGCACGGTGATCACGAAGTTGACGCCGGCCGCGACCAGCAGCGTCAGGAGCGCGTCCATGTCGTCGCCGTCGGCATCGGCATGGTTGGTGTAGCAGACGTCGACGCCCATCGGCAGGCCGAGGAGCTTGCCGCAGAAGTGGTCCTCGAGCCCGGCGCGGATGATCTCGCGGCCGTTGAAGAGATATTCCGGCCCGATGAAGCCGACCACCGTGTTGACGAGGAGCGGATCGAACGCGCGCGCCACCGCATAGGCGCGCGCCTCCATCGTCTGCTGGTCGATGCCGAAATGGGCGTCGGCCGAGAGGGCCGAGCCCTGGCCGGTCTCGAAATACATGAACTGGCCGCCGGGCGGGCAGCGGCCAAGGGCGCGCCCCGCATCCGCCGCCTCGCGCAGGACGGCGAGATCGACGCCGAAGCCGGCATTGGCCTTCTGCGAGCCGGCGACCGACTGGAACACGAGGTCGACCGGCGCGCGTCGGGCCATCGCCTCGATCGCGACCGTGACGTGGCCGAGGCAGCAAGCTTGCGTCGGTACGGCAAGGCGCGTGCGCAACTCCTCCAAGAGCGAGACGACGCGGACGTAGTCGTTCACCGTGTCGGTCGCGGGGTTGACGCCGATCACCGCGTCGCCCGACCCCATCAGGAGCCCGTCCAGCGCGGAGGCTAGGATGCCGAGGGAATCGTCGGTCGGATGGTTCGGCTGATTGCGCGTCGACAGACGTCCCTCGAGCCCGATCGTCGAGCGGAAGCGCGTGACGACGCGGCGCTTGGCGGCGATCGCGACGAGATCCTGCAGGCGGCAGATCTTCGAGACGGCCGCCGTCATCTCGGGCGTCAGTCCGGGGCCGAGCGCTGCGATCGCCTCGCCGTCGGCGGCCAGCAGCCACTCGCGGAAGGCGCCGACGGTGAGCGAGGCGACGGGCGCGAAGGCCGCCTCGTCGAACTGCCGGTCGATGAGGTCCGTGACCTCGTCGCGCTCGTCCGAGAGGAGCGGCTCGGCGCGGAAGGCCTTCAGCGGCGTGTCGGCGAGCGCCATCTGGGCGGCGAGGCGCTCGACCGGCCCCGAGGCCGCGATCCCCGCCAGCGCGTCGCCCGAGCGATGGGGCGTCGCCTTGGCGAGAAGATCGGCCAGCGTCCCGAAACGGAACACCGTGCTCTCCACCGTGTGCGAGAAGGGCATGCGTCGGCTCTCCGTGGCGGCGATCGGCGAGGGCGCCCGGCGGCGTCCCGCGATCGATGGTAGGCGCCCGGCCCCCGGCCCGACAAGACCGGGAGGCGCTGTCAGCCGACCTTTTGGAGGTAGGCGTACCAGTAGGCGAGGCCGACCGAGCCGCCGCCGAGGATGTTGCCGATCGTCACGAAGACGAGGTTCTTCAGGAAACCGAGGACGCCGAGCGCCGCGAACGCCGACGGATCGGTGCCGGCGGCGGCCCAGAAGTCCGGCCCGGCAAAGCCCTTCACGAAGAGTGCGATCGGAATGATCGACATGTTGGCGACGGAATGCTCGAAGCCGGCCGCGACGAAGGCGGTGACGGGGCCGACGATCGCGAGGATCTTGCCGGGCACCGTGCGCGCGGCCTGCGCCATCCAGACCGCGAGGCAGACGAGCATGTTGGCGAGGATGCCGCTGGCCACCAACTGGAGGACGCCCTTCCCGACCTTGCCGGCGCCGGTCTCGAGCGCCGAGAGGCCGACCGCGCCCTCGCCCACGAGATGGCCGCCGGCGAGGACGAAGAGGATCGCGACGACGAGCGAGCCGGCGAGGTTGCCGGCATAGACGACGCCCCAGAAGCGCCACATCGTGCCGCGGTCGAGCCGGTCGCGCACGCGCTGGATCACCAGCATCGTGTCGCCGGTGAAGAGCTCGGCGCCGGCCACCGTGACGAGGACGAGCCCGACCGAGAAGCCGAGGCCGGACAGGAGATGGCGCGGCCCGGAAAAGCCCTCGCCGGCCGCGGTGACGATATAGAGGATCCCTCCGAAGGCGATGAAAGCGCCGGCCAGCACCGCCAGAAGGAAGGCGTCGCCGGTCGGCTTCTTCACCTTGGCGGCGAGATAGGCGAGGGCGTTCTTCGCCGTCTCGGGCGGGGCGGCGTCGTCGATCGCGACGGCGGGCTTCTCGTCGGACATGGCGGGCTCCATCCTTGCGCTGGCGCGACGAGACGCGCGCGCCCGTTCGTCAGCCGGGAAATGGATGCCGAAGGCCGTGCGGGAAGGTGCGCGCCGCGAGGCCACGCACCTTCGCTACCTGTCCGCTGCTACCACTCGATGCCGATCTTGCCGAAGTGGCTCGCGCCCTCCTCGTGGCGGAAGGCCTCGGCGAGGTCGGCAAGGGGAAAGCGGCGGTCGACGACCGGGCGCACGTCGTTCGCCTCCAGCGCGCGCACGAAGTCCTGCTGCTGGCGGCGGCTGCCGACGATGAGGCCCTGCAGCCGCGCCTGCTTGGTCATGAAGGCACCGGTCGGAATCTCGCCGGAAAACCCCGTCAGGACGCCGATCAGCGCGATGTGGCCGCCGATGCGCACCGCCTCGATCGACTGCGCGAGGGTGCCGGGACCGCCGACCTCGACCACGTGGTCGACGCCCGCGCCGCCGGTCCAGTCGCGCATGCGGCGGCCCCAGTCGGGCTCGGAGCGGTAGTTCAGGGTGAACTCGGCGCCGAGCTGGCGGGCGCGCTCCAGCTTCTCGTCCGACGACGAGGTGATGGCGACGCGCGCGCCGAACATCCGGGCGATCTGCAGCGCCCAGATCGACACGCCGCCGGTGCCGAGCAGCAGCACCGTGTCGCCGGCCTTCAGCCCGGCATCGCCGACCAGCGCGCGCCAGGCGGTCAGGCCGGCGGTGGTGATGGTCGCGGCCTCGACCGCGTCGTAGCCCTTCGGCGCCTTGGTGAAGGCGGTCGCCGGCAGGACGGCGACCTCTCGTGCGAACCCGTCGATGCCGTCGCCCGGCGTGCGGGCGAAGTCGCCGACGGTCGGCGCCCCGTCCTGCCAGTCCGGAAAGAAGCAGGAGACCACGAGGTCGCCCGGCGCGAAGTCCGACACGCCTTCGCCGACCGCTTCGACCGTGCCGGCGCCGTCGGCAAGAAGGATGCGGCCGTCTGCGGCCTCCATCCGGCCGGTCGCGACCGACAGGTCGTGATAGTTCAGCGAACCGCCGTGCAGGGCGACGCGAATTTCGCCGGGGCCGGGCTGGCCGGGATCGGGACGATCCTCGGCCACGATTCGATCCAGCCCGCCGGGTGCCCTCAACGCCATCGCCTTCATCGTCACATCTCCAAGACGTCCTGCCGGCCTCCAACGGACCGTTCGGCCTACATATGAACCGTCAGGACGCTGGCGAGGGGGAGCCGTCCCGAGCGGCCGCGCGGCCGCGCCGGCGCGAGGCGAGGATCTCCTCCAGCGCGACGGGACGGAACGGAAAGGCGTCGACGCCGACGTCGTACTGGCGCGGGATCGGCTTCAGCTGCGCGTGGGAATGGCCGTGGAGGTCGATCGCGCCCTTGCCCATGCCGTTCCAGGTGCGGAACGCATAGTGGCAGAGGACGAGCGGTCGGCCGTCGACGGTGAGTTCGGCATAGGCCTGGACGCTTTGCCAGCGCGGATTGCAGCGCGTCGCCGTGTCGTCGTTGTTGCCGGTGACGAGATGCTTCACGCCGTTCAGCCGGTCGAGAAGCGCGTCCTTCGCCTCGCTCGGCCCCCGCGCGAAGTCGCCGAGGTGCCAGACCTCGTCGGCCGAACCGACGACCGCGTTCCAGGCCTCGATCAGCGCCGCGTCATGGGCTGCGAGATCGGGAAACGGCCGGCGGTCGATGCGCAGGACGCGCGGGTCGCTGAAATGGGTGTCGGCCGTGAAGAAGATCATCGCCGCGATCTAGGGCAGCGCTGCCGGGACGGCCCGTGTCAGGCGCTGCGGCGGCCGGTCTGCGAGGGCGGCTGGCCGTAGCGCTCGCGGTAGCGCCGCGCGAACTCGCCCATGTGGAGGAAGCCCCAGCGATAGGCGATCTGCGAGACCGGCAGCCGCCCTTCGTTGGCGAGGAGGTCGAGATGGGCGCTCTCCAGCCGCCGGTCGAGGATGTAGCCGAGCGGCGTCCGGCCGGTCCGCGCCCGGAAGGCCGACTGCAGCGTGCGCAGGCCGACGCCGGTCGCCGCGGCGACGCTGCCGACCGTCAGCGGCTCGGCGAGATGGGCCTCGATGAAGTCCACCGCCTTGTCGGCGATGCGCGACGAGGTGTCCACGACCGGCGGATTGCCGCGCGGCCAGGCGGTGAGGATCTGGTTGAGGAGGAGGTCCATCAGGAGCGGCCCGGTGAGCTGGGCCGCCGGCGTGCCGAGATGGTCGCCGATCTGGCGGATCGTGTGGACGAGCCCCCGGAGCCGCGGACCCTCGACGCGCGCGAGCGGCAGGAGATGGAGGGGCGTCGGACGGTCGGCCTCGAGAACATCGCAGCGGGCCCGAAGGTCCGACGCGCCGACGGAGCAGTTGAGGATGTCGGAGCCGGGGTGGAAGCGCGTCGCGAGGATGTCGCTCGCCGGCAGGATCGTCGCGGTGCCGGCCAGCGTCTCGAACTCGCGGCTGCCGGTGCGGCGCAGGACGCCGCCCCGAAGCGGCACGCGGATCGAATAGAGATCGAGCGTTTCGGACGGCACGCTCTCGAAGCCGGTGGACGACTGCACCGACCAGATCGCAAGGCGCGGCGCGCGGATGCCGCCGATGTCGACCTGCGGCGCCTCGCGGCCGGTCGGTCGGAAGTGCATCGGCATGCGGGCCTGATCGTTCAGCCGCTCGAGCGCCTCGAAGCCGTGGATGTGATGGTCGAGCCATTCCTCGGCTCGGGATGACGCGGCGTCCCGCGGGGCAGCCTCAGCTCGTCCGTCGTCGCTCCGCACCGACCTGTCCTGCACGTGATTCGACGCCCTTCTCGGCCCCCATTCCGGCGTTTCCGGTCGCGGAACGTCTGGGAGGATACGCTACGGTTGCATACCACGCTCCGGTTGATGGCCGCATTAAGGCTACCTGTCAAAGTTGCAGGAATTTTAGTCCCGATGGTCAGAGGGGGACGGCAACCGGGTCGGGCCGGCCGGGGTGCGGCAGGATCGCCATCGCCAGGCCGTAGATCGCCTCCAGCGCGGGCGCGGTGACGACGTCCTTCGGGCGGCCGCGCGCGACGAGCCGCCCCGCCTTCAGCGCCACGATCTCGTCGCAGAAGCGGGCGGCCATGTTGATGTCGTGGAGGACGACGACCACGCCGACGCCGTGCGAGCGGCTCAGGGACCGCACAAGGCCGAGCACCTCGATCTGGTGGGCGACGTCGAGCGCCGAGATCGGCTCGTCGAGGAGGAGGCAACCGGCGTCCTGCGCGACCAGCATGGCCAGCCATGCGCGCTGGCGCTCGCCGCCGGACAGGGCATCCACCGCGCGCTCGGCCAGCGCCAGCATCCCGGTGGCCGCGAGCGCCGCCTCGACACGGGCGCGATCGGCGTCGGTGAAGCGGCCGAAGGGCCCGTGCCAGGGATAACGCCCGAGGGCGGCGAGGTCGCGCACGGTGAGGCCGGGCGCGGGCGGCGTCGTCTGCGGCAGGTAGGCGACGTGACGGGCGAAGTCGCGCTCGCCCCAGGCGGGCAGATCGCGCGCGCCGAACCGGATGCGGCCCGCCGTCGGCCGCTCCTGCCGCGCCAGGAGCTTCAGGAGCGTCGACTTGCCCGAGCCGTTGTGGCCGACGAGCCCGACGACGCATCCCGGCGCGATCGCAAGGTCGAGCGGGTGAAGCAGCGTGCGGCCGGGGACCGCGAACGATGCGCCTTCGAGCGTGTAGCCGAGGGCAGGTCGGGTGTCGGTCGAGGTTTCAGTCATCGCGCGGCGGTCCTTCGGCGGGCGAGGAGCAGCATCAGGCACGGCGCGCCGACGAGGGCCGCGACGATGCCGGTCGGCAGCGTCCAGGGAAAGGCGAGGCTGCGGCCGAGCCAGTCGGCGACGACGAGGATCGCGGCTCCCGACAGGGCACTGACACCGATCGCGGCAAGTGGACGGTGGACGCCGACGAGCCGCGCGAGATGGGGCGCCATCAGGCCGACGAAGGTCAGCGGCCCGGCGATCGGCGTCGCCGCGGCGGTGAGTACGGCGGCCAGGGTGAAGAGCGCGAGGCGCGTGCGCGCGAGCGGCAGGCCGAGCGCGCGCGACACGGGTGACCCGAGCGGCAGGACGGCCAGCGGGCGCGCCGCGAGCGCGGCGAGCGACACGAGGACGGCGGCACCCGCGCCCGCGGCGATCGCAGCATGGGGGGTGAGGCCGCTGGTCGAGCCCGCCATCCAGCCGAGCAGCATCAGCGCGCGAGGATCGCCGCCCGCCGACAGGAGCCCGACCACGGCGTCGAGCAGCGCGTTGAGAGCGATGCCGGCGAGGAGCACGCGCTCGGGCTGGAAGCCGGAGCGCCGCCCGAAGGCGAGGACCGCCGTCAGGACGGCGAGGCTGCCGGCGACCGCGGCCGCACCCATCGCGCCAGCGCCGGGCGCCGGAATGAGGAAGAGGACCATCGCCGCGGCGAAGGCGGCGCCGGCGCTGACGCCCAGCACCTCGGGGCTCGCCATCTCGTTGCCGGTGAGACGCTGGAGCACGAGGCCGGCGGTGCCGAGCATCGCGCCCGCAGCAGCGGCGCCGACCACGCGCGGCCAGCGCAGCGGCAGGATGTCGGCAAACAGCGACGGCGGCAGCACGCCCCAGGTGCCCGTCGCCGGGTGGGGTCCGACGAAGAGCGCAAGGAGGCCGAGCGCGAGGAGGCCGGCGGCGACGGCGGCGAGCCTCGTGCGCGGCCGCGCCGGGCCGCTCGCCTGCCGGCGAATGGCGCCGTCCGCCGGGATCGGCGCGCGGTCGGCGGTGGCGAGGCGCGGCAGCAGCAGGAGGAGCAGCGGCGCGCCGACGATCGCGGTCACCGCGCCGGTCGGCAGGAAGGTGCCGAGCGGCCCCGGCATGGCCTGCAGCGCGGCATCGGTGAAGAGAAGAATCGCCGCGCCGAGCCCCGTCGACAGCGCCAGACGCGCGGCGAAGGAGCGGGCGCCGGACAGGCGCGCGAGCAAGGGCGCGACGAGACCGATGAAGCTGATCACGCCGACGGCGCTGACCGTGAAGGCCGAGATCGAGACCGACAGGACCACGGCGAGCGCGCGCAGGCGCACCGGGTCGAGGCCGCGCGCACGCGCGTTGGCGTCGTCGAGATCGAGAAGGTTCAACGGACGCACGAGGAGGAGGGCGGGCGGCACGAGGAGCGCGAGGCGCAGGAGAAGCGACAGGAACGGGTCCCAGCTCTGCTGCGACAGGGAGCCCGAGCCCCAGATGAAGAGGCTGGCGAGATAGCGGTCGTTGAGCAGCGTCAGGAGCGCCGAGAGGGCGCCGGCGTAGAGCCCGACCACGAGGCCCGCGAGGATCAGCGAGACCGCGGCGAAGTGTCGGCGGCGCACCAGCGCGAAGACGAGAAGCGTCGACAGCCCGCAGCCGGCGAGCGTCACGAGATCGCGGCCCCAGCCGAAGAGGGCCGGCGCCGCGAGCGTGGCGACGGCGAGCGCCAGCCGCCCACCGGCCTCGACGCCGAGCGTCGTCGGCGAGGCCAGAGGATTGCGCAGGGCCTGCTGCAGGAACGCGCCGGAGGCAGCGAGCGCCCCGCCGCACAGGACCGCCATCGCAAGCCGCGGCAGCGTGGAGTGCACGAGCACCATGCGCTCGATGTCGTATGGTCCGCCGGCCGGCGCCTCGATCGCGGCGCCGAGCGGGCCGGACACGACATAGGCGGCGAGCGCCAGGGCCGGCAGCGCGAGGAGCGCGAGGACGAGCGTGCCGCGCGGGGCGGGCAGGGCGCCCGCGCTCACGCGGCCTCCCCCGCCAGCGCATCGGTGACGAGGCGGGCGCAGCGTGCCGCCGCCGAAACGGCGCCGAAGGTGAGGACCGGGGCGATGCGCCGGACGCGGCCTTCGCGCACGAAAGGCAGCTCGGTCCAGATCGGGCTGCGCTCCAGCGTCGGCCAGGTGTCGGCGGGGGCCGGGTCGACCGAGAGGAGAAGCGCGTCGCCATAGGGCGCCAGCGCCTCGACGCCGACGGTGGCAAAGCCCCAGGCGTTCACCGCGCCGGGATAGGCGTTGGCGAGCCCCAGCTCTTCGATCGCGTTGCCGAACAGACTGGCGCGGCCGAAGACGCGGGCATGGCGCGTGTCCATGAAGGCGACGATCAGGAGCGGCGGCGGGTTCGCCGGCAGGTGCCGGGACAGGGCGGCGAGGTCCGCGTCGAAGGCGGCGAGCGCGGCCGCGGCGCGGTCCTCAAGGCCGAGCCGTCGGCCGAGCGTGATAAGCACCTCGCGGGCGCGGGGCAGGGGATCGGTGCCCGCGCCGTAGATCGTCAGCCGCTCCACCGGCGCGATGCGGGCCGCGGCGGCCTCCGCCATCGCGGTATAGTCGGTCGACAGGATGAGGTCCGGCTTCAGCGCGGCGAGCCGTTCGAGATTGGGCTCCTGCGAGGCGCCGAGATCGGCGACCGAGGGGGGAAGCGGCGGCTCGCCCGTCCACACCGGCCAGTCGGCCGCCGACATCACGGCGAGCGGCTCCATCCCGAGGAGAAGGAGAAGCTCGGCCAGCGCGTAGTCGAAGCAGGCGATGCGCCGGGGAAGGGGGGCGGCCGCGACCGCACCGCCGGGCCAGCAGGTGGCGGCGAGGGCGGTCAGGAAGGCCCGGCGATGGAGGGGAGGCGGCAACATGGCGTCATTTGTGGAGTGGAAAAGTCATCTTTCCACTACCGTCCGCCCGGTCTCGAGGCAAGGCTACCCCGCCGAAACCTTCAGCCGCGCGCCTCCCCCAGCGTGTCGGCCATGCGGGCGCCGCGCTCGCCCATCGGCCGCGCCGGGCTCGTGGTGGAGTCGCGCGCCGTCTGGTGTTCCAGTTCGGCGTCGAGCTCGGCGCCGACCAGCACCACCATCGTCGACACCCAGATCCAGGTCATGGAGCCGATCGCGGCGCCCAGCGATCCGTAGGTCTCGTCGTAGCTGCCGAAGTTCTGCGCGTACCAGGAGAAGGCGATCGAGAAGATCACCCAGAGCACGGCGGCCAGCCCCGCGCCGGGCGTGATCCAGCGCCAGCGCGCCCGCTCGCGGCTCGGACCGTAGCGATAGACGATCGACAGGCCCCCCGCGACGACCACGAGAAGCAGCGGCCAGCGCAGGACGAGGAGCCACGGCTCGATGCCGCCGAGGCCGACGAACTCGAGCGCGATCGGCAGGAGCACGACGGCGGCGAGCGCCAGGATCAGGAACACGATGGCGCAGAGCGTGAAGAACAGGGAGACCAGCGTCAGGCGGACGAAGCCGCGCGCTTCCTCCTCCTCGTAGACGATGTTGAGCGCATCGAAGAGCGTCTTCATCCCGGCATTGGCGCTCCACAGCGCGAGGCCGAGGCCGAACACGAGGCCGAGGCCGAGCTTGGTCTCGCCCTTCGACGCGACGCGCGCCATCTGCTCGCCGATGATGTCCATCGCGCCGCCCGGCAGGAAACCCGACAGGACGCGCATCTGGTCGCCGAAGTTGGAGGCGTCCGTGAACAGGCCGTAGATCGAGACCATCGCGGTGATGGCGGGAAACAGTGCGAGGAGGACGTAGAAGGTGACGCCCGCCGAGACCAGCATCAGCCGGTCGGCGGAAAATTCGAGCGCGGTGCGCCACAGGACGTCGATCCAGCCCCGCGCCGGGATCTGGCCGGGATGAGCTGCCTGCCGGCCGCGTCCGCGCTCCGCGACGGCCGCCGACGTGTCGGCATGGCCGGCACCCTCGGAGCGAAAGCCTTCGCCCGATGCGTCCGGTTGGAGGTCGGAGCCCTCGCGACGCGCGAGCATTCCGAGGGCGCCCAGCAACCCCAGCGAGGCGAGGCCGATGACGACCTCGCCGGTTCCGATACGATGCCGGCTGCGGCGGCGGGCGGAAAACGCCATGGCCTGTCCCCTCTCGTCTCTCATGCAAATCCCCGCGCCCGAAACGCCGCGGATCGCCTTCCGATCCCTGCGGAAACCGGCGCTCCCGCCAGCCGCCTAACGATACGCACCTAAGCGAACAGTAGGCCGCGAACCCGGAACGCCCGCTGACGCCATCGCCTTCCCCCCCGGACATCAACTTGGCAAGGAAGCGACCGATGAAGGCCCTGACCTGGCACGGCAAGAGCGACATCCGCTGCGAGAGCGTCCCCGATCCGACGATCGAGGATGCCGGCGACGTCGTCATCAAGGTGACAGCCTGCGCCATCTGCGGCTCGGACCTGCACATCTACGACGGTGTCATCCCCGGCATGAAGTCGGGCGACATTCTCGGGCACGAGACCATGGGCGAGGTGGTCGAGACCGGCTCGGGCGTGTCCAAGCTCAAGGTCGGCGATCGGGTCGTCGTGCCCTTCACCATTTCCTGCGGCGAGTGCTTCTTCTGCCAGCGCGGCTTCTATTCGGGCTGCGAGCGCTCCAACCCCAACAAGGACCTCGCCGCCAAGGCCTGGGGCCATTCGCCGGCCGGCCTCTTCGGCTATTCGCATCTTCTCGGCGGCTACGCGGGCGGCCAGGCGGAATACCTGCGCGTGCCCTATGCCGATGTCGGGCCGATCAAGGTACCCTCGCATCTCACCGACGAGCAGGTCCTGTTCCTGTCCGACATCTTCCCGACCGGCTACATGGCGGCCGATTTCTGCAACATTCAGGAGGGCGACACGATCGCGGTCTGGGGCTGCGGCCCGGTCGGCCAGATGGCGATCAAGAGCGCCTTCATGCTGGGCGCGGGCCGCGTCATCGCGATCGACACGGTGCCCGAGCGCAAGGCGATCGCGGCAGAGAGCGGCGCGATCGTCCTCGACTTCATGGACGAGGACATCTTCGAGCGCATCCAGGAGCTGACGGGCGGGCGCGGCGTCGACGCCTCGATCGACGCGGTCGGCTCGGAAGCCCACGGCTCGGGCTCGTTCGACGCGGTGATCGACCGGGTCAAGCAGGCGACCTTCATGAGTACGGACCGCCCGCACGTCCTGCGCCAGGCGATCCACTGCACGCGCAACTTCGGCACGGTGTCGATCGTCGGCGTCTACGGCGGCTTCCTCGACAAGATCCCGATGGGCTCGGCGATCAACCGGGGCCTCACCTTCCGCATGGCGCAGACGCCGGTGCAGCGCTACCTGCCGATCCTGCTCCAGCGCATCGAGGAGGGGCAGATCGACCCGTCCTTCATCATCACGCACCGGGCGAGCCTCGAGGACGGGCCGGACCTCTACAAGACGTTCCGCGACAAGCAGGACGGCTGCGTCAAGGTCGTGCTGAAGCCCTGAGCGCGAGGGGGCGAACGGGCACCCGTTCGCCCTGGCGTCCCCCGTCCGCAGACATCATACCGGGCGCCTCGCGACGGCGCCCGGCAGGCCGGCCCGCCGTTCCGGCCCGTGGCCGTGGCGACGATGCCCGGCCCGGACGGGAGCGTCGTCGGCCGGCGAGCAGAGCCCGAGGCCAGGCCCGCCGCGATCGCCCTACAGAATGTGTTGCAGGGCAACACATTAAGATCGCGCAGCCAGGAACGAAAGGATAGGGCCGGCATTCCCGAGCACTGGTCGACGTCGAAACGGGCACCACATTTTATTTCGTGCCCAAATTGATCTCGGCTTATTG
Source organism: uncultured Aureimonas sp. (assembly GCF_913775355.1). Lineage (GTDB taxonomy): Bacteria > Pseudomonadota > Alphaproteobacteria > Rhizobiales > Rhizobiaceae > Aureimonas. Next base: position 12,818 of record NZ_CAJYIU010000244.1, read on the forward strand.
AATAAGCCCCTGATGGACGGTTAGACATTCGTGTCCGGAAACGTTCGGCACGAGAATCGCGCCGCGTCCGCTGTGTGAAGAGTTGAGCGTGCCGAACAAAGATCCCATCGATATCCGCATCGGAAGCCGTCTGCGAGCAGCCCGCGAGATGCGTCGCATGACGCTGGGGCAGGTCGGGCGCAGCATGGGACTGACCTATCAGCAGATCCGGAAATACGAGAGCGGCGAGAACCGGCTGAGTGCCAGCCGGCTCTACCACCTGTCGATGCTTCTCTCCGTGGAGCCGGGCTACTTCTTCCGGGGGCTCGACGGCGACGGCGATGCCGAGGCCGTCACCATGGACGGCGAGCCGACGCTCGCCGCCGCGCTCGACCGGATCGGCAGCCCCGAGGTCCGCCACCATCTCCGGAGCCTGATCGAGGTCCTCGATATCGACTTCTCGTCTCGCGCGAAGGCGAACGCCGACGCCGCCTGATGCTCCCCGTCACCGGCAGACTGCGATGCAGGACGGGTCGGACCGACGTCCGCCGACCGGACAGGCGGCCGGCCCCGTTCCGTCTCCATCCTCGACACCGTCACATCTTGGTGCCGGACGGCTGAAGCGCCTTGCCTACCGGATGCTCGCCTCCGCGTCTCTGGCGCTCGCCGTCGCGGGCGTCGTCCTGCCGGGATTGCCGGCCACCCCATTTCTGCTTCTGGCCGCCTGGGCGGCCGCGCGGGGCTCGCCGGAACTGGCCGCGCGCATCGAGACCCATCCCCGCCTCGGACCGATGCTCGGTAACTGGCGCGCCCGGCGCGTCGTGCCGCCGCGCGCCAAGCTCCTGGCCTGCCTGTCGATGGCCTCCAGTCTCGCGATCCTCTGGGTGTCCGGGGCACCGGGACCGGTGCTCGCCGGCGTCGGCGCGATCCTCGTCTGCGTGGCGACCTATCTCGTGACGCGCCCGTCCCGTTGACGGGGGGCGCTGCACCCGCCGTCGCGCCTCGTGCGGAGCGTGCGGCTCACTCCGCCGGCTGGACGTCGCCCCCGGCGGGGTTCTCACGCTCGAGCTTCTCGAGTTCGGCCTCCAGCGCGTTGCGCGGGGGCGAGAAGCGCGACAGGAGAACGTAGAGCGCCGGCACCACGAAGAGCGTCAGGAACGTGCCGAGCGTCGTGCCGGCGGCGATCACCGCGCCGACCGTGGTGCGTGCCTCGGCGCCCGCGCCCGATTCCAGAAGCAGCGGCACCGCGCCGATGATGGTGGCGAGCGTCGTCATCAGGATCGGCCGCAGCCGCTGGCCCGCGGCTTCCACGGCCGCCTCGAACGGCTCGGCGCCCTCCTCGCGAAGCTGGTTGGCGAACTCCACGAGAAGGATGGCGTTCTTGGCGACGAGGCCGATGAGGAGCAGCATCGCGATCTGGCTGTAGATGTTGAGCGTCTGCCCCATCCCCCAGAGGATCAGGACGCCGCCGGCGAGCGCGGCCGGCGCCGCCATCAGGATCACGAACGGGTGGACGAAGCTCTCGAACTGGCCGGCAAGGAGCAGATAGACGAGGACCAGGATCATCAGCATGATGAAGAGGACGGCCGATCCCGTCTCCTGAAAGTCGAGGCTCTGGCCGGTATAGGCGATCTCGGTGCCCGTCGGCTGCGTCTCCACGGCGATCTCCTCCAGCTGCGCCAGCGCGTCGCCGAGCGAGAGCGAGGGCGCGAGGTTGGCGCCGATGGTGATCGAGGGCTGCCGGTCGAGGCGCTCCAGCTCGCGCACCGTGCCGACCTCCTCGCGGATCACGACGCTCGAGAGCGGGATCAGCTCGCCCTGGCCGGATCGCACGAAGACGTTGTCGATGTCGGACGGCGTCAGCCGGTCCTCGGCGCGCGCCTGGAGGATGACCTCGTATTCCTCGCCGCGCTCGACATAGCGGGTCACTTCCGCCTCGCCGAACATGATCTGCAGCGTCTCGCCGATCGCCTGCGCGTCGACGCCGAGCGCCGAGGCGCGCGAGCGATCGACAGAGACGCGCACCTGCGGCTTGGTGTCGTCGTAGTCCGAGTCGAGATTGATGAGGCCGGGGATCGAGCGACCCTTCTCGACGATCTCCTGCGACCACGCGTCGAGGACGTCGCGGTCCGGACCCTTGACCACCATCGAGAGCGGACGGCCTCGGCCGATGCCGAGCCCGTTCGGGTTGATCGCGAAGGCGCGCACGCCGGTCACCGCCGGCAGGGCCTCCTGCAGCCGCCCCTGGAAGGCCATCTGCGTCTCCTCGCGCTCCGACCAGTCCTTCAGCTGTACGATGAGGATGCCGACCGTCGCCTGGCCCTGTCCGGTGCGGCCGGGCGACAGGACGGTGAGGATCGCGCGCATCGGCCCGTCCTCGCCGTTGGTCTCGCGCACCACGGTCTCGAGGCTGCGCATCTTCTCCGACATGTAGGCAGGCGAGGCGCCCTCCGGCCCTTCGGCCCGCACGATGATGGCGCCGCGGTCCTCGTCGGGCGCGAGCTCGCTCGGCACCACGGTGAAGGCGAAGGCGCCGACCCCGGCGAAGGCGAGGCCGGCGAGAAGCGTCAGCCAGACATGGCGGACGGCAAGCCCTAGAACGCGCTTGTAGGCATTTCCGAGCCGGTCGAGCCGGTCCCCGACGAAGCGCTCCATGCGCGTCGGCTCCGTGCGCGTGGTGAAGAGCTTCGAGGACAGCATCGGCGCGAGCGTCAGCGCCGCGGTGGTCGAGAACCCCACGATCGCGGCGAGGACCACGGCGAACTCGCGGAACAGGAGGCCGACATTGCCGCCGAGAAAGGCGAGCGGCAGGATCACCGCAATGAGCACCAGCGCGCTCGCAAACACCGCGAAGCCCACCTGCCGCGTCGCGCGCGCGGCGGCCAGGAGCAGCGGCTCGCCCTGCTGCTGGCGGCGGCGGATGTTCTCCATGATGACGACGGCGTCGTCGGTGCACAGGCTGATCGCGAGGATGACGGCCAGGATCGTCAGGGTGTTCAGCGAGAAGCCCATCGCCACGGCGACGATCGCGGCCGGGATGATCGAGGCGGGGATCGTGGCGGCCGGGATGATGGTGGAGCGCACCGAGCCGAGGAAGACGAAGATCACGACCACGATCACGGCGATCGTCTGGATCAGCGTCGAGGCGACGTTCTTCAGGTTCTCGCGGATGAAGACGGCCTCGTTGTAGCCGACCGCGATCTCGACCGAATCGGGGATCTGATCGCGCACCGAATCGAGCTCGTCGATCACGCCTTGGGCGATCTCCAGCGTGTTGGCGTTGGACTGGCGCACGATGCCGAGCGAGATCGCGTCCTGCCCGTCGACGCGAAAGCCGGAGTTGCGATCCTCGACGCCGACCTCGACGGTGGCGATGTCACCGAGCCGGACCCGGTTGCCCTGCCGGTCGACGAGCGACAGCTCGCGGAACTCGTCGGCCGAGGAAAAGCGCGTGTCGGCCCGCAAGGTGATCGCCTGCGTCGCGGTCTCGAGTTCGCCCGCCGGTAATTCGACGTTCTCGGCCTCGAGCCGCGCCGAGACGTCGGAGGCGGTCACGCCGCGCGCGGCCATGGCGCGCCGGTCGAGCCAGATGCGCATCGCATAGCGCTTCTCGCCGCCGATCTGGACCTGGGACACGCCCGACACGGCGCCGATCGCGTCGACCACCGTCCGGTCGACGATGTCGGTGAGGGCGGCGGTGTCGAGCTCGTCCGAGCGCACCGTCAGGTACATCATCGGCTGATCGTCGGCCGATGCCTTCTCGATCACCGGCTCCTCGACGAGGTCCGGCAGGTCGTTGCGCACGGCGGAAACCTTGTCGCGCACGTCCGCGGCGGCGGCGTCGATGTCGGTGCCCGCCACGAATTCGAGGTCGATGTCGGAATTCTCGTCACGCGTCGTCGAGCGGATCTGCCGGATGCCGGCGATGCCCGACAGGTTCTCCTCGATGATGCGCGTCACCTCGCGCTCCACCACCTCGGCCTGCGCGCCCCGATAGATCGTGTTCACCGTGACGGACGGCGGGTCGACGTCGGGGAACTCGCGGATCGGCAGGGAGAGGATCGCGCCGATGCCGATCGCGATCAGGAGGAGGTTGAACGAGGCGGCCAGGATCGGCCGGGTGATGACGCTGTCGAGGAGACCCATGGACGATCAGCCCCGTGCGGCCGGGGTGGCGGCCTGGGCTTCGCCGGGGCCGGTCTCGGGACCGTCGCGGGCGGGCGGCGTGTCGCCCTCGCCCGCATCCTTCGGCTCGATCGCCTGGCCGGAGGTGAGGTCCTGGAAGCCCTCGACCACGACCTGCCGCCCGGCCTCCAGCCCTTCCACGAGCTCGACCTGATCGGCGTCCCGCTGGCCGACGCGCACCTCGACGCGCTCGGCCTTGCCGTCGTTCGCGGCGAAGACGAAGTGGTTCGCGCCCTCGACCTGCACCGCGAGCGGCGGCACCACGACGGCGTCCTCGCGCTGGCCGGTCTCGACCGTCACGTTCATCAGCATGCCCGGCAAGAGCTTCTCGTCGCCGTTCGGCACGCTCGCCTCGATCATCACGGTGCGCAGCGCCGGATCGACGCGGCTCGCGATCGCCGTCACCTCGCCGCGGAACCGCTCGTCGGGGAAGGCGACCGACGTCGCCTCGACCGGCGCACCCATGCGGACCTCGCCGAGATAGCGCTCCGGCACGGTGAAGCGGATCTCGATCGGATCGACGGCATCCAACAGCGCCACTTCGGCGCCCGGCTGGATCAGCGCGCCGAGACTGATGTTGCGAAGACCGAGGCGCCCGGCGAAGGGGGCGCGGATGTTGTAGTCGTCGAGCCGCTCGCGCGCCGAGGCGACCTGCGCTTCCGCCGCTTCCGCCTGCCGCTGCAAATCGTTGGCGACGGCGCGGGGGCCCGTGCCGTCCTGCGCCAGCTGGGCGGCGCGGCCGAAGGCCTGGCGTGCCTCGTCGGCCGCCGCTTCCGCGACGCGCACCTGATCCTCGGCATCCGCCGGATCGAGGCGAACGAGGATGTCGCCCGCGGCGACGTCCTGCCCGTCGGTGAAGGCGATCTCCTGCACGCGGCCCGACACGCGCGCCGAAACGGTCACGCTTTCGCGCGCCACCGTGTCGCCGACGGCTTCGAGCGTCAGGGCGATGTCGGCGAGCCCCGCCTTCGCCA
>NZ_CAJYIU010000245.1 GCF_913775355.1 uncultured Aureimonas sp.
GGCGGCACCAACGCCATCCAGACCGAGGCGGAATGGCCGACGCTCGGCTGGGAGAGCATCATCGCCGCCGATCCCGACGTGATCGTCGTCGCCAGCCTCGACCGCAACCGCTGGGAACTCGACAAGCCGGAGGCCAAGATCGCGTTCCTGACCTCCGATCCTGCGACCAGCCAGATGAAGGCGGTCCGCAACGAGGCGATCGTCGTGATGGACGGACAGGCGATGAACCCGACGATCCGCACGATCTACGGGGCGGAACAGGTGGCCGAGCAGCTGAAGGCCCTCGGTCTGCGCAAGTGACGGTCTTGTCCGGCGCGCTTAGCCGCGGCGCCCTGCCCGCCACGCTCGTCCTTGCCGCGCTCGCCGTGATCGCGCTGGCGGTGGGCGTCAGCGTCGGGATCGGCGATCTTCCCATTCCCCTGACGACGACGCTTGCGGCGCTGACGAACCGCCTCGGCTGGACCGCGGTCGAGATCAGCCGCATTCACGAGACGGTAATTTGGGACTACCGCCTCAGCCGCGCGCTGGTCGCCGCCTTCTGCGGGGCGGGTCTCGCGCTGTCGGGCGCCGTCATGCAGGCGCTCCTGCGCAACCCGCTCGCCGAGCCCTACGTCCTTGGCATCTCGGCCGGCGCCTCGACCGGGGCCGTCGCGGTCGTGATCCTCGGCCTCGGCGCTGGCGCCGTGTCGCTCTCGGCGGGCGCCTTTCTCGGCGCCTTCGCGGCCTTTCTCTTCGTGGCCCTCCTGTCCGGCGGCACGCGGGGCGGGGCTGACCGGACGATCCTTGCGGGCGTCGCCGCCTCGCAGCTCTTCAACGCGGCGACGTCCTACGTCGTCACCACGTCCGGCAACGCGCAGCAGGCGCGCGACGTGATGTTCTGGCTGCTCGGAAGCTTCGGGGGCGTGCGCTGGCCCGAATTCACGCTGGTGTCGGTCGTGGTCGGCGCGGGTCTCCTCGCCTGCCTCCTGCAGTCGCGGGTCCTCGACGCCTTCGCCTTCGGCGACGAGGCGGCGGCCGCGATGGGCGTGCATGTCGGGCGCACGCGGCTCGTCCTCTTCTCGCTGATCGCGGTGATGACCGCGACGATCGTCAGCATGGTCGGCTCGATCGGGTTCGTCGGGCTCGTCGTGCCGCATGTCGCGCGCTTCCTGGTCGGGCCGCTGCATGTGCGCCTCCTGCCGGCCTGTGCCCTCATTGGCGCAGTCTTCATGGTGCTCGCCGACATCGCCTCGCGCATCCTGATCCCGCAGCAGGTCCTGCCGATCGGCGTCGTCACCGCACTGGTCGGCGTGCCCTTCTTCTCCGTCATCCTCTATCGCCTGCAGCGGCCCGCATGAGTATCGTCGCCGACCATCTCACCTGGCGGATCGGCGGGCGGACCGTCGTGGACGGGGTCTCGCTGGAAGCCGAACCCGGCAAGGTCCTGGGGCTGCTCGGGCCCAACGGCTCGGGCAAGACCTCGCTCCTTCGCCTTCTCGCCGGCCTCCGGCGTCCGAACGAAGGCACGGTCCGGCTCGACGGCACTGATATCGCGCGGCTCGGGCGGCGCTCGCTCGCCCGGCGCGTCGCCTTCGTCGAGCAGCATGCGGCGACGAACGCCGACCTCAAGGTGATCGACGTCGTGCGGCTCGGCCGCTTTCCGCACCGCTCGCCCTTCTCGGGCTGGACCGGCGCGGACGAGGCGGCGGTGGACGAGGCGCTGCGGCGAACGGGCCTCACCTCGAAGCGCCGCGAGCGCTGGCATGCCCTGTCCGGCGGCGAGCGCCAGCGCACCCACATCGCCCGCGCCCTCGCCCAGACGCCGACCGAGCTTCTCCTCGACGAGCCGACGAACCACCTCGACATCCAGCACCAGATCGGCCTGCTGCAGCTGGTCTCCAGCCTGTCGATGACCTGCATCGTCTCGCTGCACGACCTGAACCATGCGGCGATGTTCTGCGACCGGCTGCTGATCCTCGATCGCGGGCGCGTCGTGGCCGCCGGCGCGCCGGACGCGGTGCTCACGCAAAGCCTCCTGCGCGAGGTCTTCGCGGTCGAGGCGCGCGTCGAGACCTCGCCGCATCACACCCGCCCGCACATCCATTTCCTGCCGCACGGCACCGTGCCGAGCGACGATGGGCCGACGGCGCCGCGTGCGCGGTCCCTCAGCCCGGCGCGAAGTGCGGTGTGACGCCCTGCCAGGGGGTAGATGGTCGCTCCGCACCGTCGGACGGCGCGGCCCCGTCGATCTCCACCCGGTTCCGGCCGAGCCGCTTGGCCCGGTAGAGTGCGGCATCGGCACGCGCAAGGAGTGCCTCGCGGCCTTCGCTCCTTCGGGGCGAAGCTAGCGCCACGCCGACGCTGGTGCTGACCACGATCTGCTCGCCGCGCCAGTCGATTACGGCATCGGCCAGCCGCGCACGCGCCGTCTCGGCCAGTTCCACCGCCCGGCCCCCGCCATGGGGCAGGAACACGACGAACTCCTCGCCGCCGAGCCGCGCGAGAGTCTCGCCCGGCCGCAGGCACGCTTCCACAAGACGCGACAGGCGCGTCAGCACCGTGTCGCCGCCAGCGTGGCCGAAGCGGTCGTTGATCGACTTGAAGTGGTCGAGGTCGAGAAGCAGCATCGCCGCGCCCTCGGGCACGAAATCGGGCACCGCATCGCGAAATCCATGGCGGTTGAGGACGCCGGTGAGCGCGTCCGTCACCGAACGCCGGCGCTCCGTTTCCTCGCCCCGTTCCCGCACGAAGGACACGACGAGCGCGGCGATCGAGAAGTTCAGCATCATCGTCACCGCGAAGCCGATCGCGATCGAGCCGGGCGAACTGAAGCCGAGCGCGATCAACGGGAACTGGACGCCGTAGACCAGCCCGCAGGCGCCAAGCGCAAAGGCGAGCGGCGCGCGCGAGGCGAGCCGCTCGCGCCGGCCGGCCCGGATCAGCGAGAGGGCCGAGGCCAGTCCGGCAAGCGCCGCCACCGCGTGGAAGGCGGAGGCGCGCAGTGTGTTGTCGTCGAAGACGGGGGTCAGGAGGCCGACGACGAGAACCACCGGAGACGCCGCCAGGAGCCAGAGGGCGCGCCCGGCGGGGCGGTCGAGCCGGCGGATGCCGCAGTAGATCAGCGTGTAGGCGAGGACCGCAAGGGCGAGGCTGCTGCTGCGCCACGTCTCGGCGCTGATCGCCCCGAACTCGCCGAGCCCTGCAAGAAAGGCGCCGAGCGCGAGAAGGAGATAGCCGACCGCGAGGGTGCCGACGCCGCGCGGGCGCCCGCCGCCGAGCCACGGCAGGAGCAGCCCGCCGGCTCCAGCCAGCAGCGAGGTCTTGTGCAGAACCAGGACGGTTCCGAGGTCGAGTGCCGTCATGACGCGCCCTGAACCGCGCGGGTCATGGCTCGCGCGGCTGGATGGTGGTCCGATAATTCTGTGCCGGACCCTATCGGCCGCGCGCTAATCTTTCGTTGCCGCTGCGGAACGCCGGTGAAGCGACGCCTTCAGAGGGCGCAGCCGTCGAGCGTCGCGGCGGTCTGCATCAGGGCGAGATGGCTGAGCCCCTGCGGCATGTTGCCGAGATAGGCGAGCGTATCGGGATCGACCATCTCCGCCAGGATGCCCGCCCCCCGATCTCCCAGCGCCGACAGGACCTCGTCGAAGCGCAGGCGCGCCTCGTCGCGGTGTCCGAGAAGCGCCAGCCCCTCGATGATCCAGAAGGTGCAGGCGAGGAAGCAGCCTTCGTGGTCCTCGACGCCGTGGTAGCGATAGTGGAACAGGCCCTTGCGCAGGCGCTTGTCGAGCGCGCGCAGCGTCTTTTCCAGCCGATCGCGACCGTCGAAACCGAAGCGCACGGCGAGCGCCAGCGAGGCGTCGAGGCCGCTCTCGCCCGGCACCATGACATAGGCCTGATCGCGCTCCGACCAGCAGTTGGCGTCCACCCATTCGGCGATCCGGTCGCGCGAGCGCGCCCAGCGCTCGCGGCAGGTCGAGGGGATATGGCCGCCGTCGGCCAGTTCCACGGCGCGTGCGAGCGCCTGCCACGCGCTGATCTTCGACATCGTGTAGTGCCGGCGCTCGGACAATTCCCAGATGCCGGAATCGGGCTGGCGCCAGGTCTCCGCGCACCGGTCGGCGACGCCCGCGAGGACGGCGGCGCTGCGCGGGTCGAGCACATGCCCGCCCGCCACGAAACGCGCCGCGGTCTCGAAGATGTCGCCGAAGATGCCGTGCTGATGCTGGCCCGCCGCCTGGTTGCCGCGCCGAACGGGACGGCTGCCGCGATAGCCCGGCAGGTCGATCATCGTCTCCTCGGCCGGCAGGCGCTCGCCTTCCAGCGTATAGCAGACGAGGGCGCCGTGTTCGGCCAGCCGCTTGATGAGCCAGGTGAAGGCGCCCTTGGCCTCCGCCATCGCGCCGATGCGCAGGAGCGCCTTGATCGTGTAGGACGCGTCGCGCACCCAGGCGTAGCGATAGTCGTAGTTCTTTTCGCCGCCGATGCCTTCAGGCAGCGACGTCGTGGCGGCCGCCGCGATCGCGCCGGTCGGCGAGTAGAGAAGGAGCTTCAGCGCCAGCGCGCTGCGCATCACCTCGGCGCGATACGATCCCTCGAAGCGGATGCCGGCCGACCATTGCCGCCACTCGTCGTCGGTCACGTCGATGCGGGCGCTGATCCGCTCGGGCTCCTCGACCACCAGCGGCTCGTCCTCGCCCGCCACGATCGCCACGAGTTCGCGCGCCCCGGCCGCGACGCGGACATGCCCGCGGATCTCGGTGTCCCCCTCTTCCTCGATCCGCACGCCGTCGCTCACGCGCAGGAGACCGATCACCGACCCGGCGTGGAAGGTCGTGGCATTGGCGTTAGTGTAGAGGAACGGGCAGATCGTGTCGGCCTGCGTGCCGAAGACGAGGCGCATCTCGAAGGTGACCTCGCCCTCGATCCCCTCGATCCGGCGCGCCAGTTCGCACCAGGGCAGGCGTCCGCCCGATCCGCTGTTCAGCGCTTCGACGATGCGCGCGCGGCCGCGCGACGTCTCGAAGACGGTCTCGAGAACGTTGGAATCCGGCCGGTAGGCGCGGTGCGACGTGTAATCGCCGACCGGGGTCAGCGAGAAGAACCCGCCGCTTCCCTCGTCGAGGACGCGGTCCAGCATCGGGGCCGAGTCCATGTTCGGCACGCACCACCAGTCGATCGAGCCGTCGGTGCCGACGAGAGCGACGCTGCGGCCGTCGCCGAGCGCGCTGTAGCTCTCGAGCGGCAGCGGCCCCGGCCGCCCCGGCCGCACGACGCCGGGGTCTTCGGCCGGCTTCACCCGGTTCAGCATGGGATCTCCGGTCGTTCGGACGAGATACAGGGACGCGCCGCAGGCGTTGGCTTATGGGTCATCCCCGCACGAATGCTTCGGCGGCCACATAAGATCCTGCGGCACACGCGCGCATGCGAGGCCAGGGCCAAGAATCATTGCCGCGCCCGGACGTAACGACGACTTGCGTTTTTGGTCCGGCGAGGGCATATCGGAATGGTCGAAAGATGGCCGGACGCTTGGGCCTTGCGCCGTTGGCGCAGAGCCGGTTCTCCCGTTTCATCGCGATACTCGAAACTGGAGCGCGCCGGAAGGCCGCCGACGAACGCTTGCGTAGAAAGGTGTCCCATGGCTACGGGAACCGTGAAATGGTTTAACTCCGACAAGGGCTTCGGCTTCATCGCCCCGGATGACGGAGGTCAGGATGCCTTCGTGCACATCACGGCGGTGCAGCGCTCGGGCCTCGATGGCCTGACCGACGGCCAGAAGGTCAGCTTCGAGCTCGTGGCCGACCGCAAGACCGGCAAGCTCGCGGCGCAGAACCTCAAGGCTCTCTGAGCCGATCCAGGCTCCGGCTCTCCCGAACCGGGACGGCCCGACCCGATCTCCCCGCCGATCCGTCGGCGGGCCTCCTTCCGAAAGGCAAGCCTCGAGCCAGCTCGACCCGCTAGACCTTCTCCCGTCTTCCCGCTTCGACCACGGATGAACTGGCGAAACGGGGCGACGACCGACATGAGCGAACCCTGCGCCGATCCGGCTGCAGGGTTTTTTCTTGTCCGGCTGTCGAATGCCTCGATGCCGAAGTCGTGATCGACCGGCCGCAACAAGTCGTTCGCCCGCTGGGTGCCCGCCCGACAGAAACGCAAGCGCAATCGTCCGACTATTGGGCAAGTACAAGGCGCAATAACTACGCAAGCCTTTCTTTCAAACGATACAATACTAGTATATCGCTTTAAAGCGCTGAAGATCGTGCGTTTTCCGCAGGTTGGCGGGGAAGGACGACTGGACAAACCGTCACAAATCCTGTGCTGTCCGGCCCTGCGCCAAGCTCTCCGGCGCGCCGACACTCTGGGAGGAATCATGTCGACGATTTGGAAGGGGCTTCTCGCCTCGATCGCCGTTCTGGCTGCCGCATCCGCCGCGTCCGCGCAGGCGGACTACCCGACGCAGCCGATCACGATCGTGGTGCCGTTCTCCGCCGGCGGCCCGACCGACACCGTGACGCGCCTGATCGCGCAGACCATGACGAGCGAACTCGGCCAACAGGTGCTGGTGCAGAACGTCGGCGGCGCGGGCGGCACGCTCGGCGCCGGTCAGGTGGCCCAGGCCAAGCCCGACGGCTACACGCTCCTCCTCCACCATATCGGCATGTCAACGGCGCCCACCCTCTACCGCCAGCTCGCCTTCGACCCGCTGAAGGCCTTCGCGCCGATCGGCCAGGTCACCTCGGTGCCGATGACCATCGTCGCGCGCAAGGACCTCGAGCCGTCCGACGCCGCCGGCCTCATCACCTATCTGAAGGCGAACGGCGCCGACACGACCTATGCCCATGCCGGCATCGGCTCCGCCTCGCACCTGTGCGGCATGCTCCTGCAGGAAGCGCTCGGCGTGCAGATGATCACCGTGCCCTACCAGGGCGCCGCCCCGGCGATGACCGACATCGTGGGCGGTCAGGTCGACGTCCTCTGCGACCAGACCACCAACACGACAAACCAGATCAAGGCCGGCGAAGTGAAGGCCTACGCCGTCACCACGCCGGAGCGCGTCGCCTCGCTGCCGGACCTGCCGACCACGAAGGAAGTCGGCCTCGACAAGATGCAGATCGGCGTCTGGCACGGGCTCTACGCGCCGGCGGGCACCGATCCCGCCATCATCGCCAAGCTCGAGGGCGCCCTGCAGAAGGCGCTGGCCAACGACACCGTCAAGGCGCGCTTCGCGGAACTCGGCACCGCGCCGGTTTCGGCCGCGGACGCGACCCCGGACTCGCTGAAGGCGCAGCTGACCTCGCAGATCGAGCTCTGGCGCCCGATCATCCAGGCCGCCGGCACCTACGCCGACTGATCGGCCGTCCACGGCTCGCAGACAGTGCCGTCCGGCCGGGGTTCACCCCGGCCGGCTCGACCGATCGTATCCGTCCGGGGGGACCTTTCCATGCAAGCAACCGAAGGCGCGAAATCGCGTCGTGATCTTCTGGCGGGCCTGATCTTCATGGCCATCGCCGCGGGCTTCGCGCTCGAGGCCTCGAACTACGACATGGGCCGGGCCATCCGCATGGGACCCGGCTTCATTCCGATGACGCTCGCGATCCTGCTCGCGATCTTCGGCGCGATGATCGCCTTCGGCGGCCTGCGCAAGGACGAGCGGATCGAAAAGACGCCGATCCCCTGGAAGGGCATCGTCCTGATCATCGCCGCGCTCGTGATCTTCGGCGAGTTCGGATCGCTTCTCGGCCTCGTGCCGGTCGTCTTCATCGGGACCGCGATCGTGGCGCTCGCCTCCGCGAAGAACTCGATCGTCTCGTCGCTGACGATCGCGGTCTGCATGTCGGCTCTGTGCTGGCTGGTCTTCAAGGTCGGCCTCGGCATCACCCTGCCGACCTTCGGCCCACTTCTCACCTTCTCCTGAGGCGCGGACACGATGGATCTTCTGGCCAATCTCGCGCTCGGCTTCGAAACGGCGCTCACCCCGATCAACATCTTCTGGTGCTTCGTCGGCGTGCTGCTGGGCACGCTCGTCGGCGTCCTGCCCGGCATCGGGCCGACGGCGACGATCGCCATGCTCCTGCCGATCACCTTCTCCTTCTCGCCCGTCACCGCCCTCATCATGCTGTCGGGCATCTATTACGGCGCCCAGTACGGCGGCTCGACGACGGCGATCCTCATCAACCTGCCGGGCGAAAGCTCGTCGGCGGTGACCGCCATCGACGGCTACCAGATGGCTAGGAAAGGGCGGGCCGGCACGGCGCTCGCAACGGCCGCGCTCGGCTCCTTCTTCGCCGGCTCGGTGGCGACGCTGCTCCTTGCCATCGCCGCCCCGCCGCTGGCGCGCGTCGCCCTCCAGTTCGGTGCGCCAGAATACTTCGCGCTGATCGTGCTCGGCCTTCTCGTCTCGATCTCGCTCGCCCACGGCTCGATCATCAAGGCGCTCGCCATGATCTGCCTCGGTCTGCTGCTCGGCACCGTCGGCCAGGACATCTACACTGGCACGCCACGCTTCACCTTCGGTCAGCTCGAGCTCTACCAGGGCATCAACTTCGTCTCGATCGCCGT